>NZ_JAMCOS010000001.1:4648515-4956416 GCF_028069655.1 Acidovorax sp. NCPPB 4044
CGGCGATGGCGAATACGTTTCCGTGGAGGAAGGACTGGCTCCGGGCGATGCCGTGGTGCTGGAAGGCCTCGACCGCCTGCGCGAAGGCCGCGAGGTCGTGCGCGTGGTGGACGGCGAAGCACCGCAGACCGCCCTGCAGCTGCAGCAGCGCCAGCGCGCGTCGGCCGCCTCCGCGGCGCAAGGCGGCGCATCGCTGACAGGGTCGCTGCCAGAACCAGGCACCCCGGCCATACCCGCATCGGCGGCCCCCTCGGCCCGCTGACATCCTGCCGCCATGAACCTGTCGCGCCCCTTCATCCTGCGGCCGGTGGCCACGCTGCTGCTCATGCTGGCCCTGCTGGCATCGGGTGCCATTGCGTGGCGCATGCTGCCGGTGGCCGCGCTGCCGCAGGTGGACTATCCGGTCATCCAGGTCTTCACGTTCCAGCCGGGTGCCAGCGCCGACGTCACGGCGCGTGCGATCACCGCGCCGCTGGAGCGCCGGCTCGGCCAGATCGCAGGGCTCAAGCAGATGTCGTCCACCAGCGCGCACGGGGCGTCGGTGATCACGCTGCAGTTCATGCTCGACGCCCCGCTGGCCGTCGCCGAGCAGGACGTGCAATCGGCGCTCAACACCGCTGCCAACCTGCTGCCGGCCGACCTGCCGGCGCCCCCCATCTACCGCAAGGTGAACCCGGCCGATGCGCCGATCCTCACCCTGGCCATCACCTCGCCCAGCCTGCCCCTGCACGAGGTGCACGACCTGGTCGAGACGCGCGTGGCGCAACGGCTCTCGCAAGTGTCGGGCGTGGGCCTGGTGAGCCTGGCCGGCGGCCAGCGGCCGGCGGTGCGGGTGCGCGCCAACCCTTCCGCGCTGGCCGCCCACGGCCTGGGGCTGGAAGACCTGCGCCGCGCCATCGCCGCCGCCAATACCAACCAGCCCAAGGGCAGCTTCGACGGGCCGTACCGCACCACGCTGCTGGATGCCAACGACCAGATCACCAGCCCCGAGGCCTACCGCCGCCTCATCGTGGCGTGGCGCTCTCCGGCCGACGGTGCCACGGCCATGCCCGCCTTCTCGACTGCGTCGCAGCCTGCAGGCAGCGCCCCGGCCGGCGCGCCCATCCGGCTCGGCGACGTGGCCACCGTGGAAACCGGGCCGGAAGACCGCTTCCTCGCCGCCTGGGCCGACCGCCAGCCGGCGGTGCTCGTCAATATCCAGCGCCAGCCCGGCGCGAACGTGATCGAAGTGGCGGACCGCGTGCGCGAATTGCTGCCGCGCCTCACGGCCACCCTGCCCGCCGCCGTGGACGTGGCCGTGCTCACCGACCGCACGCAGAGCATCCGCGCCTCGGTGCGCGGCGTGCAGCAGGAACTGGTCTTCGCCGTGCTGCTGGTCGTGGCGGTCACCTGGCTGTTCCTGCGCAGCCCCTCGGCCACCTTCATTCCCGCCGTGGTGGTGCCGATCTCGCTGGTCGGCACCTTCGGCGCCATGGTGCTGCTGGGCTTTTCGGTCAACAACCTGAGCCTCATGGCGCTCACCATCGCGACCGGCTTCGTGGTGGACGATGCCATCGTCATGCTGGAGAACATCGCCCGCCACCGCGAGGCAGGCGAGCCGCCGCTGCGCGCGGCACTCAAGGGGGCGTCGGAGATCGGTTTCACGCTGGTGTCGCTCACCGTGTCGCTCGTGGCCGTGCTGATCCCGCTGCTGTTCATGCGCGACGTGGTGGGACGGCTGTTCCATGAATTCGCGCTCACGCTGGCCGTGGCGATCGGCCTGTCGCTGGTGGTGTCTCTCACGCTCACCCCCATGATGGCGGCGCGGCTGCTGCGCGCGCCGCATGCCGCCGCCCCCGGTGCGGGCGCTGCAGGCGGTTTCATGGACCGTGCCCTCGCACGCTACGCCCGCGCCATCGACTGGGTGCTGGCCCACCAGCGGCTCACGCTGACCGTGATGCTCGCCACGCTGGCGCTCACGGCGGGTCTGTATGCCGCCGTACCGAAGGGCTTCTTCCCCGTGCAGGACAGCGGCGTGGTGCAGGTCGTGACCGAGGTGCCGCCCGGCAGTGCCTTCGCCGTGGTGGCGCAGCGCCAGCAGGCGTTGTCCGATGCCCTCCTGCAGGAAGCCGGCGTGGCCAGCCTGGCGTCGTTCATCGGGGTGGATGGCAGCAATGCCTCGCTCGCCAGCGGGCGCATGCTGCTCAACCTGCAGCCGCACGGGGAACGCGACAAAACCGCAGCCCTGTTGGCGCGCCTGCGGGAGAGGGCCGCTCAGGTGCCTGGCATCCGTGCATGGTTCCAGCCGGTGCAGGAACTCTCCATCGAAGACCGCGTCAGCCGCACGCAATACCTCTTCACCCTCACCACGCCCGATGCACGGCTGCTGGATACCTGGGTGCCCCGCCTCGTGGAACGCCTTCAGGCGCGCCGCGAACTCGCCGATGTGACCAGCGATCTCCAGCAGCAGGGCCGCCAGGCGCACGTGGAAGTGGACCGCGACGCCGCCGCCCGCCTGGGCCTCACCGTGGCCGATGTGGCCACGGCCCTGCAGAACGCCTACGCCCAGCGGCAGGTGGCCACGCTCTTCACGCAGGCCAGCCAGTACCGCGTGGTGCTGGAGGTCGACCCACGGCATGCGCGCGGGCTGGATGCACTGCAGACCACCTACGTCACCACGCCAGCGGGGCGGAGCGTACCGCTGGCCGCCATCGCGCGCGTGGTGCAGCAGCCCGCGCCGCTGCAGATCGCGCAGCAGGGCCAGTTCCCGGCCGCCACGGTGTCCTTCAATCTGGGCGCGCAGGCCTCGCTGGGCGCGGCCGTGCAGGCCATCGAGGCGGAGATCGCCGCCGCGGGGCTGCCGCCACCGATCGAGGTGCGCTTCCAGGGCGCGGCCGAGGCATTCCGCGCGTCGCTGTCGAACACGCTCTGGCTCATCCTCGCGGCGGTGGTCACGATGTACATCGTGCTGGGCGTGCTCTACGAGAGCGCCATCCACCCGGTCACCATCCTCTCCACACTGCCCTCGGCCGCCGTGGGCGCGCTGCTGGCGCTGCTCGCCACCGGTCGCCCGCTCGACATGGTGGCCGTGATCGGCATCGTGCTGCTCATCGGCCTCGTCAAGAAGAACGGGATCATGATGGTGGACTTCGCGCTCGATGCGCAGCGCCGCCTGGGGCTTCCGGCGCACGAAGCGATCCGCCGGGCCGCGCTGCTGCGGCTGCGGCCGATCCTGATGACCACGCTGGCCGCACTGGTCGGCGCGCTGCCTCTCATGTTCGCAGGCGGCTCGGGGGCCGAGTTGCGCCAGCCCCTGGGCATCGTGATGGTGGGCGGGCTGATCGTGAGCCAGGTGCTCACCCTCTTCACCACGCCCGTGGTCTACCTGTTCTTCGACCGGCTCGGGCAGCGGCGCCGGCGGGAAGACCGCCAGCCATGAACGGCCTCGTGCGGCTGTGCGTGCGGCGCCCGGTCGGCACGGTGCTGCTGGCCTGCGCCCTGGTGCTGCTGGGCCTGCTCGCCTGGCGCATGCTGCCCGTGGCGGCGTTGCCCCAGGTGGACTACCCCGTCATCCGCGTGAGCGCCAGCCTGCCCGGCGGCAGCCCGGAGACCATGGCCGCCACGGTGGCCGCGCCGCTGGAGCGAGCGCTCGGCGCCATCGCCGGCGTGACGGCGATCTCCTCGAACAGTTTCCAGGGATCGACCGACGTGAAGCTGGAGTTCGAAATCGGCCGCGACCTCGATGCCGCCGCGCGCGACGTGCAGGCGGCCATCAATGCCGTGCGCGCGCAATTGCCGCCCGGCATGAAGGGCAACCCCACTTTCCGCAAGATCCAGGCGGCGCAGCGTCCCGTGGTGGTGCTGGCGCTGTCGTCTCCCGAATTGCCCGCGGCCGCGCTCTACGACGCGGCCTCCACCATCCTTGCGCAGAAACTTGCGCAGGTCCCGGGCGTGTCCGACGTGTCGGTCGGCGGCGCATCGCTGCCGGCCGTGCGGGTGCAGCTGGATCCGGGCGCGCTGGCCCACCAGGGGCTCGCGCTGGACGACGTGCGCACGGCCATCGCGCGCAGCACCACCGTGCAGCCGCTCGGTGCCATGGACGACGGCACGAGGCAGTGGCCGCTGTCGATGGCATCGCCGCCTGCGCGGGCCAGCGACTTTGCGCCGCTCATCGTGCGCTGGCAGGACGGCGCGGCCGTTCATCTGTCCGACGTGGCGCGCGTGACCGATTCCACCGAAAACCGCTACAGCAGCGGGTTCCACAACGAACGCGATGCCGTGATCCTGCAGGTGCGCAGGCAGCCGGGCGCGAACATCGTCGCCACCGTGGACGCGGTGCGTGCGCAATTGCCCTACCTGCGCACGCTCGTGCCGGCCAGCGCGCGGCTGGAGGTGGTGGTGGAGCGATCGCAGGGCATCCGGGCCACGCTGCGCGAGGCGCACTTCACGCTGCTGCTGTCCGTGGGGCTGGTGGTGGGGGTGGTGGCCGCCTTCCTGGGCCGGCTGCGCACGGCGCTCATTCCCGTGGTGGCGATTCCCGTGTCGCTCATCGGCACCTTTGCCGCCATGCACTGGGCGGGCTTCTCGCTCAACAACCTGTCGCTGATGGCACTCATCGTGGCAGCGGGCCTGGTGGTGGACGATGCCATCGTGGTGCTGGAGAACGTGGAGCGGCACATCGAACGCGGCCTCTCGCCCCTGCGCGCGGCGCTGCGCGGCACGCAGGAAGTCGGCTTCACGCTCGTGGCGATGACGCTGGCGCTGGTGGTGGTCTTCGTGGCCGTGCTGTTCATGGGTGGCATGGTGCAACGGCTTTTCCGCGAGTTCTCCCTCACCCTGGCCGCCGCGATGCTGATCTCGCTCGGCGTGTCGGTCACCGTCACGCCGGTGCTGTGCGCCTGGGGGCTGCGCGCGCAGCGGCAGGCCCCGGCGCCAGGCACCTCCGCAGGCCGGATCGCGCGCGTGGGCACGCTGGCGATGGCCATGCTGGCCGACCTGCGGCGCACCTACGAGCGCAGCCTGGGATGGGCACTGGCGCATCCCGCAGTGGTGCTGGTGGCCTTCGCGGGCGTGATCGCGGTCAATGTGTGGCTGTACCAGTCGCTGCCCAAGATCCTCCTGCCGCGGCAGGACACCGGCATCGTGCATGCATTCATCCGCGGCGACGACGGCTTCTCGTTCCAGGTCATGCAGCCCAAGATCGAGGCCTACCGCCGTCTGATCCTCGCCGATCCGGCGGTGGCGCACGTGGCCGGCACCAGCGGTGGCAGCGGCAGCGTGGCCAACAGCTTCCTCATCGTGGGCCTCAAGCCCCTGCACGAGCGTGGCGGGGAGCCGACCCAGGCCGTCATCGACCGGCTCCGCCGGGCCGCGCCTGCCGTGCCGGGCGGCGTGCTGAGCCCCAGCATCGAGCAGGACATCCAGATCGGCAGCCTGTCGTTTGGCGAGGCCGATACCGCCGTCATCCTGCGGTCGGGCGAAGCCGGCCCGCTGCGGACCTGGGCCCGCAAGATCTCCCAGGCGATGGGCGAGGCCCCGGAGTTCACCGATGTGCAGGCCGTGAGCGAAGGCGGCGCCCAGCAGGTGATAGTGGACATCGACCGCGAGGCCGCACGGCGCCTCGGCGTGGACATGGACACCGTGGCCACCGTGCTCAACAACTCGTTCTCGCAGCGGCAGGTGGCGACCCTCTACGACCGGCTCAACCAGTACCGCGTGGTGATGGAGCTGGACCCGCGCTTCACTGCCCAGCCGGAATCGCTCGCGCAGGTGCAGGTGCGCTCTTCGCGTGGAGAGCGCGTGCCGCTCACGGCCTTCGCCACGTGGCGCTACGGGCTGGCGGACGACCAGGTCTGGCACGACGGACTCTTCGCGGCCATGTACATCGGCTACAGCCTGGCCCCCGGCGTCACGCCAGAGCAGGGAAAGCAGGCGCTCGATGCCCTGCTGGCACGCGCCATGCTGCCGGCTTCGGTCCATGTCGCGCCGACCGGCGAGGATGCAGCGCGCGCGCGGGCCGTGCGCTCCCAGCCCTGGCTGATCCTGGGCGTGGTGCTGGCGGTGTACCTGGTGCTGGGCGTGCTGTACGAGAGCGCGCTGCACCCGCTCACCATCCTCTCGACCGTGCCGCCCGCCGGCATCGGCGCGCTCGCTGTGCTGTGGCTGACCGGAACGCCCTTCAGCCTCATGGCGCTGCTGGGCCTGTTCCTGCTCATCGGCATCGTGATGAAGAACGCCATCCTGATGATCGACTTCGCCCTGGCAGCGCAACGGCGCGAAGGCATGGCACCGCGCGACGCGATCCGGCAGGCTGCGGTGCTGCGGTTGCGCCCCATCCTGATGACCAACCTGGCCGGGCTGCTGGGCGCATTGCCGCTGGTGCTGGGCAGCGGAGAAGGCTCCGAACTCCGGCGACCCCTGGGATGGGCCATCGTGGGCGGCCTGGCCGCCAGCCAGTGGCTCACACTCTACACCACGCCGGTGGTCTACCAGGGGCTGGAGCGGTGGCGCGAACGGTGGCTGGGCCCCCGCAACGCCTCGGCTGCCGCGCACGAGGGATGACCGGCAGGCAGCCCACCCGCCCGCAACCGCATCGCGAACGTGGCGGCCATCCATAAAAAAAAGGCGCCCGGGAAAGGCGCCTTTGAAGCGAAACGCGAAAGCAGGTGTCCGCTGCGCCCGGCCCTGCCGGGGCGCCAGCACCGCAGTGCGGATCAGTAGTAGCGGCGGATGTTGTCCACGGCGATGCCATTCATCGCGCGGCTCAGGTCGGCCATGATGCGGGCGTCGTACAGGGCCGCATTCCAGGTCTTTTCGTCTTCGGCTTCACGGCGGCGGGCTTCCTTCCAGGCCTGGAAGCCTGCGCGCAGCGCGGCAGCCGTGCGGCGGACGGGGCCGGCCAGCAGGGCCAGGGCGGCGAAGGCGATCAGCCAGAGCACCATCCAGGCGGCGAGCGCATGGCCTTCGCCCCAGGTGTCAAGCACTTGGTTGGCCACCACCAGCACGGCGGCGACAACGGCGGCCAGCAGCAGGGAGGAGGCACCGCGCGCGCCATCGAAGGCGTTCTTCAGCGTGGAAGCAGCCTGTTCGGCACGTGCCACGCCAGCATGTTCGGTACGGTAGTCGATGTGTACAAAGTTCGTCATGGTGTAAGACCCTTTCAGTCGCTTGTGGCGAAGTTGCCGGGCGAATGCAGGTATCTTAGGGTTTACCCCATGACTGTTCCACTTTATATTTTGAATCCCAGACATTCAGAATCGTGATGGCCAACCCATGCAACCCATCAATTTCCGCTCACTCGACCTGAATCTGCTGCGCGTCTTCGACGAAGTCATGGGCGAACGCAACTTGACCCGCGCGGCCGAGAAGCTGTCGCTGACCCAGCCCGCGGTGAGCAACGCCCTGCGGCGGTTGCGCGAGGTGCTCGGCGACGATCTCGTGGTGCGCAAGGGCCAGGGCGTGGAGCCCACGCCGCGCGCGCTGGCCCTGTGGCCTCCGGTCCGGCAGGCCCTGGCCCAGTTGCAGCAGTCGCTGGCGCCGGGCGCGTTCGATCCGGCATCCGCCAATTCCACCTTCGTGCTTGCGATGGCCGATGCCACGGGCGCGACACTGATTCCGCCGTTGGTGGAGATCGTGGAACGCGAGGCACCGGGGGTGTCGCTGCGCGTGGTGCCGCTCACCACGCGGGACCCGCGCGGCCTGCTGGACGACGACTCCACCGACATGGCGGTGGGCTACTTCCCCGCCGTCATGGCCGACCTCACCGCGCGCGCGCAGACCGACAGCGTGATCGCGCACGAAAGCCTGCGGCTCTACGACGGCGAATACGTGTGCGTGATGCGGCAGGACCATCCCCTGGCAAGGGAGCCGCTGACGCTGGACCAGTACTGCGCCGCCCGCCACCTGCTCGTGAGCTTCTCGGGCAAGCCGTATGGCTTCATCGACGAAGCGCTCACCGCGCTCGGGCGCGAACGGCGCATCGTGCTCACCGTGAACCAGTTCTTCACGGCCGGCCGCGTGGTGGCGACCACCGACCTGCTCACCGTGCTTCCGCGCCATTTCGTGGGGGTGGCCAGCCTGGGCGGGGAACTCCTCTGGCGGCCCTTGCCCATGCCGCTTCCCACCGTGCATGTGGATGCGCTCTGGCACCGCCGCCGCCGCCATGACGCCGCCCACCGCTGGCTGCGGGATGCCATGGCCCGATCGGCCCTGCACACGGCGGCGCAAACGCCGGCAGCGCGGGCACGCCCGGCAGCCGACAATCCGCGGACATGAAGATCCAACTGCTGTCCGACCTGCACCTGGAGGCCCACCCCGCGTTCCAGCCCAGCCCCGCCCCGGGCGCCGACCTGCTCGTCCTGGCAGGCGATATCGGTTCCTACCAGAGCGGCTCCCGCCTGGCGGACGACGATTTCGGGCTCGCGCGCTTCTCCCCGTTGCCGCAATACGCCGGCTGGCCCGTGCCGGTGCTGTTCGTCCCGGGCAACCACGAATACGACATGGCCGACTTCGACGCGGGCCGCGAACGGCTGCGCGCCACGTGCGACCGCCTCGGCCTGCAATGGCTGGACCGCACGACCGCGGTGCGCGGCGGCGTGCGCTTCGTGGGCACCACGCTGTGGAGCGACTTCGATGCGCTCGCCTGGGGCAAGAGCGGCGAAGGCACGGACACCACCCAGCTGCTGCGCCACCGCGACAAGGCGTTCCGCGCCGCCAATTTCTACCTGCGCAAGACCGGCGGCACGCGCGGCGGCGAGCCGTTCCTGGCCGAGCCGATGCGCGAGGAAGCGCTGTCCTGCCAGCGCTGGCTGCGGGAGGCGCTGCAAGAGCCGTTCGATGGCCCCACGGTAGCGGTCACCCACTTCGCGCCCAGCCTGCGCAGTGCCGATCCGCGCTATGGGCTGGTGCCGGGCACGGCGGGTTTCTGCAACGCGCTCGACGACCTCCTGCCCCACGCGCAGGTCTGGATGCATGGCCACCTGCATGCGCCGAGCGACTACACCGCGCAGGGCACCCGTGCGGACGGCAGCGCGTGGCAATGTCGCGTGGTCGCCAATCCGCTGGGGTATGCCGGCAAGGGCGAGCAGGAAACCTTCCGCCCGCATTTCACGGTCACCGTATGATGGCCCCGGGATCGCCCCGCAGGGCCTTTCCGACGCCCGAGCGCACGGCACCACAAAGATGACCCAGGTCAAGACAACAGGCACAGGCGCGCTTTAGTCTTCAAACACCATCTTGTGGAAACCATCCAACCATGAACATCCTCCTGGCCGTCGACGGCAGCGCCTACACCAAGAAAATGCTGGCCTATCTCGCCACGCACGACGAGTTGCTCGCAGGCGGCACGCACGACGTGACCGTCATCACCGTGCAATCGCCGCTGCCGCCCCGGGCACGGGCCGCCCTGGGCAAGGACGTGGTCGAGAAGTACTACGCCGACGAGGCCGACAAGGTCACCAACCCGGTCGTCAAGTTCCTGGCACGCCACGGCATCACGGCCAAGCGCCTCGTGAAGACCGGCCCCGTGGGCGAAACCATCGCCAAGGTGGCGGATGCCGGCCAGTACGACCTGCTGGTCATGGGCTCCCACGGCCACGGTGCGCTCGGCAAGCTCGTGATGGGGTCGGTCAGCACCCAGGTGCTGGCCAGCAGCCGCGTGCCGGTGCTGCTGGTGCGCTGAGAGCACCCCGCCCCGCAGCCCCAGCACAGCCAGCAGCCGAGGAACAGGCGGGCCCTCCCCGGTCAGACGGCCGCGGAGCAGGGCATGCCAGCAGACGCCGTGGAACGGGCTTCGCCCGGCCACCGGCGTCGTCTCCCTTCCCACGACGCGCAGCGTCGTGAGAGAAGGGGGAAGGCGCGCAGCGCCTCAGGGGGATGTCCCTCTACCTCGCCCCCAGCCCGTCGAAGCAGGTCTGCACCGCCCAGTCGATGATCTGCCCATCGGTGTAGCCGCCCTGCTCGCGCAGCATCGACAGCAGCGGATCGGCGGTGCGCGCGTAGAGCGAATAGAGGATCACCTCGGCCGGCAGCACGCGGCTCAGTTGCCCACCCTTCTGGGCCTGGTCGATCCACTGCGTGATGCGTTCGCTCACGCCCTGCAGGGCGCTCTGGTAGGCGGTGCATTCGCGCAAGGGACGCTCCAGGCCCGAGTTGCGGCTCAGCAGCAGGGGAAGCTCGTCGGTGAGCTGCAGCGAGAGCAGCCAGCGCAGGAGCTGGCGCAGGCACTCGAAGGGCGGGGTGTCGGCGGGCAGGCCGTCGAGGAATTCGCTCAGGCGGTCCACGGCGTGGGCCATGGCGGCGGCGCAAAGGTCCTCCTTGCCGGAGAAATGCTTGTAGAGGCTGGCCTTGGCGACGCCCACCTCGGCGGCCACTTCTTCCAGCGTCATCGCCTCGAAGCCCTTCTCGCCCAGCAGCCGGCCCGCGGCGGCCACGATGGCCTGGGCGCGGGCCTCGTGCATCTGCGCCTTGAAGGAACGGCGGGGTGGAACGGACGTGTTCATGTTCACATCTTAGGCCCTGTGTCAAGGGCTTCGGAGGGACCGGGGCGGGGCCCTGTCACGTGGCGGACGCCAGCGTGCGGGCAGCCGTGGCGGTGAGGGCCTCGGTGAGGGAGTCGAGCACTTCGGACTCCAGATTCCAGCAGTGCCAGTAGAGCTGGATCGGCAGCGCATGGCCGGGCGCGAGGTCCACCAGGGTGCCGGCGGCCAGCGCGGGCCGGGCGAGCAGTTCCGGCACCACGCCCGCGCCCCACCCCGCGATCGCGGCGCGCACCTGGCCCTCGGAGCTGGGCAGGAAGAGGTGGTGCAGCGCCACCCGCTTGAGCCCGAACGCCCGCATCATGAATTCGGCCGGCATGTCGTCCTTGCGGTTGAACGACAGGAAGGGCACGTCGCGGCAGCTGTGCGGCGTGAGGCCCTGCGGCAGATGCCGCTCCACCAGCCCCGGCGAGGCCACCGCAACGTAGCGCATGGCGCCCAGCGGCACGACCTTGCAGCCCCGCAGCGCCTGTTTGAGCGTGGTCACGCAGCCGAGCACCTGGCCCGACCGCAGCCATTCCTGCGTGAAATCCTGGTCGTCCACGATGATCTCCAGCGGCAGCCGCTGGCGGGCCAGGTCGTGCAGCGCGTCGAGCGCCCAGGTGGCGATGCTGTCGGCATTGACCGCGATGGCGATGCGCTCGTCCTCGCGGGCGCCGCCGGGTGCGCTGGGCGCGAGGTCCTGCAGGTCGCGCTCCAGGTCGGCGCGCAGCAGGCGCAACTGCTTGGTGTGCTTGAGCAGCAGCTGCCCCGCGCTCGTGGGCTTGAGCGGGCGGCTGCGCACGATGAGCACCGAGCCCACCTGCGCCTCCAGGGCGCGCAGCCGCTGCGAGACGGCCGACTGGGTGACGTTCAGGCGCTGGGCGGCGCGCTCGAAACCCCCCTCTTCCACGATGGCGGCCAGGCATTCCAGGGCGGCGGGATCGAAGGTGCTCATGGCGGCAGAATCATTAGGGGAACTGATGAATTTGGAGGAAGTTTAATTCCTCTTCAAAAAAAAAGACGCCGCAAGCACACTGCGCAGCTATGAAAACCATCGTCCTCGGCGCCGGCATCATCGGCATCAGCACCGCGTGGCATCTGGCCGAGCGCGGCCACGAAGTCACCGTCGTCGACCGCCAGCCCGACGCGTCGCTGGAGACGAGCTACGCCAATGCAGCGCAGATCTCGGTGAGCTATTGCGAGCCCTGGGCGAACCGTGATGCGCCCTGGAAGGCGCTCAAGTGGATGTTCGACAAAGAGGCGCCGCTGCTGTTCCGCCCGCAGCTCGACCCCGAGCAATGGCGCTGGGGCCTGAAGTTCCTCGCGCAGTGCAACGACACGGCCTTCGCGCGCAACGTGCAGCAGATCGTGGCCCTGGGCGCCTACAGCCACGCCACGCTCAAGGACATGGTGCGCGCCACGGGCATCGAGTACCACCGGCTCGAACGCGGCATCGCCCATTTCTACACCGACCAGAAATCCTTCGAGGCCGCCGGCCACGCCGTCGAGCTGATGCGGCAATACGGAGTGCAGCGCCGCCTCGTGAGCCGCGACGAGCTGCTGCAGATCGAGCCGGCGTTCCGCGCCTACGGCGACCGCATCACCGGCGGCACCTATACGAGCACCGACGAGAGCGGCGATGCGCGCGTGTTCACCCAGGCGCTCGCGCGCCGCTGCGCCGAGCGCGGCGTGCAGTTCCTCTTCGGCCACGATGTCGTGCGGCTGCAGCGGACGGGCGATGCCATCGACTCCGTCGCCGTGCGCTCCCGCGAGCCCGGTGCCGCGGTGCAGGACCTGCGCGCCGACGCCTTCGTGGCGGCCTGCGGTTCCTACACGGCGCCGCTGCTGCGCACGGTGGGCGTGCACTTGCCCATCTACCCCGGCAAGGGCTACAGCGCCACCTTCCCGCTGCTGCGGCCCGAGGGCGCGCCCATGGTGTCCACCATCGACGACGGCAAGAAGATCGCCATGAGCCGGCTGGGCAACGTGCTGCGCGTGGCCGGCACCATCGAGCTGGGCGGCTTCGACCTGTCGCTGGACAGTCCGCTCGCCCGCGCGCGCTGCCACATGCTCTCGCGCCGCATCGCCGAGATCCTGCCCGGCGTGTGCGACACGCGCACGCCCGAGGAAGGCGGCGATCCGCAGTACTGGACCGGCCTGCGCCCGGCCACGCCGACCAACATCCCCTTCATCGGCCGCACGCGCGTGGGCCGGCTCTGGGTGAACGCCGGCCACGGCACGCTCGGCTGGACGCACGGCGCGGGCTCGGGCAAGGCCATGGCCGAGCTGCTGAGCGGCGAACGCCCGGCGATGGATTTCGGCTTCCTGGGATTCGACGCACGCCAGAGCCCGGCGCGCGGCGCACCGGTGACGGCCTGACCCCACCCCTTGGGGAAGGCAGCATGGCGGCGCTACGATCGCCGCCATGTCGCCTTCCCATTTTTTATTCCTGAACGCCTCCACCCGCGAGCCGGGGCACGTCGGCAACACCGAGTGGCTGGCCCGCCAGGCCGCGGCCGCGCTGCCCGAAGGCGCCGCGCAGACCTGGCTGCACCTCGCGCGCCTGGACCTGCCGCCCTTCGTGGACCTGCGCCACACGGCCGGCACCTATCCCGCGCCCGAAGGCGATCTGCGCACGCTGCTGGACGCCACGCTGGAGGCCACCGAGATCGTGTTCGTGGCGCCGGTCTACTGGTTCAGCATCCCGTCCACGCTCAAGACCTACCTGGACCACTGGAGCGCCTGGATGCGCGTGCCGGGCCTGGATTTCAAGGAGCGCATGGCCGCCAAGACGCTCGGGCTGGTCGCCACCAGCGGCGACCGCGCCAAGGCGCAGCCCATGGTCGATTCGGTGCAGCTGTGCGCGCAGTTCCTCGGCATGCGCTTCCGCGGCGCGCTCTGGGGCAAGGGCGGCCCGCCGGGCGCCGTGCAGGCCGACACGTCGGCCGTGCAGCAGTCCGCTACATTTTTAATAGCATAAAAACCAATGGATCCGGCGGCATCCGGGCTATTTGCCTGAAATCCCGCCGGCCGGGGTGTCGGTGGCGGCGAGGTGGGTGTCCATCCACCGGAGCAGGTCGCGCCACATCTGCCGCACCTGCTGGTCGTCGGGCATGCGCAGCTCGTGCTGCAGTTCGATGGTGACCACCGGCATGCCCTGGCGCACGCTGCCGTAGTGGCCCAGCGATCCGGGGAAGATGCCGAGCTGGTCGAGCCGCAGCTGCCCCAGCCGGCTGGGCGGCGGCAGCGGGCCGTCGTAGTCGAGCACTCCGTAGGGCGCGTGGATGCTGACGACCAGGTCCGGCCGGAAGCCTTCCATCTGCGTGTGCAGGAAGCGCGATTCGGGCTCCGACAGCGGCTCGGGGCCGGGCCAGCGGCGCGGATCGCGGCGGGTGCGCTTTTCCCAGTAGAGCGGCGCGTCGCGCTCCCAGTTCGGCGTGGGGAAGTTGCGGTTCAGGTCCACGCCGCGGGCATTCACGCGCGTGGCCGGCCGGGCCAGCAGGCCGTCGGGGTTGAGCACCGGGATGAAGCGCCAGTGCACGGCCTGCCGCGAGGCCGGCAGCGGCTGGCCCGCGAAGCCGATCCAGCGCAGCGCGAGCGATGCCGAGGTGAGTTCGTCGCCATGGATGGCGCCCACCACCAGCACGCGCAGCGGCTCCGGCGCGCCGGGAGCGCCCGCGGCGGGCGCCACGTCGCGCCAATAGAGCGGCGTGCCCTTGCGCGAGCGCGCGCCGCTCTCGGACAGCCGCGTGGATTCGCACAGCGCCCGGTCCACCGTGGGCAGGCGGGGCAGCAGCTGCGCGCAGGCGGCCACCGATTCGGCCGCGCCCGGTGGCGGCACGGGCACGGGGACCTGGGCGGCGGGCACCGGCGCAGCGCCCGGCCCGGGCGATGGGGCGTTGCGGCCTGCGGCCGGCGCCGCCCCGCGCGGTGCGGAGGCCACTGCGGGCGATGCCGCCGGACCCGAGGCGCCCGGCACGGCCGCCGGCGCCGCGGACCGTTCGGCCGGCGCGCCGAGCACGACCACCGAGTGGTAGCCGGCATCGGCATGCCCGGTGCCAAGGTGGCCGCGGCCCAGCGTGACGACCGCATCGGACGCGGCCCCGCCGCCCTGCCCGGCGGGCTGCAGCGCGCGCGGATCCCAGATTGATGCGCCCATCGCGGCCAGCGCCAGCACGGCCGCCGGGGGCAGCAGCCACAGTGCGCCGGGCCGGGGGCCGCGCGGCGCGGCGGGCACCCCGGGGGTGCCGGAATCGTGCGCCGCCATCAGTGCACCACCCGCACGGAGGAGGAGCCGAGGAAATCCAGCACCGCGGCGTCGAAATTGTCGGGGTCTTCCAGCTGCGGCCAGTGGCCGACGTGGGGCAGGCTCAGGTGGCGCGCATCCGGCAGCACATGCGCCAGCGCCTGCAGCGCCTCGGGCGGCATGCACGGGTCCTGCGCGCCGCTCACCAGCAGCGTGGGCATGGCGAGGTGGGCCAGATCGGACGCATCGCGCGCGAAGGCGGGCAGCAGGTCGAGCGCGCGCCGGAAGGTGGCGCGGTGCACCAGCCCCATGGCGTGCCCCGCGAGGCGCGCGCCCTCGGGGTGCGCCCCCGTGCCGGACTGGCGCGGCACCAGCAGCTGGGCGATGCGCTCCATCGATTCGCCGCCTTCCAGCGCCTGCAGCCGCGGCGCCACCCAGGTGCGCAGGCCTTCGCCGTCGAGCGCCGGGCCGCCCGCGCAGAGCACGAGCCGGCCCACGCGGCGCGGCGCGCGCGCGGCCACTTCCACGGCCACCATCGCCCCGAGGCCATGGCCGATGAGCGTGGCGCCTTCGGCGCACTGCAGCGCATCGAGCAGCGCGATGCAGCTCTGCGCGAGGCCCTTGAAGCCGTAGGGTTCGATGGGGGCGCTGTGGCCGTAGCCCGGCATGTCCCAGGCGACGGCACGGTAGCCGGCGCTGGCGAGGGTTTCGACCTGGGGAGCGAACGTCAGGTGGCCGCCGTCCGCATCGTGCAGCATGAGCACGGTGGGGCCGGCGCCGAGGGTGGTGAAGGTGGGAAGCAGGGCCATGGATGGGATCAGCAACGACAACGCGCCCGGTGGGGATACGGTCCCCCGGCCGCAGCGGGGTCGTGGACGCCGGACCATAATAGCCGACCCCTTTTCTCCGCCTGGCGCGCGCCGCGCCCCACGCCCTCCCCCCGTGACACGTCCCCTGCCCCGGCCCGTGCTGGCCAGCCCCCCGCGGTTTTCCCCGCGCGAATTCCGCGACGCGCTCGGCATGTTCGCCACGGGTGTCACCATCGTCACCGCGCAGGACGCGGCCGGCGGCCTCGTCGGGCTCACGGCCAGCTCGTTCAATTCGGTATCGGTCGCACCGCCGCTGGTGCTCTGGAGCCTGTCGCGCACGGCCGGCTCGATGAACGCGCTCTCGGCCGGCTCGCACTACGCGATCAACGTGCTGGCGGCCGACCAGAAGGCGCTGGCCGAGCGCTTCGCCACGCGCGGCGTGGACCGCTTCGCGGGCGTGGCCTACACGCTGGGCCTGGCCGGCGCGCCGCTCATCGAAGGCGCGGTGGCCACGTTCGAGTGCTTCAACCGCAGCCGCTACGACGAGGGCGACCACGTGATCTTCGTGGGAGAGGTGGAGCACTGCGCGCACCGCCCGGGCGTGCCGCCGCTGCTCTACCACGGCGGCCGTTTCTACACCGAGCACCCGCTCTGAGCCCGGCGCCCGCACCGCGGCGGGCTCGCATTTGCTACCAATTCAATAGCAAAGTATTCAATGGATCCGGCGACACCCGACCATTCGCACTCCTAAACGGCGCAGGCGCGGGCGCTCAGCGCACCGTGTCGGGCAGCTCGATCTTGACTTCGAGGACTTCGAGGTTGTCCTGGCGCTCCAGTTGCACCTTCAGGTCCTCGGGGTTGATCTTCACGTACTTCGAGATCACGGCCACCAGCTCGCGCTGCAGCGCGGGCAGGTAGTCGGGCTCGGAGGCGTTGCGGCCGTTGCGCTCGTGCGCGAGGATGATCTGCAGCCGCTCCTTGGCGACGCTGGCGGTCTTTTTCTTCTCGCCGAGCAGGAAGGACAGGAACGAGGCCATGGCTTACCTCCCGCCGAAGATGCGCTTGAAGAAACCGGGCTTCTGCGCGTCGATGAAGCGCAGCGGCTTGTCCTCGCCGAGGAACCGGGCCACCACGTCCTTGTAGGCCTCGGACACGTCGGTGCCCTGCAGGTGCACGGCCGGCGTGCCCTGGTTGGAGGCCTGCAGCACGCTCTCCGATTCGGGCACGACGCCGATGAGTTCGATGCGCAGGATGTCCTGGATGTCCTCCAGGCTCAGCATCTGGCCGTCCTGCACGCGGTGGGGGTTGTAGCGCGTGATGAGCAGGTGCTCCTTCACGGGCTCCTTGCCCTCGATGGCGCGCTTTGTCTTGCTGCCCAGCATGCCGAGGATGCGGTCGGAGTCGCGCACCGAGGACACCTCGGGGTTGGTGACCAGCAGCGCCTCGTCGGCGAAGTGCATGGCCATGAGCGCGCCGCTCTCGATGCCGGCCGGCGAGTCGCAGACGATGTATTCGAAGTCCATCGCGGCGAGATCCTTCAGCACCTTCTCGACGCCCTCCTGCGTGAGCGCGTCCTTGTCGCGCGTCTGGCTGGCGGCCAGCACGAAGAGGTTCTCGCACTGCTTGTCCTTGATGAGGGCCTGGTTCAGGTTGGCCTCGCCATGGATCACGTTGATGAGGTCGTACACCACGCGGCGCTCGCAACCCATGATCAGGTCGAGGTTGCGCAGGCCCACGTCGAAATCGATGACGGCGGTCTTGTGGCCGCGCAGTGCGAGGCCCGATGCGAAGCTGGCACTGGTGGTGGTCTTGCCCACGCCTCCCTTGCCGGAGGTCACGACGACGATTTTGGCCATTTCTGCAGTTCCCCTTGGGACGTTGGTCTGATGTTCGGATGGAAGGTGGTTCAGGCGAGCGGCTCGATGAGCAGCTTCTCGCCGTCAAGCCGCACCTGCGCGGGCTTGCCGCGCACGTTGTCGGGCAGCTCGGTTTCGGTGGTGCGGTAGATGCCGGCCACGGAGACGAGCTGCGGCTCCAGGCAGGTGCTGAAGATGCGCGCGGAGGTGTCGCCGCGTGCGCCCGCGATGGCCCGCCCGCGCAGCGGCGCATAGACGTGGATGTTGCCGTCGGCGATCACTTCGGCGCCGAAGCTCACGACGGCCATCACCACGAGGTCGGAGCCGCGCGCATAGACCTGCTGGCCCGAGCGCAACGGCTTGTCCACCACCACCGTGCCGGGGCCGGGCGCGGGCACTTCGCGCACCACCTCGACCTCGCGCACGACCTCCCGGACCACTTCGCGCACGGCCGCGTCGGCAGCGGCCGGCGCGGGCCGGGCGGGCGGCGCCTCGGGCGCGGCGATCAGGCCCACCGCATGGGCGGCGTCCATCTGCTCGGGGCTGCCGCCGCGCGCGGCCACGGGGCGCGTGCGGTGCCGGCGCAGCGCGGCGCACAGGGCGGTGAAGTCGATCGGCTCCGCGGACTCGCGCACGCCGGCCAGGTCGATGAGCACCGGGTCGTTGTCGAAGAAGTCGGGATCGCTTTCCAGGCGCGCGGCCAGGTCGGCGGCGAGCACGTCCACGTCGGTGGTCTTGAGCGCCACGGCCACCACGGGCAGTTGGGCGCTCTTGAGGTCAAAGCTGGTGCGGGCCGGGCCCGACGTTTCAACGGCCATGGATGGGAGAGCGGATGGGGCGTGGAGCGCGCGCACGAAGGGCGTGGGCGCTGGCGGGATCAAAGCGGAGGAGTGTAACGTGGGGTCGCCCGCGGGACTGTCTCCGGGCGTATCCGCGCACGGCCGTTCCGCGTCCGGGCCGCGGGGCGCCCCCTCCCCAGGACTGCGCCCTGGCGCCACCGGCCGGGCCCGGCGTGCTCAATTCAAGGGCGTTTTGTGCTCCATGCCGCCGTATCCATTCAATAGTTTGCTATATAAAACATAGCAAACCACGCAGGACGTCAAAACTTCGGAATGCGGATGCGGCTGATCATCAGCGAGCCCGAGACCGCGAACAGCAGCACCAGCGGGTGCAGCGTGAAGCCGCCCACGAGCAGCTTGCCGAACCACAGGTTCTCGCGCACGGCGCCGAGCGAGGCGGCCACCGCCATCACCGCCACGAGCACGATCGAGGTCGGGATGGGCGTGCCCTCGAAATACTTCACCTTGCCCGAGCCTTCCGAGAGCGTCTCGGCCGTGACGTTGTACCGCGCGAGGCGCGAGACGCCGCACGCCACGAAGAAGGCCAGCACGATGCGGTCGTAGAGCCCCTGCATGCCGCAGGCGTACGCGATGATGGCCGGCGCCACGCCGAACGAGATCACGTCGGCCAGCGAATCCAGCTCGCGCCCCATGGCCGAGGACTTCTGCCGCCAGCGCGCGATGCGGCCGTCGAGCACGTCGAAGATGAGCGCGGCCAGCACCAGCGCGCATGCGAAATACACGTGCCGCACGTCGGCGGTCTCCAGGTAGGTCATGGACGAGAACAGCGCCCCGACGCCGCACACCGCATTGCCCAGCGTGAACCAGTCGGCGAGGTGGAACTCGCGGATCATCGAAAAGCGCTTGGGCGTCTGGGGGGTCATGCGGGCATTTCCTTCCTGGGGTCGGGTCGGGGCGGGCCGGCGGGCGGCCTGCCATCGGGCGATTATGGGACGGGCCCGGCGCCCGGCCCGTCAGGCATGTCCTACCGGCGCGGGCCGGCGCCCTGCGGCGGCCCGCGCAGGGTTTCGAGGTGGATGCTGGTCTCGGTGTTGCGGATGCCCTTGATGAGCCGGATGCGCTCCAGCGCCTGCGCCAGCTCGGCCAGCGTGGCCACCTGCAGTTCGGCCAGCAGGTCCCACTGGCCGTTGGTGGCGTGCAGCGCGAGCACGCTGGGCTCGCCCAGCAGCGAGGCGGTGACGCGGCGCGCATCGTTGCCTTCGATGGAGATGCTCATCCATGCCTGCAGGCCGGCCGTCTCGCCCTCGGGCCGCAGCCGCACGGTGTAGCCCACGATCACGCCCGTGTCCTCCAGCTTGCGGATGCGGTTGGTGACGGTGCCGCGCGACACGCCCAGGCGCGCGGCCAGCGTGGCCACGCTGGCGCGGGCGTCGTGCCGCAGCGCGGCGATGAGTTGCTGATCGATCTTGTCCATAACGGCAGCGGATGCTGTCATAACGGCAGCATTCTGCGCAAGTGCCAGCATTTCTGGCGATATGCATTGCCGCGCGGCTGTGGGAACCTCGGATGGCCCCCACGTTCCGAGGAGACACACCATGACCCGCGCCCCCCGCCCGGCCGCCCTGACCGAATTCCTCGATGCGCCGCACGCCGCCGAACTCGTGGGCCGCACGGGCGTCATCGCCTGCATCCGCGCCATCGCCCAGGCCATCGAGGCCGATTTCCTGCGCTGGGACGATTTCGACAAGACCGCCCGCACGGCCGCGCACTCGCCGCGCGGCGTGATCGAGCTGATGCCCGTGGCCGACACGCGCGCGGGCGGCGACTACGCCTTCAAGTACGTCAACGGCCACCCCGCCAATCCGCACGGCGGCCTGCCGACGGTGATGGCCTTCGGCGCGCTGGCGGCGGTGGACACGGGCCTGCCGGTGTTCCTGGGCGAGCTCACGCTCACCACGGCGCTGCGCACGGCGGCCGCCTCGGCCGTGGCGGCGCGCCGGCTGGCCCGCCCCGGCAGCCGCAGCATGGCGCTCATCGGCAACGGCTCGCAGGCGGAATTCCAGGCGCTGGCGTTCTTCGGACTGCTCGGCGTGCGCGAACTGCGCCTCTTCGACACCGACCCCGCGGCCACGCGCAAGCTCATGGCCAACCTCGCGCCCTATGCCCGCGAGGGCCTGCGCTGCGTGCCCTGCGCCAACACGCGCGAGGCCGTGCGCGGCGCCGGCATCGTGACCACGGTGACGGCCGACAAGGCCCGCGCCACGGTCATCGAGGCCGACATGCTGGAGCCCGGCATGCACCTCAACGCCGTGGGCGGCGACTGCCCCGGCAAGACCGAGCTGGCGCCGGGCGTGCTGCGCGCGGCCGGCGTGTTCGTCGAATACGAGCCGCAGACCCGCATCGAAGGCGACCTGCAGCAGATGCCGGCCGACTTCGCCGTGACCGAACTCTGGCGCGTGCTCGCCGGCCTCGCGCCCGGGCGCACCGCCGATGCGCAGGTCACCGTGTTCGATTCGGTCGGCTTCGCGCTGGAGGACTATTCGGCGCTGCGCACGATGCGCGCGCTCGGGCAGGCGGCCGGCCTGCTGGAGCGCATTGCGCTGGTCCCTGCGCTGGCCGACCCCAAGGACCTCTACGCGCAGCTGCGGCCCTGGCTGGCGGAGAACGATCCCGGCGCGGCCCCGGCAGCGCCCCGCGTGCCCGCGCCGGCCCACGAAGCGGCCTGATCTCCGACGCCCGCGGGCCCGCCCGCCCACCACAATGCGACCCTTATGGACACCACTCTCCTCGCGCGCCCGGTCACGCTGATCGGCGTTCCCACCGACGTCGGCGCCGCCCGCCTGGGCGCGGCCATGGGCCCGGATGCGCTGCGCGTGGCGCAGCTCGGCCCCGCGCTCCAACGCCTGGGCCTGGAGGTGCAGGACGTCGGCAACCTGCACGGCCCGCCGAACCCGCGCGGCGAACGCACGGCCGAGGGCCTGCGCAACCTGGCCGAATGCGAGGCCTGGAACCGCGCCACGCACGACGCCGTGCATGCGCAGTTGGAGGCCGGCCGCCTGCCGGTGATGCTGGGCGGCGACCACAACCTCGCGATCGGCTCGATTAGCGCGGTGTCGCGCCACTGCCGCGCGGCGGGCAAGCGCCTGCGCGTGCTCTGGCTCGACGCGCATTCCGACAGCAACACGCCCGAGATCTCGCCCAGCGGCAACGTGCACGGCGTGCCCGTGGCCAGCCTCTACGGGCTGGGCCCGGCGTCGCTCGCGGGACTGGGCGGCCCCGGCGCGGCGCTCGAAGGCGCTCAGCTCTGCCAGATCGGCCTGCGCAGCGTGGACGCGGCCGAGAAACGCATGATCCACCAGCTCGGCCTGGAGGTGTACGACATGCGCGCCATCGACGAGCTCGGCATGCGCGAGGTCATGCGCCGCGCGCTCGCGGGCCTGCAGGAAGACGGCGGCGTGCACCTGCACCTCAGCTTCGACGTGGACTTCCTCGACCCCGAGATCGCGCCCGGCACCGGCACCACGGTGCGCGGCGGCCCCAACTACCGCGAGGCGCAGCTGTGCATGGAGATGATCGCGGACACGGGCCGGCTCGCCTCGCTGGACATCGTGGAGCTGAACCCCGCGCTCGACATCCGCAACCAGACGGCCGAACTGGTCGTCGATCTGGTGGAGAGCCTGTTCGGCAAGAGCACGCTGGTACGCGCGCTGCCCGCCGGGCGGGTCTGACGCCCCAGCCGGTCAGCGCCCCGCGGCGTCCGCCGGACGCCGGGCGGCGTGGGCCTGCGCGAACGCCTCGTACCACGCGAGGCAGCCCGGATTGGCCATGGCGTCGCGGTTGACCACCTTCTCCAGCGGCTGGCCGAGCAGCAGCTTCTTGATGGGCAGCTCCTGCTTCTTGCCGGTGAGCGTGCGCGGCACCTCGGCCACCTGCACGATCTCGTCGGGCACGAAGCGCGGCGAGAGAGCGGTGCGGATCGCGCCGGCGATGCGCTCGCGCAGCGGGCCGTCCAGCATGGCGCCCTCGCGCAGCGCCACGAAGAGCGGCATGTAGCTCTCGCGGCCGAGGTATTCCAGATCGACCACGAGGCTGTCGAGCACCTCCGGCAGCGCCTCCACCGCGCGGTACAGCTCGCTCGTGCCCATGCGCAGGCCGTGGCGGTTGATCGTGGCATCGCTGCGGCCGTAGATCACGCAGCGCCCCTCCTCGCCGATGCGCAGCCAGTCGCCGTGGCGCCAGACGGCGCCCAGGGAGGCCGGGCCGTCGCCGCCGCCCGGCCGGCGCCCGTGGCCGGGCGGGTACATGTCGAAATAGCTCGCGAGGTAGCGCGGCCCCCCGGGATGGCCCGGCAGCGGCGCCATGCCTTCGGGCGCATCGCCCCAGAAGTAGAGCGGCATCGACGGGATGGGCTGCGTGCAGACCAGCTCGCCCACCTCGCCCACGACCGGGCGGCCCTGCGCATCCCAGGCCTCCACGGCGGCGCCGAGCATGCGGCACTGCATCTCGCCGGGCACCTGGGGCAGCTCGCGGTCGCCGCCGATGAAGGCGCCGCAGAAGTCGGTGCCGCCCGAGATGTTGTCCCACCAGATCGGCTCGCCACCGCGCGGGCCGCCCGCGATGCGCGCGAACTGGGCGGTGCCCCATTCCTGCACCTCGGGCGAGAGCGGCGAGCCCGTGGTGCCCAGCGCACGGATGCGCGAGAGATCGCCGCAGGCGGCGAGGTCCAGCCCGGCCTTCATGCAGTTGGCATAGAACGCCGCGCCCGCGCCGAAGAAGGTCACGCCGGTCTCGGCCGCAAAGCGCCAGAGCGTGCCCCAGTCGGGCCGCTCCTTGCTGCCGCCCGGGTTGCCGTCGTAGATCACGCAGGTGGTGCCCGAGAGCAGGCCGCTCACCTGCGCGTTCCACATCACCCAGCCGGTGGAGCTGTACCAGTGGTAGCGCTCGCCGAAGGAGTTGGGCTCGTGGCTGGGACCGATGTCGTTGTGCAGGCCCTTGAGCAGCAGGGCCACGAGCACCATGCCGCCATGGCCGTGCACGATGGGCTTGGGCAGGCCGGTGGTGCCGCTCGAGTAGACGATCCACAGTGGGTGGTCGAACGGCAGCCACAGCGGCTCGAAGGCATCCGTTTCCGCATCGTTTTGTGCCGATGCCGCCGTGTAATCTACATAGTTTGCTATCGTTTTTGCAGTACCCAACTGGTCCACGACCACCATGTGCTGCAGGGTGGGCAGCGCGCCGCGCAGCTCGGCCAGCACGTTGCGGCGGTCCAGGTCGCGGCCGCCGTAGGTCACGCCGTCGACGGCGATGAGCACCTTGGGCTCGATCTGCCGGAAGCGGTCGAGCACCGCCGCCGTGCCCATGTCGGGGGCGCACACGCTCCAGATGGCGCCCAGGCTCGCGGTGGCCAGCAGCGCCACCATGGCCTCGGGGATGTTGGGCAGGTAGGCCGCCACGCGGTCGCCGGGCCGCACCCCCTGCGCGCGCAGGTGCAGCGCCAGCGCCGCCACCTGCCGGCGCAACTCGGGCCAGGCGATCTCGCGGTGCTCGCCGCGCTCGTTGCGGCTGATGACGGCAGGCTGCCCCGCCGCGTGAGCGGCATCGGCATGGCGCAGCGCCTGCCGTGCGTAGTTCACCTGCGCGCCGGGAAACCATTCGGCCCCGGGCATCGTGTTGCGGGCCAGCACGGCCGTGTGCGGCGTGGGCGATTCGATGCCGAAGTAGTCCCATACGCTCTGCCAGAAGGCATCGAGGTCGGTGACGGACCAGCGCCAGAGAGCGCCGTAGTCGTCGAATGCGAGCCCGCGGTGGCGTTCGAGCCAGGCGCGGTACAGGCGCAGCTGGGGAATGAAGGGCGCACTTCGGGGCGCCGCAGGGTGGTTTGTCTCCATGCGCTCCAGCGTAGCGCGCACCCCGGGTGCTGTCACGGCAGGGGCGTCACCCGATGGACACTCCGGAGTACCCGCTGCCCTGCCTTCGGTCCGGCCCCCGGCGGACGGCAGGCACGCCGGGCCCACGGCGTCGCCCGCCGCAGGCCCGCCTTCCGCGTTCTCTTTGTCTCTGTCAGTCGGTCAGTTCGTGCAGGCCGGTGATGGCGTAGCCCTTCTCCTGGATCTGCGCGCCGGGCCGGGGAATGCCGTAGTCGTCCCAGTGGTCCGCCGCTTCGTCCAGCTCCTGGCCCTGGGCTTCCGAGGCCCAGTCCACGTTGATGGCTTCCTGGGGGATCGGGCGGCCTTCGGGCACCGCGAGGTGGGAGAACTTGCCGTCACGTTCGGCACGGCGGTAGATGTCCACGCGCATGTGGGGATCCTTTGTCTGGAGTGGGGTACAGGGCTTTTCACTCTAGCCAGCGCAGCGGCCGGGGCACGTAGGAAAACGCCGCCGCGGCCCGCACCGGCATCACACCAACCCAAGCTTGGCAATACCTGTTCGTTTATGCATTGGTTATTTGACCCCGAAATGGGCTTTCGCTAATTTGCCGGCGTGGTCGCGGTGACCACATCCTTACTTTCTGGAGGTTAATTCCATGATTACCCAGGCACCAACTGCGGCCTCGTCCCTGAAGCCACCACTGCAGCCCTCGCATGTGGGCCAACTCGAAGCCCCACGCATCACCCTGCTCGGCTCCCTGGACGACGCACAGGGAACGGGCGGAATGGCACTGGAGGGGCAGGATCCGAAACCTTTCCTGGCCATCATCTACACCGGCATCTGATTCCGGTGCGGCGCAGCGCCGGATTCCTTGCGGCCGGCGCCGCGGCCAACTTTCTCCAAGGCCCCATGAACCATCGGTGGCCGTTTTCATTCGTCCATGAGCCGTTCGCTCTCGATTCCCGCATTGGGGAGGCGCGGCAAGGAAGTCAGCATGTCCAGACGCATATGGGTGGCAGAGGGTTTCGCGAGCGACGGAGATGTCTATGGCCGCGCGCTGCAGGTACCGGGGGCCGGTGCGCCTCCCCCGGGATTCGCGCCGGCAGGACTCGGCGGCGATGTGCAGCGCGCCCGCGCCTCCATCCTCAAGACCCATCTGGGTGACATCCCGTCGTGTCCTTGCATCGCTGCGATGCTCCCGCAGAACGGCACGGCCGACGGACAGCCTCTCTCGGCCCAGGAGACGGTGGATGCGTGATGGACTTGCACGCAACTTGCAGTCGATCTTCTCTGGCGAGGAGGCAATGATCGTCACCGACGACCCGGGCATTGCCGAATGGCTCAGCGCCTCCGGCCTGCCTGCCGCGACCTTCCACGACCTGCTGCAAACCGGCCATGCATGGCCGCGCAGGGTCCTCGCAATACCGCTGGACTGGGAACGCCTTCCGTCCCGCCAGGCACTGCGCGGCATATTCGCCGACGCCAGCGTGTTGTGGATGCCTCTGGGATCCTTCTCCTGCGACGCCGACGAGGCCCGGTACGCCGTGCAGCGGTTCTCGGAAATCGACATGGAAGGAGCGGTGGCACTGAACCGCCGGATCCTGTCGCGGCTCCTGCTGTCACCGGACGCCGTGACCCTGTCAGGCCCCGCCACACGGGTGCGGGTGCGGTTGCCGGACAGCCTGCAACTGCTGTGCCGCACCCGGGTGGGCCTGCTGCCCGACGAGCACGCGAGCCTTGGCAACTATTGCGAGGTGGCGCTGTCGCCCACCGATCTATCCGGCCGGGTCGACACAGAACTCACCGTCTCGGGCACGCTGCGCATCGACTCCGCGTTGGTTGCGAAACACCGCGAGTCGCGCAGCATGCCGCCCGACGCCTTCAAGGAAGCCACCTGTATCGCCGACGACATCCGGCGGGCCTGCCCCCTGCAACTGACGATCCGCGATAACCGGATCGTGGACGGACTGGGACCCTGGGCCCGGGATCTCCAGACCCTCTGCGGCCCCGACGACAGCAGCGCACTGACCGAGGTCGCCATGGGTACTGGGTTATTGCACCCGCAAAGCCTGGACTGGAACCTCAATTGCCTGGTCAACGAAGGTGCCGCAGGCATCCACGTCGGCATCGGCAACGGCATCTCCGGCATGCATTTCGACTTCATCTCGAAGGAGGCACATCTCGATGGAATATGACCTGCAGACTGATCCCCACACAACCATGCGACTGATTCCCTCACTGCACCTGCAGCCGGAACCCGGCGGGGGAGGCATCGTCGTAGACGATCGCACGCTGACGGCCGCGCGCATCAACCCGTCGGCTTACGTGCTGCTGGCAGTCTTGCACGAGCCACGGACCTGCCAGGATCTGGCGCTGGCTCTGGCCGATGCTGCCGACTGCGGGATCCGCGAGGCGACCGCTCCCGTCATTCAACTGATCGACGAACTCGCACGGCTTGGCTGGCTGGAGTTTCACTCGCCCGAAAAGGGCACGGCGCACGGGAGCCGCTTTCATTGAAAGCGCCGGCACCGCGCGAATCCGCTGATCGATTCGCAGCCCCCGTGTAGCCCCCGCAGACAGCAATTCCCAAGGCTGAATGCGCCGCAGGAAACAAGGCCTTGTCGCCTGCCCCTGCGGGGGGGCCTCTCCCTTCGGAGATTATTACTTCGCGGCTTGGTCGCGCATGCGGTCGGCACGGCCGCCCGGATCGGGGTGCGAGGACAGCATTTCGTCGAGCGCGCCGCCCTTGCCGCCGCTTTGCGCGGCGAGCTTGCGGAACGCCGATTCCATGGCGCTGACCTTGTACTTGTGCTTCTTCATGAACGCCAGGCCGTAATCGTCCGCAGCGGTTTCCTGGCTTTGCGAGAACTGGCTGTTGACGAGCTTCTCGCCCAGTGCGCCCAGGTCGCTGTCGGCCAGCCGGCCCACGCCGCCGGCGGCGGAGGCCGCCTTGCGGCCGGCGGACGCCAGGTAGGCGGTGCGCATGGCGGCCAGGGAGTGCTGCAGCTTCACGTGGCCGATCTCGTGGCCGATCACGCCCAGCAGTTCCTGGTCGTTCATCATGTCCATCAGGCCGGCATAGACGCGGATGGAGCCATCGGCCGTGGCGTCGGCGTTCACTTCGTTGGCAAGGTAGACCTTGAAGTTGAGCTTCATGCCGTCTTCGTTGACGTGCTTCTTCGTGAGGCGGGCCAGGCGCTGGGCGTACTTGTTCTTGGCCGGTGCCACCTTCTCGGTGCGCTCCTCATAGGCACGCAATTGCAGCGAGACGGCCTTGAGTTCCTCGTCCGACACGGTGGCCGCCTTGAACACGTCCACGGCAGCGCCGAGCTTGCTTTCAGTGCCGCTCGAGCCGCCGGCGCCCGCGGCGCCCAGCACGGACGCGATGGGCGATGCATCGGCGGACGCACCGCTTTGGGAGCCGTTGGTGGCGCAGCCGGCCAGGATCAGGGCGAGCGCAAGCGCGCTCAGGCGGGACGTGTTCATGGATTTCTACCCTCGTTGGAATGGATGACCTTCGAACGGAGTGCCACGGGCGCTGGGCCCGGGCCTCCTGCGGACGCGCCCCGGGAAGGGGGTCCGGCGGAGGCGGATTGTCCATACCGTCGGCGGCATGGCGAAGTCCCCGCGGCCCGACTTGCATCCATTTGTATTCAGATCCAACGAAGGTAACGCAGCGTATTTGCGGGGAACTTCCCGCGATACGTAACAACTCTGCACCTCTCCGCAAAGGCCACATCTTGTTGCAAAAAAGCGGGCCCGTGGCGTGCCCTCAGAGGGGCAGCGCGAAGAGGCGGCCCGACAGCGGCGCGTTCGCCAGCATGTCCAGCGCCACGGGCTGGCGCGAGGTGGCGACGAACAGGGTGCGGCCGTCGGCCCCGCCCACGGCCACGTCGGTCGGGCAGGGTACCGGCAGCCCGGCCACGCGGTCCAGGCTGCCGTCGGGCAGGAAGCGCACGACGCTCCAACCATCGCGCAGGGCGGTCCATACGCCCCCGTCGGGGTCGAAGGCCAGGCCGCTCACGCGGCCCGATCCCTTGGGCACCGTGACGAGCCGGCGCACCACGCCGGGGCTGTCGGGGTGCATGAGCAGGATGGCGCCGGTGTCCGGCACGGTGGCCAGCAGCGCGCCGTCCTGCGCGCGCCAGCGCAGGCATTGCAGCGGCTCGGAAAAGCGCCACAGCACGTCGATGCTGCCGTCGCCCTGCAGACGGCCCACGGCACTGCCGCCCTCGGCGGTTTCGGTCGCCAGCCACGCGCCGGGCTGCGCGCCCTCCGGTCCGCCCAGGCAGGCGGCCTGCACCACGGCACCGGACGGCCAGGCCGGCCACGGTTCGGGCGTATCCGCGCCGGGCCGCCACCGGACGGCACCCTGGCCGCTCACCAGCGTGACGCCCCCGGCCCCGCCATGCACCAGCACGCCGACGATGGGCGCGTCGTGGCCCGCCACGGCGCGGTCGGCGCCCAGCGGTCCCTCGGCCATGCCGCCATCCGGTCCCGGCGCGGGCGCGGCGCCCTCCAGGGGCGCCCAGGCGCGCAGCGCGGGCGCGAGGGTGTCCGCCCAATAGAGCACCCCGGTATCGGCACACCAATGCGCATGGGCGCCATGGAAGGCCCAGGGCCCGGCGAGCGCACGCGCCACGGTGTCCGCGACCGGTGCCCGCACCCGTTGCAGTTGGGCACCCACGCGGCGGGCGGCCTCGGCCACTTCGGGCCCGAGCAGTTCGAGCCGTTCGGGCGTGAGGCGCCACGCGGGCCCCGCCACGCTCAGCGCGCCGCGCACCTGCCCCCGGCCATCCACGATGGGGGCGCCCACGCAGCGGATGCCGGCCACGATCTCCTCGTCGTCGATGGCATAGCCGCGCGCCGCGGTCACGCGCAGTTCGGCCTGCAGGCGGCGGCGGTCGGTGATGGTGCGTGGCGTGACGGCCTTGAGCGCCAGCCCGCGCACGAGCGCATCGCGCTCGGCTTCCCCCAGGGCGGACAGGATGGCCTTGCCCTGGCTGGTGCAATGCACCGGCTTGCGCTGGCCCAGCGCGCTGGAAGAACGCTGGCTGTGCGCACCATCGCACCGCTCGAGCGACACGACTTCGCGGCCGTCGAGCGCCGCGAGGTACGTGGTTTCTCCCGTGAGGTCGCGCAGCGCGCGCAGCTCCAGCGCGGCGGCGGCCGCCAGGTCCGGCATGGCATAGGCCTGCCGCGCCATCTCGAAGCAGCGCATGCCCAGGCAATAGACCTTGCGGAGCGGGTCGCGCCGCAGCAGCCCGCGTGCGACCAGCGTGGCGAGCAGCCGGTAGGCGGTGGTGCGCGGCAGGCCCAGCCGGTGGGCCAGCTCGGCCTGGCTCAGGCCTTCGGGGGCGGCACCCACTGCTTCCAGCAGGTCGAGGGCCTTTTCGAGGGCAGCCGTGCCCTCGGCGGCGGGAGAGGCCATGTTTTGTCTCAGATGGTGGAACTGCTCCGCACTTTACCGGACACCGCGCCCGCCGGGGCGCGCCTGCGTGCCGGGACGGTAACTACCATGGGCAGTCGCCCGCGGCCCCGCCCCCCGGGACGGGCCGGCCGTGCGCCACGCATTTCCATCTGCTGAGACGATTGCAATCGCCTTTGCGCCGTCCCACAGCACATATTCCCCTCTGCAGGAGACTTCTTCCATGTCCACGCCCGACACCCTCCAATCCATCGACGCGCGCACCGGCCAGCCCCATGGCGACGCCTGGGCCGCTTCTTCGCCCGCCGCCATCGAGGCCGCCGTGGCCGCTGCCGCCGCTGCTGCCGACGCCTTCGCAGCCACCAGCGCCGCGGACCGCGCGGGCCTGCTGCGCGCTTTGGCCGAGGCGCTGGAATCGCAGCGCGAAGCCCTGGTGCCGCTGGCCGACCGCGAGAGCGGCCTGGGCCCCGTGCGCCTGAACGGCGAACTGGACCGCACCGCATTCCAGTTGCGCGGCTTTGCCGATGTGGTCGAGCGCGGCGACGCGCACGCCACCATCGACGACCCGGCCGTCGCCGGAGCGCCTCCCGCCGGCCGGCCCCGCATGCTGCGTGTGCGCGTGCCCGTGGGTCCGGTGGCCATGTTCTCGGCCAGCAATTTCCCGTTCGCGTTCTCGGTGCTGGGCGGCGACACCGCCTCCGCCCTGGCGGCCGGTAACCCCGTCGTGGTCAAGGGCCATCCGGCCCACCCCGAGCTGACGCGCCAGACGGTGGCGCTGGCCCAGAAGGTGGTGGCTGCGCGCGGCCTGCCTGCCGGCGTATTCCAGGCCATCGAGGGCGGCTCGATCGAAGCCGGCGTGGCCCTGGTGAAGGCGCCCGCCATCGCGGCCGTGGCGTTCACCGGCTCGTTCAAGGGCGGCACCGCCCTGGCCAAGGTGGCGGGCGAGCGGCCCCGCCCCATTCCCTTCTACGGCGAACTGGGATCGGTGAACCCCCTGGTCGCCCTGCCCGCTGCGCTGGAAGCCAACGGCCCCGCCCTGGCCGAAACGCTGGCCGGCTCCATCTGCCTGGGCTCGGGCCAGTTCTGCACGAGCCCCGGCGTGATCGTCGTGCGCAAGGACGCCTCGGGCGATGCCTTCGTGGCCACGCTGGCCGAGAAGCTCGCCGCCCTGGCCCCCCACGCCATGCTGACCCCCGTCATCCGGGGCGCATTCGACAAGGGCGTCGCCGCCTGGAAGGGCCACCCGAAGCTGAAGGCCCTGGTGAGCGACACGGCCGCCGCAGGCGCCACGCCCCGCCCCTTCCTGGGCGAAGTGCAGGCCGCCGACTTCATCGCCGACCACCATCTGCATGAAGAAGTGTTCGGCTCCGCCGCGCTGGTGGTGCGCGTGGACTCGGTTGCCGAGACCATCGCCGTGCTGCACGCCGTGGGCGGATCGCTCACCGTGACGGTCTGGGGTGCGGACAGCGATACCGCCGAGCACCGCGACCTCGTGCGCGCCGCCACCCAGGTGGCCGGCCGCGTGCTGTTCACCGGCGTGCCCACCGGCGTGGCCGTGACCGCCGCCCAGCACCACGGCGGCCCGTTCCCCGCATCGACGTCGCCGTTCACCACCTCGGTGGGTTATGCGGCGCTGGACCGCTTCCTGCGGCCGGTGGCGCTGCAGGATGCGCCGGCCTGGCTGACGGACCGCAAGGGCGTCCCGGTTTAAGACAGGCCCGTCCGGAAACCCCGTGCCACCCCGGCAAGGCGGTGGCACGGAATCAACCCGCTTGCCACGCGCCCAGCGCCGTCTAGGCCGAGGCGATGACCCGCTCCCCACCCACAGGTCCGCAGCCGGGTGGTACCGCGAGCGCGCCTGGGCCTGCGCCGCGCCCAGGGCCACGGCGCCGTACACCACGCCCCGGGTGGCCGCCACGATCAGGCCCATGACCACGGCCTGCACCCAGACGGGGCCGTACTCCGCAGGCAAGAACTGCATATACACGGCCAGCATGAAGACACAGGCTTTCGGATTCATCAGGCAGGTCAGCAGCGCCCGGACGAAGGTCGCGCCGAGCAGACGCGCATCGGTCGTCACCGCAGCACCCTCGAAGGCCGACCGGCTGCGCAGCAGCGACACACCCATCCAGGCGACATACAGCGCACCGGCCACCGGCAGCAGGTGAACGCGGCCGGCAAGAGCCGAACCACGGCGCCCAGACGCTGTTGCGCCAGGCGATGAAGGGCCGCGGCAGCCTGCAGGGTGCGGCCTGTCCAAGGCTTGGAGGGGAACCAAGAACACTTGCAGGGGCAGCACCTGTTCATATCCATTTTTCTGGAAAAATATTCCTGCAAACTGGATTGCATGGACATCACCACTTTGCTCGCCCAGCGCCTGCGCACCCTGCGCGATGCGCGCGGGCTGTCGCTCGAGGCACTGGCCGAGCGCAGCGGCGTGAGCCGCTCGAACATTTCCCTCATCGAACGCGGCGAGAGCAGCCCGACCGCCGCCGTGCTCGACAAGCTGGCCAGCGGCCTGGGCGTGACGCTGTCTTCGCTGTTCGAACGCGAGGCGGCAGACGACGAAGCCGCCTCGCCGGTGGCCCGCGTGGCGCAGCAGCCGGTATGGACCGACCCGGCCTCGGGGTATGTCCGCCGCAGCGTCTCCCCCGGCGTGCCCTCGCCGCTACAACTGGTGGACGTGGTCTTCCCTGCCGGGCAGCGCGTGGCATACGACAACGCGCCACGCGGGATGGAGATCCACCAGCAGATCTGGATGATCGAAGGCGCCATGGAGATCACGGTGGGTGGCACGGCCTGGCGGCTGGAGGCGGGCGATTGCCTGGCCCACACCCTGGGCAGCCCCATCGTGTACCGCAACCCCGCCCGGCAGGCGGCACGCTACCTCGTGGCGCTGGCCACTTCCGGTCCTTTCTTCAACAAGAGGTCTGCATGAACTTTCCCGCTCCCACCGCCCTCCCGACCGTGCGCCGCGTCGGCACGAACGAGGCCGCTGCCTGCATCCCCGCCCTGGCCGAAGTGCTGGTGGACTGCGTGGAGGGCGGGGCATCGGTGGGCTTCATGCTGCCGCTGGGCGCGGCCAAGGCCGAGGCGTTCTGGCGCGGCGTGGCGGATGGCGTGGCCTCCGGCGCCCGCGCCCTGCTGGTGGCCGAAGATGCCACCGGCCAGGTCGTCGGCACCGTGCAACTGGTGCTGGCCCAGCCTGACAACCAGCCGCACCGTGCCGACCTGGCCAAGATGCTGGTGCATCGCCGCGCGCGCCGGCAGGGGCTGGCGCGGCGGCTGCTGGAGGCAGCCGACACCGTGGCCCGCGACGAAGGAAAGACCGTGCTGGTGCTCGACACCGTGACCGGCGGGGACGCCGAACGCCTGTACACCCGCGCCGGCTGGCAGCGCGTGGGCACCGTGCCTGAATACGCGCTGCTGCCCGACGGCACGCTCTGCGGCACCACGTTCTTCCACAAGCGCCTGTAGCGGCGCCTGCCCCCCGGCCTCCCACCGGCTTCCTTGTTGATGCACGGCAAGCGCATGCGCGCGCGGTCGGCCCACAATGGCCGACCGCGCCTTCCAGCGCTTCACCCCGCCGCATTGCGATCCTGTCCATGCACCACACCACCGAGCCGCAGACCCACCGCCGTGACAGCGACGTCCTCATCGTGGGCGCTGGCCCGGCCGGCCTGTCGCTGGCAACGGCGCTGGGTCAGGCCGGTTTCCAGGTGACGGTGATCGACCAGCAGAGCGAGGCCGCGCTCGCCGATCCCGCGCCGGACGGCCGCGAGATCGCCCTCACCCACCCCAGCGGCGACACGCTGCGCCGCCTGGGTTCGTGGCAGCGTCTGGCCGCGCACGAGATCGGCCGCATCACCGAAGCGCAGGTGCACGACGGGCCCGTGGGCCGGCATGCCGCACTGCAGCTGGATGCGCAGCGCAGCGGCACCGGCCACCTGGGCTGGATCGTGCCCAACCACGCATTGCGCCGCACCGCGTGGCAGGCGGCATCGGCCACGCCGGGCGTGCGCATCGTCAGCGGGGCGCAGGTCGGCCGCGTCGCAGTACAGGCCACGCGCGCGGAACTGGACTACACCCCGGCCGGCAGCGCTCCCGGGATACCGGCCACGCGCCTGCAGGCCGCGCTGGTGGTGGCCGCCGACAGCCGCTTCTCGGCCGCCCGCCGGCAATTGGGCATCGGCGCGCAGATGACCGATTTCGGCCGCACCGTCATCGTCTGCCGCATGCGCCATGCGGCGCCCCATGGCGGCGTGGCCCACGAATGCTTCGGCTACGCACGCACGCTGGCCGTGCTGCCGCTGCCGGACGACCCGGGGGACGGCGCCCCCCAGTGCTCGATCGTGGTCACCGCCGGCACGGCGGATGCCGCCGCGCTGATGGCGCAGGACGGCAATGCCTTCGCCGCCGAAGTCGCGCAGCAGTTCCAGCACCGCCTGGGCGGCATGCAACTCGTGGGGGAGCGCCATGCCTACCCGCTGGTGGCCGTCTACGCGCACCGCTTCTCCGGCACCCGCTGCGCACTGCTGGGCGATGCCGCCGTAGGCATGCACCCCGTGACGGCCCATGGCTACAACCTGGGCCTGGCCGGGGTGGAAGGCCTGGCGCGCACGGTGGCAGATGCCCGGCTGCGCGGGGAAGACATCGGCGCGGCCTCGGTGTTGGCGCGCTACGCCCGTGCCCACCATCGCCATGCGCTGCCGATCTACCAGGGCACGAACGCCATCGTGCGGCTCTATACCGACCCGCGGCCGCTGCCCCGGTTGGTGCGGCAGTGGGTGCTGCAGGGTGCGCGCCGCCTGCCGCCGCTGCAGGCGGCCATCACCCGCCAGCTGACGGGACGCGCGCCGCCACGCAGCCCGCAGGCGCAGGCGCAGGGCGGGTAAGCCCCCCGCCGGAGCCGCCCTGGCACGACACACACGTTGCGCGGGCCGCGTTCACAAGGCCTCCACGGAACCCGCGTACGCTTGCGGCCTTTCCGGCACGCGGCTGAAATCCCTCGGCGCGGCCCAGCCCCAGCTACCGGCACCGCCATGACCCAGCCCCAGCGCCGCGAGTTCCTTCCCCGCCAGATCGTGGACGCGCCACCGAACCGCTGGGACTGGGCGCTGCTGCCCCTGGTGCTCGCCGGCGTGGTGCTGCTGGCCTATGGCGCGGCGCAAATGGCCCAACCCTTCCACATGGGCGATGCGCTGCCGCTGTCGCTGGACCCGTGGCAGTTGCCCTATTACCTGCTGCGCACCACGCTGCGCATGTTCATCGCACTGGGTGCCTCGCTGGTCTTCGCCTGCGTGTTCGCCGTGCTGGCGGCCAAGTACCGGCTGGCCGAGCGGGTGCTGGTGCCGCTGCTGGACATCCTGCAGTCCATTCCCATCCTGGGCTTTCTGTCGATCACGGTGACGGGCTTCATCGCGCTCTTTCCCGGAAGCCTGCTGGGCGTGGAGTGCGCGGCCATCTTCGCCATCTTCACCTCGCAGGCCTGGAACATGGCCTTCAGCCTCTACCAGTCGCTGCGCACCGTGCCGGCCGAACTGCAGGAAGCCGCGCGCGTGTTCCAGCTTTCGGGCTGGCAGCGCTTCTGGCGGCTGGAGCTGCCCTTCGCCATGCCGGGGCTGCTGTGGAACATGATGATGTCGATGTCCGGCGGCTGGTTCTTCGTGGTGGCGTCGGAGGCCATCTCCGTCTCGCACCAGGACATCAAGCTGCCCGGCGTGGGCTCGTACATCGCCATGGCCATCGAGGCACGCGACCTCTGCGCCATCGGCTGGGCGATTGCCTGCATGCTGGTGGCCATCCTGCTGTACGACCAGCTGCTTTTCCGCCCCCTGGTGGCCTGGGCCGACAAGTTCCGCTTCGAGGAGGGCAGCGCCGACGCCGCCCCACGCTCATGGCTGCTGAACTGGCTGCGCCGCGCGCGCGGCACGCAGCGTCTGGCGGGCTGGTGCCAGCGGCAACTGGGGCGCACGCTCACGCTCTTCAGGCGCAGCCACGACGGCACCTCGATCCGCGCGCGGCCCGCCGCGCCCTCGCCCCGCGCGGAGAGGGTGTGGGATGCCGTGCTCGCCGCGGGCGTGCTGTTCGCCATCGCTCGGCTGGTGCAGTTCGTGCACTCCGAGGTGGGCTGGCACGAGGTGGCCCACGTGTTCCTGCTGGGGAGCTACACGCTGGTGCGCGTGCTGGTGCTGATCGCGCTGGCGGCACTGGTGTGGGTGCCCATCGGCGTGTGGATCGGCATGGACCCGCGCTGGTCGGGGCGGCTGCAGGCGGTGGCCCAGTTCCTGGCGGCCTTCCCCGCCAATCTGTTCTTTCCGGTGGCGGTGATGCTGGCGGTGCACTGGAAGCTGAACCCCGACGTGTGGCTCTCGCCGCTCATGATCCTGGGCACGCAGTGGTACATCCTCTTCAACGTGATCGCGGGGGCCTCCAGCATTCCGAACGAGCTGCGCCTGGCCGCTCGGAACCTGGGGCTTTCGGGCTGGCTGCGCTGGAAGCGCTACCTGCTGCCCGCCGTGTTTCCCAGTTTCGTGACGGGCGCCATCACCGCCAGCGGCGGCTCGTGGAACGCGAGCATCGTGGCCGAGTACGTGACCTGGGGCGACACCACGCTGCAGGCGCAGGGCCTGGGCAGCTACATCGCGCAGATGACGGCCAGCGGCGACTTTCCGCGCATCGCGCTGGGCATCGGCGCCATGGTGGTGTTCGTGATGGGGCTGAACCACTTCCTCTGGCGCCGGCTCTACCGGCTGGCCGAGGACCGGATGCACTTCTGAACCCAACCGCGCCACCCGACCCCACAGAAAAAGAAACCGGAGCCGTTGCCACCATGACGCAATCCATCATCGAACTCCAGGGCGTGGGCAAGACCTTCCGCTCCTCCGATGGCCGCGAACGCCCCGTGCTGCACGGGGTGGACTTCACGCTGCGCGAAGGCGAGATCGTCGCGCTGCTGGGCCAGTCGGGCTCGGGCAAGAGCACGCTGCTGCGCATCATGGCGGGCCTGGTGCCGGCCGACCAGGGCACGGTGCGCTACCGGGGCCAGCCGCTGCACGGGCCGGCACGTGCGATCAGCATGGTGTTCCAGTCGTTCGCGCTGTTTCCGTGGCTCACGGTGCAGCAGAACGTGGAACTGGGCCTGGAGGCGCGCGGCGTACCGCAGGCCGCGCGCGCCGCGCGGGCGGGCGCGGCCATCGACCTGATCGGCCTCGCGGGTTTCGAGGGTGCGCTGCCGCGCGAACTCTCGGGCGGCATGCGCCAGCGCGTGGGCATCGCCCGCGCCCTGGTGACCGAGCCCGACGTGCTGCTCATGGACGAAGCCTTCTCCGCGCTCGACGTACTCACCGGCGAACGCCTGCGGGAAGACATCCTGCAGCTGTGGCGCAGCGGCACCATGCCCACCAAGGCCATGCTGGTGGTGTCGCACAACATCGAAGAGGCCGTGATGATGGCCGACCGCGTGCTGATCTTCGCGAGCGACCCGGGCCGCATCCGCTGCCAGCTGTCGATCCAGCTGCCCCGCCCGCGCGACGCCGACAGCGCGCACGTGCGCGCCCTGATCGACGAGGTCTACGCGCTGATGACGGCCGGTGCCGCGCGCCACACCGCGGTGGCGGGCGGGGCCCCGGCCGAGCAGACCGCGCCCGCGCTGCTCACCGACCGCCTGCCCGCCGCCGACGTGGCGCGCATGGACGGCCTGCTCGAACTGCTGGCCGAGCCGCCGTTCGACGGGCGCGCCGACCTGCCGCAACTGGCCGAGGAAACCAGCCTCACCGATGCCGAACTGCTGCCCGTGGCCCACGCCGTCGCACAGCTCGGCCTGGCGGCGCTGGCGGGAGGCGACCTGCAGATCACGCCGCTCGGCCGCCGCTACGTGGACGGCGGCCACGGCCTGCGGCAGGACATCTTCGGCCAGCAGTTGCTGGCCCACGTGCCGCTGGTGGCCCACATCCGCCACAGCCTGGAGCAGGAAGCCACCGGAGAGCTACCGGACGTGCCTTTCCTGCGCCTGCTGAGCGAACAGCTCGACGCCCAGGAAGCCGAAAGCGTGCTGCGCACGGCCATCACCTGGGCACGCCATGGAGAGGTGTTCGAGTACGACTTCCGCACGGGCGTGATGCGGCTGCCCACGGGCGACGAAACGCCCACCTGAGCCCCTTCGTGCTCTTTCGTGCCCTGTGTCCGGCAGGCGCCGGCCCGGGGAACTCAGGCCGTGGGCATGCCGCCGGCGGCGGGGCCGGACTGCGGCGCCGGAGCCCGCTGTGCGCGGGCCGGATGGCCGGTGGCGGCAGGCGCCGCGCTGGTGAGCGGGCGCACATGCGCGGCACTGCCGCAGCCGGCTGGCTGCGGGCCGCCATGGAGAAGGCGCTGGATGGGGAGAACGCGGCTGAACATCGTTGGCCCCTCCTTCACGCCGCGGCCGGCACGGCATCCGCACGCCACCAGGGCTGCGTGCCCGCCGGCGCCGCGATGGCCACCCGCTCCCCCATCGCCGGCGTGACCAGGGGAACCCCCCGCTCATCGGCCAGCGCGGAGATGCGCTCGAAAGGGTCGGTCCAGGCGTGCATCGACAGATCGAAAGTGCCGTTGTGGATGGGCAGGCAATGCCGCCCCCGTACGTCCAGGTGCGCCTGCAGGCTTTGCTCGGGCTGCATGTGCACATCGGGCCAGTCGGCGTTGTAGGCACCGGTTTCCATGAGCGTGAGATCGAAGGGGCCGAAGCGCTCGCCGATGGCGCGGAAGCCGTCGAAGTAGCCGGAATCGCCGCTGAAGAAAACGCGCGTCCCGCCCGCGATCAGCACCCACGAGGACCACAGCGTGCGGTTGCCGTCGGTGAGCCCCCGGCCGGAGAAATGCTGTGCCGGCGTGCAGACCAGCCGCACGCCCGCGAAGGTGGTGCCCTGCCACCAGTCGAACTGCCGCACCTTCGCGGCAGGTACGCCCCAGGCGATCAGCCGATCGCCCACGCCCAGCGGGGTGACGAATTGCGCCACCTTCGGTGCCAGCGCCAGGATGGCGGCGCGGTCCAGGTGGTCGTAATGGTCGTGCGAGAGCACCACGCCGCGGATCGGCGGCAGATCGTCGATGGAGAGCGGCGGCGCGTGGAAACGCTTCGGCCCCGCGAACGAGACCGGCGACGCGCGCTCGGAAAACACCGGGTCCGTCAGCCAGAAGCCGCCCTGCAGCTTGAGCAGCACGGTGGAATGCCCCAGCCGCCACAGCCCCATGTCCGGCGCCTCGAGCAGGGCCTGCCGCGTGAGGGGCTGCACCGCGATGGGCTGGCGCGGCACCGTGTCGGCCGGCTTGCCGAAGGCGACGCGCCAGAGGAGCCGCAGCCCCTTCAGCCAGCCCATGCGGTGGCGCGGCGCTGCATTGCGGAAGCGGCCATCGGATGCGGGTGGCGGCCGCAGGGAAAAGGAATCGGCCGGGGCGGCGTGGCTGTAGGCGGACGGTCGGGCCATGGCAGTGGAGCGGAGTGGAGGGGGGATGCACCACAAAGTGCACTGCACAGTGTAGTGTTGTTTTCTAAAAAGTAAACCGTGCGGTGTAAAATTCGCCGGATGACTGTTTCCGCCGTGCCCACCCGCCTGACCGACCGCAAGCGCGAAGCCATCGTGCAGGCCGCCATTGCCGAGTTCCGCGAGCATGGATTCACCGGCACCAGCATGGACCGCGTGGCCGCCGCGGCCGATGTCTCCAAGCGCACCGTCTACAACCATTTCCCCAGCAAGGACGAGCTGTTCGCCGCCATCCTGGACCACCTCTGGAGCCGCAGCCAGTCGCAGGCGGAGGTCGTGCACGACCCGGACCGGCCGCTGCGGCCGCAGCTCCTGGAGCTGATCGGCCAGAAAATGCGGCTTTTCACCGACGCCAGCTTCATGAACCTCTCGCGCGTCGTCATGGCCGAGATGCTGCACACCCCGGCACGTGCGCTGGAGATGTCGGCACGGCTGTCCGAGAAGGAAAAGAGCCTGCCCGCCTGGATCCGCGCCGCGCAGGAGGCCGGGCGCCTGCGCGCGGACGTCGATCCGCTCTACGCGGCCAAGCAGCTGATGGGATTGCTCAAGACGAACGCGTTCTGGCCCCAGCTCGCCATGGGCCAGCCGCCCCTGGATGAAACCCAGCAGGCGCAGGTGCTGGCCGATGCGGTGGACATGTTCCTGGGTTTCTACGGACGGGCCTGACGCCCCTGCGCCGCGTTCACAGAGCGCGCCGCGCCGCGGCCATCGCGCTGCGGGCCAGGCGCTCCAGCCGCGGCGGCTGCTGTTGCCAGCTATGCCAGAACAGGGGGACGTCGGTGGCGGCCTCCGGCAGCACGTCCACCAGTTCGCCGCTTTCGATGGCGCCTTCGATCTGCAGCTCGGGCACCATGCCGTAGCCCAGGCCGCAGCGCACCGCCGCCACGAAGGGCTCCGACGCGGGCACGTGGTGGCAGGGGTAGGCGCTGGCCTGGAGCCCATGGATGCGGCGCAGCGCCTCGGCATGCAGCGCATCCTTGCGGTTGAAGACCACGGCGGGGGCGCGCCGCGCGGCGGCGCGCGTGACACCGCGCGCAAACCACTCCTGCACGAAGGCGGGCGACGCCACGAGCCGGTAGCGCATGGTGCCGAGCAATTCGGCAGCGCAGCCGCGCATGGCATCCGGCTGCGCGGAGATGCAGGCATGGGCCAGGCCCGCCTCCAGCAGCGCATGCGTGTGCTCCTGGTCGTCCACGATCAATTCCAGTGCGATGCGCTCGCGCTGCAGTGCCGGCGCCAGGGCCGGGAGCAGCCACGTGGCGAGCGAATCCGCGTTCACGGCCAGCGTGAGCGGGGAGAACGCCGCGCCGTCCCCTCCATCGGTGAGGTCGGCCAGCAGTTCCCGCTCCATGAGCCGCGCACGTTGCAGGTGCTGCAGCAACTGCCGCCCTGCCCGCGTGGCGCGGCAGGGGCGGCCGCGCACCAGCAGGGGCTGGCCGAGCCCGCTCTCCAGGGCGCGCACGCGCAGCGACACCGCCGACGGCGTGAGGTGCAGCGCCGTGGCGGCCTGCTCGAAACTGCCTGCCTCGGCGACGGCAAGAAAGGCTTCGCATTGCTTGGAATCGAGCGGCATGGCGGCTTCGGGCGTTGAAATTGAGAAATTCTCGGCCATGCCGATGAATTTCCAAGTTGGGCTCAGATTCTGCCCCCGGTTCCGACAATGCCGCCATGTGGTGGACAACTCCCTTCCTGCAGGGCCTGGGCATGAGCGCCGGCCTGATCATCGCCATCGGCGCGCAGAACGTGCACGTGCTGCGCACGGGGCTGCGGCGGCGCCATGTGGCGCTCACGGTGGGCACCTGCATTGCGGTCGATGCCGTCGCCATCGTCGCGGGCGTGGCCGGCATGGGCCTGCTGATCCAGGGGCAGCCGCTGCTGCTGGCCGCGGCCCGCTGGGGCGGTGCCGCGTTCCTGGCGTGGTACGGGCTGGCCGCGGCACGGCGGGCCCTGCGCGGCGGCGCCCGCCTGGCGGGTACGGGCGAAGGGCCGACGCCCGGGGCGCGGCAGGCCCTCATGGCCGTGCTGGCGGTGTCGCTGCTGAATCCCCACATGTACCTCGACACGGTCGTGCTGCTCGGCGCGCTCGGCGGCCAGCGCCCGCCGGCCGAGCGCACCGCCTTCGCCGCCGGGGCGGTGGCCGCATCGACCGGCTGGTTTCTGGCACTGGGCTTCGGTGCCCGGCTGCTGTCGCCCTGGTTCGCCCGGCCCTCGGCCTGGCGTGCCCTCGATGCCTTCGTGGCCGCGGTGATGCTGCTGCTGGCCGCGCTGCTCGTCGCCACACCCCTTCCTTCCGCACCATGAACCTCCCACGCATCACCCTCGCCGCGCTGCCTGCGCTCTATGCCGTCGCGCGCCTCGCACCCACGGCACCTTTTCCGGCCTGGGCGGACGGCGAGGGATTCGTCTCGCTCACGCGCACGGCCGACGAGCTGTCGGTGGTGTGCAAGGAAGACCGCGTGCCCGCGGCGGTGCAGTCCGAGCGGGGCTGGAAGGCCTTCCGCTTCGTCGGGCCGTTCGCGTTCGGCGCCACCGGCATCGTGCTGTCGGTGATCCAGCCGCTGTCGGAGGCGGGCATCGGCATCTTCGTCGTCTCGACCTTCGACGGCGACCACCTGCTGCTGCAGGAGCGCGACGTGCCGCGCGGTCGCGCCCTGCTGGTGGAGGCCGGGCACACGCTGCTGGATGCGGCGGCGCCGGGCTGAGCCGCGCGGCAGGCCGGCGTGCCGTACGCTCGCGGCTTCGCATCTCCGCTTTTCGGCCCTGCCGCTTCTGCCATGCCCCTGTCCCCCTACCTCGACGCCACGCCCACGATGGACGGCGGCGCATACGTCCACCCGTCCGCCCAGATGATCGGCGATGTCCACCTGGGCCGCGACGCCTCGGTGTGGTGCAACGCCGTGCTGCGCGGCGACGTCCACCGCATCACCGTGGGCGAGGGCTCCAACGTGCAGGACCTCACGATGGGCCACGTATCGCACCGCCACCCGGGCAAGCCGGACGGATCGCCGCTCGTGATCGGCAGCCACGTGACCATCGGGCATTCGGCCATCCTGCACGGCTGTCGCATCGGCGACGAGTGCCTGATCGGCATGGGCAGCATCGTGATGGACGACGCGGTGGTCGGCGACCAGGTGATGCTGGGCGCGGGCAGCCTCGTGCCGCCGGGCAAGGTGCTGGAGCGCGGCTCGCTCTACATCGGGCGCCCGGCGGTGCGCCAGCGCGCGCTGACCCCGCAGGAGATCGCCTACCTGCGCTATTCGGCGGAGCACTACATCCGCGTGAAGAACAACTATCTGGCCACGCCGCAACCCTCCCCGGACACCTGAGAGCCCGACAGTGGCTGCCAGATAATCGTCCGCGTATGAACCCACTTCTCGAGCAACTGTCCGCTTCGGTGTCCGCAGACCAGACGGTGGAAGGCCTCACCCGGCCGCTGCTGGAAATGCTGGAAGCCGTGACGGGGATGGAGTCCACCTACCTCACGTCCGTCGATGAGGAGCGCGGCCTGCAGCAGGTGCTGTACGCCCGCAACTCCCGCAGCATGCAGATTCCCGAGGGCCTGGCCGTGCCCTGGAACGACACGCTGTGCAAGCGCGCGCTGGACGAAGGCCGCTCTTTCACCGACGACGTTCCGGCCTGCTGGGGCGATTCGCAGGCCGCGCGGGACCTCGGCATCCGCACCTACGCTAGCATGCCCGTGCGCACGGGCGACGGCGCGCTGTACGGCACCCTGTGCGCGGTCAGCACGCAATCGCGCCCCAGCACGCCCGAGGCCGAGCGCATCCTGTCGCTGTTCGCTTACCTGATCGGCCAGCAGGTCGAGCGCGAGCGGCTCATCGGCGAGCTGCTCGCCGCCAACGAGCGGCTGGCCCGCCATGCCGCCACCGACCAGCTCACGGGCCTGCCGAACCGCCGCGCGCTCATGGAGGCGCTCGCGCGCCTGCTCGCGCAGGGCCGGCGCCGGCAGATGGGGGTGCTCATCGCGTTCATCGACCTGGACGGCTTCAAGTCGGTGAACGATGTCCACGGCCACGATGTGGGCGACCAGTTCCTGGTCGCCATCGCGGAGCGCCTGCAGGCGGCGCTGCGCGCGGAGGACATGGCCGCGCGCCTGGGCGGGGACGAGTTCGTCGTGGTCAGCTTCAACGCGCATGCCGGCGGCGCCGCACGCACCGCGCAGGACACGCTCCAGCAACGCATCGCGCAGGCCACGCAGGGGCGCTTCGAGCTGCCGGGTGCCTCGCTCGATTACGCGGGCGCGAGCGTGGGCGTCGTCACCGTGCCGCCGGACAGCCGGCACACCGCCGAAGATGCCCTGCGCCTGGCGGACCAGAGCATGTACCAGGTCAAGGTCGCGCGGCAGCAGCAGGCCCGGCTGGCGCTGCCCCGGCCCTGACGCCGGGAGCGGCGCTCGCGCCGGGCGGAGGAAGGCGGGTCCGGATCAGTCGGCGGTCATGCGGGCGCGCGCCGCCACGGCGCGCATGAGCGGCAGCTCACGCTCCAGCAAGGCGTTGGCCTGCGCGGAGGAGCCCACGACGGCTTCCACGCCCTGGTCGGCCAGGGCCTTGCGCACGCCGGGGTCGGCCATGGTCTCGGCCAGCGCCTTCTCCAGCCTGGCGTGCACCGCGGGCGGCAGGCCGCGCGGCGCGATCAGGGTGCCCCAGGATTCGAGCACCACCCCAGGAAAGCCCGCTTCGGCGAACGTGGGAACCTGCGGCAGCGTGGCCAGGCGCTGCGGCGACGCCACGGCGATCGCGCGGACCTTGCCGGCCTTGATCTGCGGCGCGGCGGTGACCACGGTGTCCATCGCCAGCGGCAATTGCCCGCCGATCAGGTCCGTGAGCATGGGCGCGCTGCCCTTGTAGGGCACGTGCAGCAGTTGCACGCCCAGGGCCAGCCACGCCATCTCGGCCGCGAAGTGCGACGCGGTGCCGGCGCCGAACGAGGCATAGGGCAGCTGGCCCGGCGCTTTCTTCGCGGCGGCCTGCAGCTGCGCCAGCGTGCCGAAGGGCGCGTCCTTGCCCGCCAGCAGCACCATGCCCGCGCGGCTCACCATGCCGATCTGCTCGAAGCTCCGGACGGAGTCGTAGGGCAGGTCGCGGCGCACGGCCGGGTTCAGCGTGAGCATGGAGCCCGAGCCGATCAGCAGGGTGTAGCCGTCGGGCGCCGAGCGCGCCACATAGCCGGCCGCCACGGCCGTGCCGCCGCCGGGCCGGTTGTCGATGATGACCGGCTGGCCGAGCTTCTCGCCCAGCTTGGGCGCGATGGCGCGCCCGATCGTGTCGCTGCTTCCGCCCGGCGGGAACGGCACCACCAGCGTAATGGCCCGGGACGGATAGGCCGGCTGCGCCAGCGCGCCGGCGGCGCCCACCCATGCCGCGGCCGCCACGGCCGCCGCTTTCCAGGCCCAGGCCCGACGTTGCATCTTCATGGAAACACTCTCTCTTGCGAAAAAACCAAACCGCCGATGGTAGGCAAGGCCACAGATGCATCCGGCATATCGATAGATGCTTGCGCAGGCCAGTACCCCCGGCCCGGCGCGGGCCGCGCCCCCGCCGGGATAATCGGGGGCCCCACCACCCCACGCTCCCATGCCCGCCTCCGCCTGCCGCGTGCTGGCCGTCATCCCGCCGATGACGCAGCTGAACACGCCCTACCCGTCCACGGCCTACCTCACCGGCTTCCTGCGCTCGCGCGGCGTCGAGGCGTACCAAGAAGACCTGGCGCTGGCGCTCGTGCTGCGGCTGCTGTCGCCGGAAGGCCTCGCGCAGGTGGCGGAACGCGTGCAGGCGCTGCCCGAGGCGCGGCGCAGCCCCGCCGTGCGGTCGTTCGCGGCACAGCAGGAGCGGTACCTCGCCACCGTCGGCCCGGCCATCGCTTTCCTGCAGGGGCGCGACAGCACGCTCGCGCACCGCATCGCGGGCCGGCATTTCCTGCCGGAGGGGCCGCGCTTCGCTTCGCTGGACGTGTATGTCGACGACGAGGGCGGCGACCCGCTCGGCTGGGCCTTCGGCGCCCTGGGCCTGCAGGACAAGGCCAAGCACCTGGCCACGCTCTACCTGAACGACCTGGCCGACGTGCTGCGCGATGCGGTGGACGAGCGCTTCGAGTTCGTGCGCTATGCCGAATCGCTGGCCGGCAGCCAGCCGACATTCGACCCCTTGGCGCGGGCCCTGGCCGCACCGCCCACGCTGGTGGACGAGATGCTGCAAGCGCTCGCGCTGGACGCCGTGGAACGCCACCGGCCCACGGTGGTGCTGCTGTCGGTGCCGTTTCCCGGGTCGGTCTATGCGGCCTTCCGCATCGCGCAGGCCATCAAGGCGCGGCACCCGCACATCGCCACGGTGCTGGGCGGCGGCTTCGTGAACACCGAGCTGCGCGAGCTGGCCGAGCCGCGCGTCTTCGACTTCTTCGACTACGTGACGCTGGACGCGGGCGAGCGCCCGTTGCTCGCGCTGCTGGAGCACCTGCAGGGCCAGCGCGGGCGCCAGCGGCTGGTGCGCACCTTCGTGCGGGCAGACGACGGCGCCGTGCAGTACGTGAACATGATGGAGGCCGACATCGCCTTCGCCGAGGTGGGCACGCCCACCTGGGACGGCCTGCCGCTGGACCGGTATCTCTCGCTGCTGGACATGCTCAACCCCATGCACCGGCTCTGGAGCGACGGGCGCTGGAACAAGCTCACCGTGGCGCACGGCTGCTACTGGAAGAAATGCAGCTTCTGCGACGTGAGCCTCGACTACATCGGCCGCTACGAGGGCGCCAGCGCCCAGGTGCTGGCCGACCGCATCGAGCAGATCGTGCGCGAGACCGGGCAGACGGGTTTCCACTTCGTGGACGAGGCCGCGCCCCCGAAGGCGCTCAAGGCCCTGGCCACCGAACTCATCGAGCGCAACGCGGGCATCTCGTGGTGGGGCAACGTGCGCTTCGAGAAAACCTTCACGCCCGAGCTGGCCGAACTGCTGGCCGATTCGGGCTGCATCGCGATCTCCGGCGGCCTGGAGGTGGCCTCCGACCGGCTGCTGCAGCTCATGAAGAAGGGCGTGTCGGTGGACCAGGTGGCGCGCGTGACCCGGGCGTTCTCGGACTCCGGCATCCTCGTGCACGCCTACCTGATGTACGGTTTTCCCACGCAGACGGTGCAGGACACGGTGGACGCGCTCGAATACGTGCGCCAGCTGTTTGCCAACGGCTGCATCCAGAGCGGCTTCTTCCACCGTTTCGCGTGCACCGTGCATTCGCCGGTGGGGCAGAACCCGGCCGAATACGGCGTGTCGCTCGCGCCGCTGCCGCCGGGGGATTTCGCGAAGAACGACGTGGCCTTCATCGACCCCACGGGCGTGGACCACGACGCGCTGGGCGGCGCGCTGAAGAAGGCGATTTACAACTACATGCACGGCATCGGGCTGGAAGAGGACGTGCGCACCTGGTTCCCTTTCAAGGTGCCCAAGACCACGGTGGGCCGCCGCCGCATCGAGCAGGCGCTGGCGGCACGCGCCTGAGCGGACAGCCGGCGGAGGGCCCCGCCCGCCCGGCATATGCTATTTATTTAATAGCAAACTATTGAATGAATACGGCGGCATGGAGGGGTTTTTACTTTTATCCCGTGCATCGGGGGCACCGGCACCCTCCATCCCCTGCCGCCGCACGCCTGCTCGCGGTTGTGGCCTGCGCGCACCACGCACCACCGGCGGCGGCCCCTCGGGCGACAGGGCTGCCGCATTTCGTCACATACTGGCCGCGGTCCCCGCGATCCACACGGAATGCCGTGTGTCCGCCCCCCTCCTTCCCTGCTTCCTGCTCCCGCTCCGAGGTTCCCCATGCAATTCCTCCGCCGCCTTTCCCTGGGTTCCCGGCTGGCACTGGGCTTCGGCCTGCTGCTGCTGCTCCTGGCCCTCATCACCGGCATCGGCATCGCGCGCATGTCCACGCTGGACCACACGTCGCAGCAGATCACCAACGAGATCTACGGCAAGGTCAACGCCAGCCAGCGCATGGGCTACCTGGTGCTGGACATCGCGCGCGCCGCCCGCAACATCATCATCCTGGAGGACCAGGCCCAGATGGCCTCCAACCAGACCGCCATCGACAAGAACACGGCCGAGTTCGCCACCACGCTGGCCCGCCTGCGCCAACTGGAGACTTCCGCGCAGACGCGCAGCCTGATCGACGCCACCGAGGCCGTCGGCAAGGACTACCTCGCCTTCACCGCCGACGTGACCGCGCTCGGCTTCCGCAACGCCAACGTGGAAGGCCAGCAGCTGCTGTTCGGGCCGCGCTACAAGACGCAGGGCGACCTGCTGGGCAACCTGAACAAGCTGATCGCGCAGTACGAACAGGAGATGCAGCAGGCCAGCGCGCAGGCGCACGCCACCTTCGTGCAGTCGGCCACGCTGCTGGGCCTGACGGCGCTGGTGGCCGTGCTGGCCGGCATCGGCGGCGCGCTGCTCATCACGCGCTCCATCACCGGGCCCATGGCCCAGGCGGTGGAAGTGGCGCAGGCGGTGGCCGAGGGCGACCTGACGCGCACGGTGCAGGACACCGGCCGCGACGAGGCTGCCCGGCTGCTGCAATCCATCCAGGCCATGAACGGCAACCTGACGCGCGTGGTCCACCAGATCCGGCAGGCGAGCGATTCCATCGCCACCGGCTCCTCGCAGATCGCCAGCGGCAATACCGACCTTTCGCAGCGCACCGAGTCGCAGGCCTCCAGCCTGCAGCAGACGGCCGCGTCGATGGAGCAGATGAGCGCCACGATCCGCCAGAACGCCGACACCGCGCGCACGGCCAGCCAGCTCGCCGCCACCGCCAGCCAGGCCGCCACCCGCGGCGGCGACGTGATGGGCCAGGTGGTCTCGACGATGCAGGACATCTCGGGCAGCTCCAGCAAGATCGCCGACATCATCGGCGTGATCGACGGCATCGCCTTCCAGACCAACATCCTCGCGCTCAATGCCGCGGTCGAGGCTGCCCGCGCGGGCGAGCAGGGCCGCGGCTTTGCCGTGGTGGCCAGCGAAGTGCGCGCGCTGGCGGGGCGCAGCGCCGAGGCCGCCAAGGAGATCAAGAACCTCATCGGCCAGAGCGTGGAGAAGGTCGGCGCGGGCACGCGGCTCGTGGACGAGGCGGGCACCACCATGGCCGACATCGTGCAGCAGGTGCAGCGCGTGAGCGACCTGATCGCCGAGATCGACGCGGCCACGCGCGAGCAGAGCGAGGGCATCGGCCAGGTGAATTCGGCCGTGTCGCAACTCGACCAGGCCACCCAGCAGAACGCGGCCCTGGTGGAGGAAGCCGCCGCGGCGGCCGGCAGCCTGCAGCAGCAGGCCGTGCGGCTCACCGAAACCGTGGGCGTATTCCGCCTCTCGGGCATGGCCGAACGCACCACGGCACCGTTCTCGCCGCCGCCTCCCGCACCGCCCTCCACACCTGCCTCTGCACCGGCCGCGGCGCGCGCACCGGCCCGGGCGCCCGTGCACGCAGTGGGCGCACGCCCGCCTGCGGCTGCCGCCCGGCTGGCAGCGGCACCGGCCCCGCGCCCCGCGCCGCCCCGGCCAGCAGCCGCCGCACCGGCAACCAGGCCGCCCGCACTGCCTGCAGCGCCCAAAACCAGCACGGCCCACAGCAACGCCGACGACGACTGGACCGCCTTCTGATCCCGGGACCGGCGCGCGGTGGGCCCCGAGCGCCGCGCCTGGCCTGGCTACCGTGCCGGGCGCGACCGCTGCGCGGGCTTGGGCGGCGGCGCAGCCTCTTCGCCGCCCCCGCCGAAGATGCGCCGCACCGTCTCGCCGATGCGCGCGCCCAGCGCCGTGCCCACGCCCGGCGCGATGACGGTGCCCACGGCCGCACCCGCGAGCGCGGCAGCCGGCAGGGTCAGCGTGGGCTCGTCCACGGTACCCCCGAACTCCAGCGGCACACCCACCACGCCATCGACCAGATCCACGGCCACATGCCCGCTCACGCGGCGGTTCTGCAGCACCGCATCGCCCGTGGCGGTGAGCACGCCAGACGTCGCCTCCAGGTGGCTGTAGCGCACGATGGTGCCGTCGGCGGCATCGGCTTCGGTGCGCACCTCGCCCGAGAGGCTGTCCAGCGCCGTGGTTCCGCCCTTGTGCGTCCCGGCGCTGCGCACCGCACGCTCCAGGTCGAAGGTGAGCAGCCTGGCGCGCACGACCGTGAAGCGGGTGCGCGTGTGCAGGGCCCGCACGGCTTCGGCCGCGTCGGCACCTTCGGCGATGAGGTCGGTGTGGCCCCGGGCCAGGCCCGAGACGGCCGAGCGCCGGTCGAACGCGCCCAGCAGGGCCACCACATCCACCCCGCTGAAATCGATGGCGCCGGTGACGCGGTAGCGCGCCCCCAGCACCTGCAGGCGCAGCGTGCCCTGTTCGGTGCGCCCGCCAGCGCTCACCTCGGCCTTCCAGCGGTCTTCGGTGCCTTCGCGCTCGATGCGCAGGCGCGTGAGCGGCTGCACGCCCTCGCGCTCCAGCTCGGCCCGGCGCGGCCGCCACTGGGCGTCGAAATCCACGCTGCCGCCGTAGTCCAGCGCGCGGCCCGTGCGGCCGATCCACCGCACGCCGCTCCATTCCGCGCGCTCCACGGGAATGTCGGCCAGCGTGAACGGCAGGCGGGGCGCCGTCTCCTCCCCGGCCTTGCGCACGTCGAAGGTGCCGAGCGAACGCTGGGGCACGCGGGCATCTTCCAGCCGCAGCCGGGTCAGCGCCAGCCGGCGGTGCAGCAGATCGGACCAGCGCGCGTCGGCGACGATGCGGCCCGCGGTGACGGGCTCCTCCTGCTCGGTGCGCACGCCGAAGAGCTGCACGCGCGGCGAGGGCAGCAGTTGCCACTCCAGGCGCTCCACGGTGACCGGCACGCCCAGCCAGTCGCCCGCGCCATCGCCGGCCCGGCGCGCCAGCTCCGCATCGGAGGGCAGCCACCACCACAGCGCCGCGGCCGCCAGCAGCAGGAGCGCGGCCAGGGCCGCCAGCCCGCCCAGCGCCCAGCGCAGCGCGCGGCGTCCCCGGGCCCCGCGGGCGGCGGGACGCGGCGGCACACCGGCCGCGACTTCGGCAGGGGCATCGGCGGGCGCTGCGGCCGTCGGGCCGGGCAGAGGGGCGGAAGGCATGGACACGCTGCAATCCAGACAGGAGGGCGACGACGGAAGGGGGTGGCGGCAGATATCTGGGAGGGGGCAAAGCGCCGGCGGATGCCCGTGAAGGCCCGGCCGCACGGCGTTTCCGGACGACCTTACCGCAGGCATTCCGCAGCGCGGGTCGTCCCATTCCTACTCCGGTGTGGGCGGGGGGCGCCAGCGCCTACACTCGCCACGCCCTCCCCCACAACAACCACCCCACCGCGCGGCCCGGCCGCCAGCGGGCAGGCCGCCGCGCACGACCGCGGGGCGCGCCCGGCCGCGCGGGGTTCCAGGAGCCTCCAGCCGTGTCCTCTCCGTCGCCCTCGCCCTCCTCCGCCCCGGACTCCGGGTCGTCCTACTTTCCCCGCTGGCGCGTGACCACGCCCACCGAGGGCGCCGTGGTCGCGCCCGACGAGCGCCTGCCCTGGGGCCACACCACCGCCATGGGCGTGCAGCACGTGATCGCCATGTTCGGAGCCACGGTGCTCGCGCCCATCCTCATGGGCTTCGACCCCAACGTCGCCATCCTCATGAGCGGCCTGGGCACGCTGATCTTCTTCCTCGTCACGGGCGGCCGCGTGCCGAGCTACCTGGGTTCGAGCTTCGCTTTCATCGGCGTGGTGATCGCGGCCACGGGCTACGGCGGCCAGGGGCCCAACGCCAACATGGCCGTGGCGCTGGGCGGGATCATTGCCTGCGGGCTGCTCTACACGGTCATCGGCGCCGTGGTGCAGGCGGTGGGCACGGGCTGGATCGAGCGCTTCATGCCGCCCGTGGTCACGGGCGCCGTGGTGGCAGTGATCGGTCTCAACCTCGCGCAGGTACCCATCAAGAACATGGCGACCAACAATTTCGAGAGCTGGATGCAGGCGGCCACCTTCGTCTGCGTGGGCCTGGTCGCCGTGCTCACGCGGGGCATGCTGCAGCGGCTGCTGATCCTCGTGGGCCTGATCGCGGCGAGCGTGCTCTACGCGCTGCTCACCAACGGCCTGGGCCTGGGCAAGCCGCTGGACCTCTCGGGCGTGCTGGCCGCGCCGTGGGTGGGACTGCCGCGCTTCGCCGCCCCCGTGTTCAGCGCGCCGGCCATGCTGCTGATCGCGCCCGTGGCCATCATCCTCGTGGCCGAGAACCTGGGCCACGTGAAGGCCGTGACGGCCATGACGGGCCGCAACCTCGACCGCTACATGGGCCGGGCTTTCATCGGCGACGGCGTGGCCACCATGGTGAGCGGCGCGGCCGGCGGCACCGGCGTGACCACCTATGCCGAGAACATCGGCGTGATGGCGGCCACCAAGATCTACTCGACGGCCGTGTTTCTCGTGGCCGGGCTCATCGCGCTGGTGCTGGGCTTCTCGCCGAAGTTCGGCGCGCTGATCCAGGCGATCCCGCTGCCGGTGATGGGCGGCGTGTCGATCGTGGTGTTCGGCCTCATCGCCGTGGCCGGCGCCAAGATCTGGGTGGACAACCGCGTGGACTTTTCGGACAACAAGAACCTCATCGTGGCCGCCATCACGCTGATCATCGGCACGGGCGATTTCACGCTCAAGTTCGGCGACTTCGCGCTGGGCGGCATCGGTACCGCCACGTTCGGAGCGATCGGGCTCTACGCGCTGCTGAACCTCCGACGCGGCCGCTGATCAGCGCCGCAGCAGCGTCCAGACCAGCTCGACCCCCGCCGAGAGCAGGTCGAACCCCTCGGACGGGCCGGAGAGCGCGTCGCGCTGGCGTTCCCGGCGCTCCCGCTCGCGGTCGCGCTCCATGGCGATGAGCGCATCGGCCAGGGCTTCGGGCCGCGCAGGCTCGGCGCTGGCTCTGGCCGCGCGGGCATGCCGCTCCAGCGCCTTGTCCACCGCCTGCGGATCGAGCAGCGACAGGGCCGAGCGGCAGTAGGGGCAGGCGTGGTCGTTGCGGATGTCCACCGCCCCGCCGCAGGCCGTGCAGGCGATGGTGCCCACGCGCTGGGCCAGCGCCTCGATTTCCAGCGAGGAGAGGTGCCGCACGAAGCCCTTCTCCACCATGAACGACCCGAAGGTGCTGAACCGGCCGTGGCGCGCGGCGCAGCGGTACGTGCGGTAGCGCCCGCCCTGCCCCAGGTCGAAGCCGGGCTCCAGCGCCTTCGTGCAGCGGGGGCATTGCATGCGCTGCGCGAGCGGATGGTGCGCATCGCTTCGGTGCCGGTGCAGCAACTCGAACATTTCCAGCACGGCCGCGGGCGCGAGCCGCGTGTTCTCCTGCGGGTCGAACCACAGGCCCTGGCACGCGAAGCACAGGTCGATGTGCAGGTCCCCGCCGTCACGGGCCGCGAAGCGGTGTTTCTCGGCGGGCTGGCGGCAGGAGGGGCAGAGCGTGGGTGCGGGCATCGCGGCGGATATTACGGCACGGCCCGCAGTGTCGCCTGCGTCACGCTGCGGCAGCGCGGACAGTATCCGGGCCCTGCCCGGGCGGCGTGGCCGGGCCGGCTGCCATGCGGGGGCGCTAAGATTTTTGGACTCCCGAACACCGTCCTCTTTTCGTCCTGCCCATCCATGTCTCCTTCCACCCCTTCCCGCATCCAGTGCCCCGTCCTGCGGGACAAGCTCATGACGGCCGAGCAGGCCGCCGCCCTCATCCCGCACGGCGCGCGCGTGGGCATGAGCGGCTTCACCGGCGCGGGCTACCCCAAGGCCATTCCGCCCGCGCTGGCCGCGCGCATCGAAGCCCTGCACGCCGCGGGCGAGCCCTTCAGCATCGGTCTCTGGACGGGTGCCTCCACGGCGCCGGAACTCGACGGCGCGCTCGCCAAGGTGGGCGGCGTGAACATGCGCATGCCCTACCAGTCCGACCCCACCTGCCGCGCGCAGATCAACGCCGGGCAGATGCAGTACGTGGACGCCCACCTCTCGCACGTGGCACCCTATGTGTGGTTCGGCTTCTGGGGCCGCCTCGACGTGGCCGTGATCGAGGTGGCCGGCGTGCTGCCCGACGGCCGGCTCATCCCCTCGTCGTCGGTGGGCAACAACAAGACCTGGCTCGACCAGGCCGACAGGATCATCCTGGAGGTGAACGCCTGGCAGCCCGAGGGGCTGGAGGGCATGCACGACATCTACTACGGCACCGACCTGCCGCCCAACCGCGTGCCGATCCCGCTGGTCAAGCCCGGCGACCGCATCGGCGAGCCCTACCTGCGCTGCGATCCCGCCAAGGTGGTGGCCGTGGTGGCCACCGACGCGGCCGACCGCAACTCCGTCTTCAGCCCGCCCGACGACACCTCGCAGCGCATCGCGGGCCACATCATCGAGTTCCTGCAGCACGAGGTGCGGCGCGGGCGCCTGCCGCCCACGCTGCTGCCGCTGCAATCGGGCGTGGGCAACATCGCCAACGCCGTGCTCGCGGGCCTGGATGCCGGCCCCTTCCAGCACCTCACGGCCTACACCGAGGTGCTGCAGGACGGCATGCTCGACATGCTGCGCTCGGGCACGCTGGAGAGCGCCTCGGCCACGGCTCTCTCGCTCAGCCCCGCAGCCACGGAGGAATTCACGCGCAACCTCGGCTTCTACCGCGACCGCATCGTGCTGCGGCCGCAGGAGATCAGCAACCACCCCGAGCTGATCCGCCGGCTGGGCCTCATTTCGATGAACGGCATGATCGAGGCCGACATCTACGGCAATGTGAACTCCACGCACGTGATGGGCTCGTCGATCATGAACGGCATCGGCGGCTCGGGCGACTACGCGCGCAACGCCTACCTCTCGATCTTCATGACACCCTCGCTCGCCAAGGGCGGCAGCATCTCGTGCATCGTGCCCATGGCCTCCCACGTGGACCACACCGAGCACGACGTGCAGATCCTCGTCACCGAGCAGGGCCTGGCGGACCTGCGGGGCCTCTCGCCCTCGCAGCGCTCGCAGGTGGTGATCGACCAGTGCGCGCACCCCGACTTCCGCCCCGCCCTGCACGACTATGTGGCCCGGGCCCGCGCGAGCGGCTGCGGCCTGCACACGCCGCACCTGCTGGGCGAGGCGCTCTCGTGGCACGAGCGCTACCTGCGCACGGGCACCATGCGCGGCTGAGCCGGCCGGACCGAAAGACACACGGCAGCACCGCGCCCCTCGGCGACACGGGGCCCGCCCGGCGGGCTCGGATAATCGAACGCACTCCCACCAAGATCCAAGGAGACACCGCCCATGCCGATCTGGAAGCAGCCCATCGACCTGCAGACCCTGAACCACCCGCCCACCCCCAATGCGGTGACCCACCTGGGCATCGAATTCACCGAAATCGGCGACGACTTCCTGCGCGCCCGCGTGCCGGTGGACGAGCGCACCAAACAGCCCTTCGGCCTGCTGCACGGCGGCGTGAGCGTGGTGCTGGCGGAAACGCTGGGCTCGGTGGGTGCGTTCTATGCGTCGCCCGAAGGCTGCCGCGCCGTGGGGCTGGACATCAACGCCAACCACCTGCGCGCCGCCACCGAAGGGTGGGTGACCGGCACGGCCCGCCCGGTGCACATCGGCCGCACCACGCACGTGTGGCAGATCGACATGGCCAACGAGGCGGGCGACCTCACCTGCGTGTCGCGCATCACCATGGCCATCCTCGCGCCGCGCTGAAGCGCCCGGCGCCCGCGCAGCTTCAATCGCCCCGGCGCTCGATTCCGGCCACCGAACGCGCGCCGGCGGTCCACACATCCAGGCGGAAATCCGCGTCCGTGGCCTGCAGCGCGCGGCGCAGTGCCAGCTGCTGCGCCAGCCGCTCGTGCACGGCATCGCCCGCAAGCGCACAGCCGGCGATGGGCGGCCGCCAGTGGCAGGCCGCAACCACGCCGTCCGGCGCCAGCGCGCCACGCACACGCTGCGCCAGGCGGTCGATGGCCTCCGGCGCGAGGTAATAAACGAATTCGCTGAGCACGATGAGGTCGAACGTGCCCTCCGGCCACTCGTCGGGGACCCACATGCGGGCCAACGACACGTGCGGATGCTGGGGCCTGAGCCGGCGGGCAGCGATGGCCAGTGCCCGGTCGGCGCCGTCCGTGGCGAGCAGGCTGTCGCAGCGGGCCGCCAGTTCCGCCGTCAGCAGGCCCGTCGCACAGCCAGGCTCGAAGGCGCGGGCATAGCGCTCGTGCGGCAGGGATGCCAGCAGCAGCCTTCGCTTGCGCGCCTCGTACCAGCTGCCGTCGAAACGCCACGGGTCATCGCTCTGCTCATAGAGCGCTTCGAACTGCGGCGCGGCGATCCCGCACGGCCCGCGAACGTCGGCGGGGCGCAGCGTCATGGCCCCGGCGCGAAGAAATACTCGAGCGGCCAGCGCGACCGCTCCAGGATGGCATCGTCCAGCACCGGCGGCAGGCCGGAGGCCCGTTCCGCGAGCTGCGAACGGTGGCACGCGATGGCCGCCTGCTTGGCGGTCGCCCCGGCATCGCCCCCGGACTGGAACGCCGCCAGGCGGGTCCACGGAATCCGGGAGTGCTCCGGCTCGGCCCAATGCCACATCCAGACCGGAGCCTCCCACAGGGCCGCGCCCACTGCGCGGGCCGCACCGGCCGCCGCGTGGCCGCAGGCCTCGTGGTCCGGATGTCCATCGAACCGCCAGGTGGTCACCACCACATCGCCGGGGCGCAGCAGGGTGCGAAAGGTCTGTTCGAGGCCATGCCGGCATGGCGCCAACCCCCCGTCCGGCAACCCCAGGGACAGCAGTTCGGCAGCACCTGCGCCCAGCACGCGCAGGCCTTCCGAGCGCTCCTGCCGGCGCCGCGCGGCGGTGGCCACGGCCGACCCGCCGGGGTCTCCACGGTGGCTGGCCTCGCCGTCGGTCACGCCGACGACCAGCATGCTGCCGCCTTGCAGGGCATGTGCGCGCAGCAGCATGCCGCAGGCCAGGACCTCGTCATCGGGGTGCGGTGCGATCACCACCAGCCGCTGCCGAGCGCCGACCACCGCGGAGACAGGCCGGCACACGGGCCCGAGCGCGGCCAGCCAGGACTGCCATGCCTGCGGCGAGCGGCGTGGCCGGTCGATGTGCCGGGTGCCGGACGGCGCGTCCATCAGATCGTCCACGGCGGTTCCTCCAGTACTGCGAGGCATTCGCCCAGGGCGGCATCGTCGCGGGCCGCGTGGCTCTGCCGTATGAAGACCGGCAGGTCCGCCGCCATGCGCGCAAAGGCGGCGTCGCGGCAGAACGGCGTCGCGCCCAGGGCGCGGCCCACTTCCTCCAGCACGGTCTGCGCACAGGCTTCGGCCGCCTGGCGCACACGCAAGGCCACCCACCGTGCATCCGCCTGGGAATGGGTGTCGATCCATTGGGCGGCATCGCGCAGCAGGCCGGCCGTGCCGGCCAGGCAAAGGTCCACGCGGCCCAGTGCCGCCAGGCGAAAGGGCGTGCGTTGTTCCGCGGGCGCCCTGAGCACCGCGGCATGCAGCGCCCGGCCCAATGCGGTGGCGCCGCCGTGCCAGCAGGCGGCAACACCGGCGCCGCCCTGCCAGAAGCCCGGCCGGTGCAGGTAATCGCCAGGCCCGCCCACGGCAGCGGCGGGCACGCCATCGAACGACACGGTGGCGCTTGCGCTGGCGGCCATGCCCACCGCCTGCCAGGCCTCGCAATCCACCCGCATTCCTGGATGCCCCATCTCCACCGCCACGAGCTGCGGCACGTCGGCGCCGGAATGCCATGCGGTCAACAGGCCGTGGGAGGCATGCTCCGCGCCGGAACACCACGCCTTCTGGCCATGCAGGCGCAGCCCTCCGTCCGCGCCCGGACGGATCGCCACGCGCTGGCCAGGCGCTTCCGCAGCCCACGTGCCCCAGACCGATGTGCGGGTGCTGCCGGCAATGCCGGCGGGGGCGCGCAATTCGCACAGGATGGCCAGCGCGTCCGTGTGGCCCTCGTAGAGCTTTGCAAGGGAAAGATCGTGCGCGGCCACCTCGGCCAGGGCCCGCCATCGCTCTGCCGTGTGGCCCAGGGCCGGCAACGGAAGCTCGCCGCAGCCCAAGTCGATCAAGCGCCGCAGGCGCGCTGCCGGCGCTGCGGCCCCCACATCTTCCTGGAGGACGGCGCGCAATCCGGCCAGGGACACCGCACCGCGGCTGCCGTCGCGCGCGTTCATGGACATCCTTCGGCCACCGACGCCAGCCCAGGCACGGCCAAGCCGGCGAGATGCGCTCCGAATCCGCCCGGCGCACGGTACTGGCGGCGCGCGCTGGTGACCACGCGCGGAACGTTGCTCCAGGCGATGCGCGCGCCCAAGGCCTCCAGCGACTCCACGAGCGCCACGTCCTCACCCGTTCGCAGTTCGCGGAAGCCGCCTGCCCGCACGTAGGCCCCGGCATCCACGCCCAGGTTGGCGCCATGGATGTGGCGGTGGCCCGGCCGGTCGAGGTATGCCGCGTGGTAGCACTGCTGCAGCGATACGCTGTAGTCCTCCCAATGGCGCACTTCCACGGTGCCGCAGACGGCATCGCTGACCTGCCCGAGCTGGGCCGCGATCCAGTCCGGCGCCACGGTGCTGTCTGCATCGGTGAAGCCGAGCCAGCGGGCACCCGCCTGCAGTGCAGCCTGTGCACCCGCTGCGCGTGCCGCGCCCACGTTGCACCGATCCAGCGAGACGGTTTTCACGCGGTGCCGCTGCGCGATCGCTGCCGACCGGTCGGTGCATGCGTCGAGCGCCACCACGATGGTCACGCCTTCGCCGCCCAGCGCCGGATGCCTCGCAGCCTCCTGCAGCGATTGCAGGCAGGCTTCCAGGCGTTCTTCTTCGTCGTGGGCCGGCACCACCACGCCGATCATCGGAGATGCCCTCCGCAACGCGCGGCAGATGCCCCATTGCCTGCCACCTCGGCAGGACGCTTCTTCTCCCGACTCCGATCTTTCCGCGCCATGTTGTTTCCCTTTCGTTACGAAAGGAAAGCTACTGCGCAGGATGCAGCAGGGCCGTAGGAGAGCGGCCTGCCCACACATGCGACTCAGCGCCTAGAAGGCGCGAAATCGTGACAGCGGCTAGGCCGACGTGCCCGAGTCGCCGGCGGCCTCTTGCGCGCGCGCCATGCGGTCGCTCTTCCAGTACACGTCGTCCCCGCCTTCCATGCGATTGAGCACGCGCGACAGCACGAACAGCAGATCGGACAGGCGATTCAGGTAGCGCCGAGGGGCAGGCCGCAACGCCTCGGATTCGCCCAGGGCGACGACGGCCCGCTCCGCGCGGCGCGCCACCGTGCGGCACACATGGGCCTGCGCCGCGGCGCGCGTGCCGGCGGGCAGGATGAACTCCTGCAGCCGGGGCAGCGCCGCGTTGTAGTGCGCGAGGGCCGCATCGAGCTGCGCCAGCGCCTCGTCCTTCAGCAATTCGAAGCCGGGGATCGACAACTCGCCTCCCAGATTGAAGAGCTGGTGCTGCACATCGCCCAGCAGGGTGCGCACGTCGGGCGGCAACCGCTCGCACAGCAGCAGGCCGATGTGGGAGTTGAGCTCGTCCACATCGCCCATGGCGTGCGGACGGCCGCTGTGTTTGGAGACGCGGGTGTTGTCGCCGAGGCCGGTGGTGCCGTCGTCGCCGGTGCGCGTGGCGATCTGTGTCAATCGGTTGCCCATGGGGACACTCCTGGGAAACTTTGGGGAGGGAGGGGCGATTCTGCGTTACATCCCGGGCACGAATGTGTACCTGGGCAACAACGGGCAAAACTGCTGGCGGGCAGGCGCCTGCTGCAGTGCAATGAAGGCCTGTTCAACTTCTACGGAGCCTGACCTACATGCCAGCTACGCAGCAACGACGAATCGCCATGCCCTTCGATGCCCGCAGCGTGATGCTTTTCGCGGCCATCGCCATGGGAGGCGCCGCCGCGCAGGCGCAGACCGCCTCCGCACAGACACCCGCCACGGGCACCACGAGCCCCTCGGCACAGCACCGCGCCAGCACCACCACCCAGGGCGCGCAGGGCCTCACGGCCACGCCGGGCGGTGGCGCCGGAGCCACCTTCGGCGGCACCGCGTCCGCCAGCGCCTCGTTCGACCGCGCCGATACCGACAAGGACGGCCAGCTGAGCCCCAAGGAAGCCGCCCGCCTCCCGGCCATCAGCCAGAATTTCAAGCAACTGGACAGCAACCACGACGGCAGCCTGTCCCGCTCCGAATTCGAAGCCGGCGCGAAGTCCTGACGCGCACACCCCTCTCCGGCTGACGTTCGTGTGATTGCGCAACTACCACGAAGAACTCCAGCTTTTCCCTCAACGATCGGGCCCGCATGGCAGGAGGCATGCGGGCCTCTCCGTATGTGGATGCCGCCGGCCCAGGGCCCGATTCGCCCCACCGTGCGGCTTCAGTCGTGCAAGGACGAGAGGAACTGGCGCAGCTCCGGCGTCTGCGGGTTGCCGAAAAGCTCCGCCGGGGGGCCCATTTCATGCACGCGCCCCTGGTGCATGAAGATCACGCGGTTGCTCACCTTGCGGGCGAAGGCCATTTCGTGGGTGACCATGAGCAGGGTCATGCCTTCGCGCGCGAGGCTCTCGACCACGCGCAGCACCTCGCCCACGAGCTCCGGGTCCAGCGCGGAGGTGATCTCGTCGCACAGCAGCACGGCCGGCTCCATGGCCAGGGCACGGGCGATGGCCACGCGCTGCTGCTGGCCGCCGGAGAGCTGGTCGGGCGTGGCGTCGAACTTTTCCGCCAGCCCGACGCGCGCCAGCAGCTGCCGTGCCTGCTCGGCCGCCTCCTTCTGCGAGCGCTGCTTGACCAGTGTGGGCGCGAGCATGACGTTGCGCCCCACGGAGAGGTGCGGGAACAGGTTGAAGCCCTGGAAGATCATGCCCACCCGCTGCCGCAGCGCGCGCATGGCCATGGCGCTGTCGTGCAGCAGCGGCTTGCCGTCGACGGTGAGCGCGCCGTCCTGGAACGCCTCCAGGCCGTTGATGCAGCGCAGCAGCGTGCTCTTGCCCGAGCCGCTCTTGCCGATGATGGCGATCACCTCGCCGGGCTGCACGGCGAGGTCGATGCCCTTGAGCACCTCGTTGCTTCCATAGGACTTGCGCAGCGCGGTGATCTGCACGATGGGGCGGCCCGGCGTTGTCGGCGCGGACGCAGGGAAAGCCGCGGCGGCGTCAGCGACGGCGGTGGAATCAGCGGCGGCCATGGAATTTCCTTTCGAGGCGTTGTGCGGCCAGGCTCACGGGGAAGCACAGCACGAAATAGAGAAGCGCCACGCAGGCGAACACGGTGAAGGGCTGGAAGGTGGTGTTGGCGATCATTCCGCCGGCTTTGGTGAGTTCCACGAAGCCGATGACGGACGCGAGCGCCGTGCCCTTGATGACCTGCACCAGAAAGCCCACGGTGGGTGCGGTGGCCAGCCGCGCGGCCTGCGGCAGGATCACGTGGCGCAGCTGCTCGCCGAACGAGAGCGCCAGGCTGCCCGAGGCCTCCCACTGCCCGCGCGGCACGGCCGCCACGCAGCCGCGCCAGATCTCGGCGAGGAAGGCGCTGGTGTAGAGGGTCAGGGCCACGGCGGCCGAGGTCCATGCCGAGACATCGAGCCCAATCAGCGCCAGGCCGAAGTAGGAGAGGAACAACTGCATCAGCAGCGGCGTGCCCTGGAAAAGCTGCACGTACAGCCCCACGGCGCGGTCCGCGAAGCGGCCGCCCGACAGGCGGGCCACGAGCAGCAGTGCCCCCACGAGGCCGCCGCCCACGAAGGCGATGAGCGAGAGGGCGACCGTCCAGCGCGCTGCCAGCAGCAGGTTGCGCACGATGTCCCAGAGCGAAAAATCGACCATGGTGTCAAACCTCCGCCGCTGCGTTCAGCGGCCGAAAAGAAAACGCGGGCCTGCCCAGTGCAGCAGCCGCCGCACCGCGATGGACAGCAGCAGGTACACCGCCGTCGCCACGATGAAGGATTCGAAGGCGCGGAAGTTGCGGCTCTGGATCAGGTTGGCCGCGTAGCTCAGTTCCTGCACCGAGATCTGGCTGCATACCGCCGAGCCGAGCATCACGATCACGATCTGGCTCACCATGGCGGGCCACACGCGCTGCAGCGCAGGCGGCAGCACCACCCGCGTGAACACCTGCACGCGAGAGAGCGCCAGGCTCACGGCCGCTTCGATCTGGCCGCGCGGCGTGGCCTGGATGCCCGCGCGCACGATCTCGGTGGCATAGGCCCCCAGGTTGAGCACCATTGCGATGAAGGAAGCCAGTTCGGGCGAGAGCTTCACGCCCGCCGCCGGCAGCCCGAAGAAGATGAAGAAGAGCTGCACGATGAACGGCGTGTTGCGCACCAGCTCCACATAGGCCCCTGCGGGCCAGCGCAGCCACCCGGGCCCGCTGGCGCGCGCCCAGGCGCAGGCGATGCCCACGGCCATGCCGGCCACGGTGGCCACCGCCGTGAGCGCCAGGGTCCACAGCACGCCGGTGGCCAGCAGCGGCCACTGCGACAGCACGGCCATGAAGTCGAAATCGATGCGCATGGGAAACACCCAGGGGTCAAAAAAGACGAATCAGGAATCCATGGTCCACACCGCCATACATACGGCGCGGCTTACGAAAAAGCACAGCCTCACAGATCAGACGGCCGCGGAGCAGGCCACGCCAGCAGACGCCGTGGAACCGGCTCCGCCGGTGGCGACTCAGGGGGAGTCCGTCAGTTCGGCAGATCCCCTGCAGGCCGGCCCAGCCACTTCTTGGCGATGGCATCGAGTTCGCCGCTCTTCTTCGCGCCTTCAATGATCTCGTTCACCTTGGCAAGCAGCGCGTCCTCGCCCTTGGCCAAGCCGATGTAGCAGGGGCTGTCCTTGAGCAGCAGCTTGTATTCGGCCTGCAGCTGCGGGTTCTTCTGCATCATGTTGCCGGCCACGGAAGCGCTGGTGGCCAGCACCTGGGTCTGGCCCGCCACGAAGGCGGCGATGGTGGCGTTGTTGTCCTCGAAGCGTTTCACGTCGGCACTGGCGGGGGCCACCTTCGACAGTTCCTGGTCCTCGATGGCACCGCGCGTGACGGCCACGCTCTTGCCCGCCAGATCGTTCCATCCCTTGATGGGCAGGGATTTGGCAGCGAATACCGCCTGGTAGAACGGCGCATAGGCGGCGCTGAAGGCGATGACTTTCTCGCGCTCGGGGTTCTTGCCCAGCGAGGAGATGACGAGGTCCGCCTTGCGCGTCTGCAGGTAGGCGATGCGGTTGGCGCTGGTGACGGTGACCAGGTCCACCTCCACGCCGAGCTTGGCGGCGATGAGCCGGGCCATGTCGATGTCCAGCCCCTGGGGCTTGAGGTCGGTGCCCACGAAGCCGTAGGGCGGGAAGTCCGTGGGGATCGCGATCTTGATCGCCTTGGCCTTCTGGATGCCTTCGAGGGCGTTCTGCGCATGGGCGGGCACCATCGCGCAGGCCATGCCCACGGCGGCGGCCAGGCCCAGCACCCGGCGGCGGGCGAGCACGGAAAGGGAAGAAGAGGAACGTTTTACGGCGGTCATAGCAAGGCTCCCAGGTAGGTGGAGGGGTCGTCGTCGGAGGAGGAGGAGGAAGAAGGGGCGGCCGCCGGGGAAGTGCGGCGTGCGCTGCGCGGGGGCTTCGGGGCCGGCTCCGCACCGGTGCCCGCTGGCGCGGTCTGCGGCCCCTTGGCCAGCGGGGCGAGCGCACCGCGCAGCTGCGCGAGGGGGTCGTTCTGCACCGGCAGCCGCAGATGCGCCTGCACGGTGCCGATGTGGTCGGCCATGAGCGCCTCGGCCTGCGCGAAGTCGCCCGCTTCGAGCGCGGCGACGATGCGCACGTGGTCCTCGCAGGACTGCGCCGCATCGTGCGAGGACTGGTAGCGCATGGCGATCAGCGTGGTGCGCGCGGTGAAGTCGCGCAGCGTGTCGGCCAGCAGGGTGTTGCCCAGGCATTCGGCCAGGCACACATGGAAATCTCCCAGCAGGAAACTGCGCGCGCCCACGTCGGCACCGCGCAGCGCGGCCTTTTCACGCGCCAGGTGCCCCTTGAGCGATTGCAGCGATGCGCGCGCCAGCGGCTGCCGCAAGCCGCGGATCAGTCCCATCTCGATCACCCGCCGGGCCTCGAAGGCCTCGCGCGCCTCGTCCAGCGAGGGCTCGATCACATACCAGCCGCGCCGCGCACTCACGGTGACGATGCCGCGCGCGGCCAGCCGCATCAGCGCCTCGCGCACGAGGGTGCGGCTGCAATCGAACAGCATCGCGAGCTGCTGCTCGCCCAGCCGCGTGCCGGGCGCGAGCTTCTGTGCCAGCACCGCTTCCATGATGCGGTCGCTGATGGTGGTCGATGTGGGGCTGGAGGCGTTGGCCATGCCCGGGTGACAGCATGAACCGTGCCCGCTTGTATGCAAGCGGCGTGCACAAAGGTGGTTCATTCGCGCCGGGACTCTCCCCAGGGCGGCACCAAGCTGGCGAACAAGGTGCCCAGGAGCGTGCACACGGGCCCACGGCACCGGGACCTGGCGCGAAGGTGGTGACTGGCGGAGTGCGCGGCCGGGCGGTCTAACCGGTCCAGGCCAGCCCGTACCAGCGCCGCGAGGCCCGCACCTTCGTGGATGCACGGAGCAAGGGTGCGCAGCAGATGGGTCATGGTGTTCTACATTTCAAACGCAATGCAAATAAGCCTCTGCAGTGCCGCCAATCTCGGCCACCCCCTGAACGGAGCTGCTGCCTACAATCAAAACCGCCCCGCCAACGCCCGGAGACAAGCCCCATGAACGCCCCTACCGCCACGCCCCACCTGCTGCCCGAAACCGCCCTGCGCCCGGTTCCCCAGGCCCTGATCGACGCGCTGCGGGAGCGCTTCGGGGAGCGGTGCTCGACGGCGCTGGCCGTGCGCGAGCAGCATGGCCGCGACGAAGGCTCGCTCAAGGCCCCGCCGCCCTCGGCCGTGCTCTTCGCCGAAAGCGCCCAGGACGTCGCCGAGGCCGTGCGCCTCGCCGCGCAGTACGACGTACCGGTGATTCCCTACGGCGCAGGCTCGTCGCTGGAGGGCCACCTGCTGGCCGTGCAGGGCGGCATCAGCATCGATGTCTCGCGCATGAACCGCATGCTCCGCGTGGACGCCGAGGACCTCACCGTAACGGTGCAGCCCGGCATCACGCGCAAGCAGCTCAACGAGGCCATCAAGGACACCGGCCTCTTCTTCCCCATCGATCCCGGCGCCGACGCGAGCATCGGCGGCATGACCGCCACGCGCGCCAGCGGCACCAATGCCGTGCGCTACGGCACCATGCGCGAGAACGTGCTCGCGCTAGAAGTGGTGACCGCGCAGGGCGAAACCCTCCGCACCGGCACGCGCGCCCGCAAGAGCGCGGCCGGCTACGACCTCACCCGTCTGATGGTGGGCAGCGAAGGGACGCTGGGCATCATCACGGAGATCACCCTGCGGCTCTATCCACTGCCCGAAGCGGTGTCGGCCGCCATCTGCTCGTTCCCGAGCATCGAGGCCGCCGTGCGCACGGTGATCCAGACCATCCAGCTCGGCGTGCCGATCGCCCGCGTGGAACTCATCGACAGCCACACGGTGCGCATGGTCAACGCCCACAGCCGGCTCACGCTGCGCGAAGAGCCCATGCTGCTGATGGAATTCCACGGATCCCCCGCGGGCGTGAAGGAACAGGCCGAGACGGTGCAGGACATCGCGGGCGAATGGGGCGGCAATGCCTTCGAATGGGCCACCACGCCCGAGGAACGCACGCGCCTGTGGACCGCGCGGCACAACGCCTACTTCGCCGCCGTGCAGAGCCGCCCGGGCTGCCGCGCCATCAGCACCGACACCTGCGTGCCCATCAGCCGCCTGGCCGACTGCCTGCTGGACTCCGTGGTGGAGGCCGACGCGAGCGGCATTCCCTATTTCCTCGTCGGCCACGTGGGCGACGGCAATTTCCACTTCGGCTACCTGATCGACCCCGACAGCGCCGAGGAACGCCGGGTGGCCGAGCAGCTCAACCACCAGCTCGTGGCGCGCGCACTTTCCATGGGAGGCACCTGCACGGGCGAGCACGGCGTGGGCATCCACAAGATGGGCTTCCTGCTGGACGAGGCCGGCGCAGGCGCGGTGGACATGATGCGGGCCGTGAAACTGGCGCTGGACCCGAAGAACATCCTGAATCCCGGGAAGATCTTTGCGCTCTGACGCCCTTGCGGGCCGCGGACCCCATCGGGCCGCCCTGGTCTTCGAAGGAGAGATCCGGTTCGGCCCCGAATATTTCCGGCTGTCGGTCGATGGCCGCGCCGTGCCGCACCGGATCTTCGGCAGGCCGCTCCAGTGGTCGGCCGATTCGCGCTTCCTCGCAGTGCAGGAATGGCTCACCACCGACTACGGAAGCGGGCCGATCACCTGTGCGGCACTGATCGACCCCGCCGGGTGGAAGATCGCCCGGCTTGCCGTGCATCCGAAGGGGTTCGCCGCAGAATTCCGCTTCGATGGTGGACTCTTCCGGTACCAGGCCACCTTTCCCGCCCGGTCCGCCGTCCGCGAAGCGGCGGTGGAGCTCGCGGCCCTCCGATCGTGGGAAGACATCGACGCCGCGCCGCAGCCCCCTGCAGACGCCTCTCCATCGTCCCTTGCCAACCTTCAGGAGACACCATGAAGTGCTTCGTACACCACGGTGCGGACGCGGTCGGCACCTGCCGCGCCTGCAACAAGGGGCTGTGCCCGGCCTGCGCTCAGGACCTGGGCCACTCCCTGTGCTGCCGGGGCGATTGCGAGGCCAAGGCGCACACGCTCCATTCGCAGGTGGCGCAGAACGGCGTCATCCTGGCCGCGCAGCGGCGCAACCGGTTCATCGCGCCCGTGTTCTTCATCGTGGCAGGGGCGCTGTTCATCGCGTTCTCCAGCACGTCCTCCAGGGCGGGTTTCGGTTTGGGTTTCGGCACGGCCTTCGGGCTGGGGTTCATCGCTTTCGGCATCGTGGTGGGCATCGCCGGCCACCGGCATGCCAAGGAACTCCAGCGCAACGCCTGAAGGCGCATCGGGCCTGCACGCCGCGCTCGGCACGCAGGCCGCGCTTCGCTGGCTAGGCCTTGGGCCTGCGTGCGAAGGCGAACCACGCACCCACCCCTGCCATCAGCGCGCACAGCCCCGACGTCCCTGCCGTGACCACGAGCTGGAAGACGAACAGCCCGGGCCCGCTGTTCCAGTCATAGTGCCGCGCGCCACCCCATTTGCCGTAGGCGACGAGGTGGCCGGTCTGCAATGCACCGGCGAACTGCAGCGCTAGGAAGGCCGCGAACAGGCCGGCCAGCGCCGCCCCGGCGGCCGCCATGCAACGCCCGGGCCAGCGCAGCCCCGGCACGTCCACCGGCGGCTCGGCCACCTTCGGCAGATCGCGCTGCGTCGGCCTGCGGGCCCGGCGCAGGCGTGGCAGGGGCTCGCCCGTGCGGGCCACAGGTACGCCCAGGAAGGCGCCGACCGCGCGGGCGGCTTCTTCCAGCGCCGCGGGCGCGCCCGCCCCGCGCACGGGCACCCAGGCGATCACGCGCAGGCCGGAGTGCCTGTCGCGCACCGCCAGTTCCTCGCGCAGCACCAGCCCCCGGCCGCGCGGGAGGCGCTGCACCCGCACGGCGTCGATGCGCTGCAGGATGACGCCGGCATCGCGCACGCTCGGGGCGCCCCAGAAGTGGCGCAGTGCCTCACCGGTGCCCTCGCGGTGCGATAGCCGCGCTTCGCGGCTGCGCGGCGCAAAGCGCACGAGGGCGATGCCCGCGCCACCGATCAGCACGGCCCAGAGCGCGAACACCGCCAGTGCCCAGGGCCCGGCCGCAGCCACGCGCGCCAGGGCTTCCGGGCGGCCCGCCACGAGCAGCGCGGCGGCTATCGGGAGCAGGGCCAGGCCGATGCCGGCCAGCAGCATCGCCGCCGCCTGCAGGCGCGGCCGGACCACGATGCGCAGGCATTCGCCGTCCTGCAGCTCGATCGCTACACCCGGCAACGCGCCGCGCCCCCTGGTGGCAGGCCATGGACGATGCTGCGGCCGGTGACTATGACTATCTGGCTCATGCCGCCGCCACGCGCTGCGCGCGCGCCCTGGCCGCCACGCCGATGCCGACCACGCCCGCCGAGGCCACGCCCAGCACCAGGGCCGCGGCCGATCCGTAGAAGATGCCGGAGGTCATGCCCGCGTCCAGCATGGCGCCGAAGACCGGGGCGGCCACGCTGAAGCCGAGGTCCAGGCCCGAGTACACGGTGCCGTACACGCGGCCCGTGGCGCCGGGGGGCGCAGCGCGCTTGATGAGCATGTCGCGCGAGGGGCCCGCTAGCCCGGTGCCGACGCCGGCCAGTGCCACGAACACCATGGCGGCCACGCCCGGCAGCACGCCGGTGCCGGCGATCACCAGCAGCGCGGCCGTGGCCAGCAGGCACACGGTGATGGTGCGCTCCAGGCGCGCCACGCGGCCCGCCAGGAAGCCGCCCACGACCATGCCCGCGGCGCCGCACAGCATGTAGCCCGTGACCACCATGGAGGTTTGCGACAGCGGCAGGCCGTACATCTTCTGCAGCGTGGGGCTGGCGAAGCTCTGGATCACGCTCAGCGAGCAGGTGGTCCAGAAGAAGAACGAGAAGCACAGCCACACCGACGGCAGCCTGAGGAAGGCCATCGGGTGCTCGGGCGCCAGCGCAGCCGTGGCGGCCGCCGCCTTGCCGGCGGGCGCCGCACCCGCCGCCTGCCGGTCGTCGAGCGCGTCGCGGTTCCAGACCATGACGGCCAGCACGACCAGCGCCAGCAGGCCGCCGCAGAGGCAGGCCGTGCGCCACGAGCCCGTGGCCGCGGTGATGCCGGCCATGAACACCGGCGCGGTGGCCCAACCCAGGTTGCCCGAGATGCCATGCACCGAGAAGCCGTGGCCCAGCCGCTGCGCCGACACGCGCTTGTTGAGGATGGTGAAATCCACCGGGTGGAAGGGCGCATTGCCCAGGCCCGCGAGCGCCGCAGCCGCCATGAGCCCGGCATAGCCGGTGGCCGTGCTGGCCACCAGACCCGCCGCCACGAAGCTCGACAGCGCAAAGAACATCACGGGCCGCGCACCCACGCGGTCCACGATGAAGCCCGACAGCGCCTGCCCCACACCCGAGATGACGAAGAACACCGACACGAGCAGCCCCAGCTCCGAATAGCTGTAGCCGAACTCCGCGATGAGGAACGGGAACAGCGGCGGCAGCAGCAGGTGGAAGAAATGCGAGGAGCCGTGCGCCAGGCCGATGAGGCCGATGGTGCGGGCGTCCTGCCGCAGCGTCGCGGTAGGGGCGTTGATCGAGGTCATGCGGCGATCTTAAGAACCGGCCCGGCGTCCGGATTACGATAGCCGGCCAAAGATTGTCGCGACCATGCCAAGCCCCGCACTTTCCGATCCTGCAGCGCCCCGGCAGGGCCCCCCCGCCCGGGCGAGGCGCCCAATTTCGTACGTGGATTCGCTCACGCCGCACCTGTTCGTGCCCAACGCGGCCCGGCCGGTGCGCGCCAAGAACCGCCATCTCTTCGCCGACACGCAGGTGCTGCCGCACAGCCACCCCTGGGCGCAGGTGGCCGTGTCCACCACCGGCGTGATCCGCCTCACGGTGGCCCAGGGCACCTACATCGTGCCGCCCTCACGCGCGCTGTGGATTCCGCCCGGTGTGGAACACGCGGTGACCATGGTGGAGAGCGCGGACCTGCGCACCCTCTACATCCACCAGCCGCGCGGGCGCTACGGCCCCGGCGTGCCGCGCGCCGACGAGGCCCCCTGGCGGCAATGCCGCGTGCTGGAGGTGTCGGACCTGCTGCGCTCCGTGGTGCGCGAGATGCCCTGCGACCCCGACGGCGGCCCGCCGCTGTCCGGCGAGGCGCAGTTGCGCGAGCGCCACCTGAGCGCGCTGGTGCTGAGCGAGCTGCGCCGCGCGCCGGTGGTGCGCCTGGGGGTGGACCTGCCGCGCGACAAGCGGCTGCGCCACCTGTGCGAAGCGGTGCTGGCCGACCCCACGCGCCATGAGACGCTGGCCGACTGGGCGCGCGACACCGGGGCCAGCCCGCGCACCGTGGCCCGGCTCTTCCGTACCGAACTGCGCTCCACCTTCACCCAGTGGCGCCACCAGGTGATCCTGGCCAAGGCCGTGGCGCTGGCCGCCTCGCGCCAGCCCATGGGCCAGATCGCGGCCGAGCTGGGCTACAGCCCCAGCGCATTCAGCGCGATGGTGCGGCGCACCGTGGGTCAGCCCCCGGGGCGGTTCCTGGGGCAGTCGAGCACGGGCGGCTGAAAACGCCGTCGACACGGTTTGGCAGGCCGCCGCCTGCACCGCATCGCATGCGAGGCGCCCAGCAGGCATGCCAGCAGACCGGACGCGAAAAGGCCGAGGGCAGGTACGGCCTGCGGGATGCTGACCAACAATGCCAGCGTGGCCGCAGCGCCCGTGCCTTCGGGATTGCCTTCGGCACCCGTGGCAAGCTGCACAGAAGCGGTGACTCCTGCAATGGGCACGCCCTCGACCAGGCAGACCACCGTGGCGCCCGCGGGTATCGGGTCCCCCGCGGACCAGGATGCTCCAGTGCGGCTCAGCGTACAGGTGCGCAGCGACACGCCCGCAGGCAAGCCGCTCTCGACAGTGCACCGTGTGCCGCGCAAGGCGTCGAGCAAGCCGGTATTGGTGCATGAGAAGGTGCCGGAATAGCGCTGGCCCTGCATCGCCACCCCGGGCAGCCCATCCAGGTTGACGACCATATTCACGGTCCTGACCAGCACGGTGGCGCTCGCCCGGTTGTTGCTCGCGTCGGCATCGCCCACGCCATCCACGGCTGCGCGCACCTCCACGCGGCCCGACGCCGGGGCAGTGAAGCGGAAATCCAGCGAGAGGAACTGGCCGTCTGCCAGCACGGCCGGCCAGCCCGTGAATATCGCCGTGCAGGTCGCGGAATCGAAGCCTGTCACGCTGACGCCCTGGGGCAGCCGGGTGAAAGCCACGGCGGAAGGACAGCTGCGCTCTGGCGTGCCGATGGCCAGAGAGGCCGTCCATCCCGCCGCAGGCTCCGTTCCCAGGTTGGCGAACCACGCACTGCCGGATACGGTGTCGCCCGGCAAAGCGCTGGCCGTGACAGTCACGCGCGCCTGGACATCCACTGGGCCGATGGCCGTGCGGCCGCTGGCGGTTTCCTGCACGGGAGCGCCACCAGCGGACGTTGAAACGGCCTTGACCGAGGCCACCACGGCCACGACGCCAGATGCCGGGGCGGCGTAGCTGAAGGACATCGGGGCATCGGCATTCGCGCCCTGAACCCTGTCGCCGCCGGCCAGGGTGGAGGGAAAACCTGAAAAGCGATAGAGCCCCGGCCCTTGCCCGGGCACGCATTCGACGGACGCTCCGGCAGGCAGGTTGGCGAAAGACAGCGCGGGCACGTTGCAGCCCTGGCCCGCAGCCAACTGGTATTCCATCCCGCCCAGCGCAGCGGTACCGGAATTGGCGAATTCGAAGCGCCCCTGGACCAGGGCTCCCGGCCGGGCACTGCCAGGTACGGACACGCGGGCAACTGCACCACTGGCCAGTGGCTCGATCTGCAGGCGGCCTTCGAGTGCATTCGAGTCCAGATAGGCCCAAAGGTCCAAGCCCTTGGAATCGCCCCATCCACCTGTGGCGGCGCAGTCGCCATTGGCGTTCGCCCCCGGCAGCCACCAGCGATAGAGGCGCGCTGCAGAACCATAGGCCAGTGTCGAATCCACACCGTCCAATGCGTGCGCGGGCTGGGGCGCCTGGGGCGGCGCAGCAGGGCACAGCGTGCCATGGACTTGTCCCACGGCGGTCCCGCCCTGGGTCACGTAGCCACGGTCATCGAAGAAGACTCTGGTACTGCCGGCCTGCGGACCATTGAGCCGGGTGACGGTAGGGCCGCCGCCGAAGGTCGCCGTGGCCGGGCTGGTGCCGTTGCCGTTGTTTTCGGCGTCGATCATCGGCAGATGGATTTCTCCGGCCCGCACGGTGGCGCGGTACGCATACGGCTGGGCCCGGCCGGGAAAGGGGGTGCCCGTGGTGTCGGTGCCATCCCAATCCACCACCTGCGTCCCCTGGCCGGCGATCCCGCCAAGCACCGCGTTGGCGTTGTTGGCGGCACTGAAATCGATACCGTCGCGGCTCACGACGATCTGGAAGGTGGATGCATCGGCGGTCGTGATCCGGAAGGTACCGCCCGCACCCGGGCGGGCGCGCTCTTGCGCGCCCTGGCCCTGGAACTCCACGGCCTGCAGCACGGGCTGACGGGGCACGGTAGGAATGTGCAGGGCAGACAGAACCTTGTCCACCTCGGCCGCATGCGGTGCCGCAGGATCGACACTGCTGAAGAACAAGGGAAACTCCGCCCGCTGCGCCGAGAGACCGGGAGCGAGATCCGCCACGTACGAGTCCCGGCCACGCACCCCCTTGTACAACGGGCGCCCACCGTCCAGGAAACCCAGGCGGTTGGCATAGAGCGCGAAGCCATTCGGATCGAGCCCCGCGAGAGACTGCGAATAGCGAAACCCGTCGAGCGTCACGTAGTGGTGTCGCGAGAAGATGGGCCGGTTGTTCACGCCAGCGAAGGCCACCCAGGCATAGGTGAAGAGCCGGCCGTCGCGGTCGCTCACACTGCGGGAGGAAGAGCGCACCGTCACGTCCCAGGCCGCCACCGTGCTGGTGCTCGCCAAGGGATTGAAGATGTCCGCATTCAGATTCGTGTTGCCGCTGGCAGCCCCCGTGAATTGCACCCCGTGGATGCCCGTCGTCGCGGCACGGTAAGCGCAGGGCACGTAGCCACCAGCCACGGTGACCGCGCCATCCGCGCTGTGCGGGCCCGCCAGTTCCTGGGCACGCGATGCGATCCGGCCCCGGCTGCCTCCGCCGAAGCTGCCCTCAGGCGCATTGGCAGACGCACAGGAGAAATCGGCTCCGGCAGGCACCGTCTCGTCGCCGGGCGTGCCGAAATCCTGGGGGCGGTAGACCAGGATGTCGCCCCCTGCGGCCCGGTTGCTCGACCCCAGCAGCAGGTATTCACCCGCTTCCGCATAGACATACAGGAAAGTGCGCCGCTGGACCCGGTTGGCATAGCGATTGCCGGGCTGGAGATCGAGGTTGGCGCGGCAGCCTCGGGTGGCAGCGTTGGCACAGGTTCCGCCCGCCGTCGGATAGCTGCCCGGATAAAGCGTGCGGCTACCCTCTGCGTGCGCAGGTAAAAGCCCCGAAGATGCCGACAGCAAAGCCAGCAGGAGTGCAAAGCGACATGCCTTCGCAGCCCGCACGGCACCAGGGGAAAGCAGAGACGGCATGGGCGGTTACGGGGTTGGAAAAGCAAAGATGTGCAAGATGCCTCGCGCCGTAAGTGCCCCGCCGAAATGTGTCAGGTTGAAACAAAAAACACAAAAGTCAACGATTCCGCTCCATGAAACTGCCGCCCCCGGATCCGCGCCAAAGAGCATGGAAGAGTTTTAACCACCATGCCGCCTACTTCATTGAATAATTAGCTATAAAAAATATAGCAATCGCATTGCAACTCACCGCTCTCGGTGTACCGTGGCACCCATGACCGCAACCGCCCGCACCCTCCACAGCTACGAGCCCCGCCAGGGCCATGGCCTGCCGCACGACCCGTTCAACGCCATCGTGGGGCCGCGTCCCATCGGCTGGATCAGCACCCGCAGCGCGGCGGGCGCCCTGAACCTCGCGCCCTACAGCTTCTTCAACGCCTTCAACTACACGCCGCCGATCGTCGGCTTCGCCAGCATCGGCGCGAAGGACACGCTGGCCAACATCGAAGCCACCGGCGAATTCGTGTGGAACCTCGCCACCCGCCCGCTGGCCGAGGCCATGAACCAGACCTGCGCGGCCGTGCCGCCCGAGGTGGACGAATTCGCGCTGGGCGGGCTCACGCCCCTGCCCTCCCGGCTCGTCGCGCCGCCGCGCGTGGCCGAGAGCCCGGTGACCATGGAATGCCGCCGCACGCAGATCGTGCAGCTGCAGGGCGCGGACGGCCAGCAGGTGCCCACCTGGCTGGTGCTGGGCGAGGTGGTGGCCGTGCACATCGACACCGCGCTGCTGAAGGACGGCATCTACGACACCGCGAACGCCGGGCACATCCTGCGCGCGGGCGGCCCGGCCGACTACTTCACCGTGGGGCCGGAGCAGGTGTTCCGGATGTTCCGGCCGCGGTGAGCGAATGGGTGCCGGCGGTTTTCCGATGCGCACATTCGCCTCGCTGCTCGTCTGCGCCCTCGCGGCCCTGGCAGGGGCCTGCGGGGCGATCGTGCTGTCCAGCGAGGTGGCGGCCGTCTGGTACATGCACCGCCACGGCATCGTGGAACGGCGGGAACTGTCGGAGGACATGGGGTTCGGCATGCTGGCAGCGGCGGCCGCACTGCTCTCGGCGGCGACCGCCATGCCGCTCTCGCTGGCCCTCGGCTGGCGGCTCATCCGCCGCCTGCGGCACGGCGCGCGCCCGCCCCTTCGGCCCCCGGAGGATTGAGCCTTCAGGCCACGGCCTGCCCCCTGCGGAACGCACGCGGGCAACTCGGCAGCGCTTATGCTCGCGCCCAGCGCTTTCGCCCTTCCCCACCTGTACCGCCCCATCTGGCGCCCCTCCGGAGAACCCACCATGAACGCAACCCGCCTCGCTGCCATCGCCCTCATCGTGGCCGGCGCGCTCGGCCTGGCCTACGGCGGCTTCAGCTACACCAAGGACACCACCGTGGTGAAGCTCGGGCCGCTGGAAATCTCCGCCAAGGAGAAGGAAACGGTCAACATTCCGCTGTGGCTGGGCATCGGTGCCATTGCCGTGGGCGGGCTGCTGCTCGTCGTGGGCGGCAGGAAATAAGGCCGGCGAACGCCATGTCCACTCCGTCCCGACGATCCTCCTTCCTGGCCCGCTGCTGGTTCGGCGTGCTGTGCGCGCTACTGGGGCTGGCGCCGCTCCTGCTCCTGCTGGTGTATTGGCCCATGGCGACGCTGCTGGACTGCGCGGGCAATGAAGGCTCGGGCATCCACTGCGCCAGCGCGCCGTGGCTGTCCGACGCGGCGTATTCGATGTTCCTCATGGGCGCGTGGGGATCGTTCTTCACCCTTCCCACGGCGTTGACGCTCTATCTGGCGGGGGCCGGCCTGCGCTGGCTGCTGCGCCGGCCGGCATCCCCGCGCTGAAGCGCCCCACACCACCACCCCGCAGCGCCAGGAAGCCGCACCCGATGATTCTCGAAGCCGCCCCCCTGCACGTGCGCGCCGGCCAGGAACCGGCCTTCGAAGACGCGTTCCGCGTTGCGCAGCGCATCATCGCGTCCATGCCCGGCTACCGGTCGCACCGGCTCGAACGCTGCATCGAGCGGCCGGGCGAGTACCTGCTGCTGGTGGAATGGGACACCCTGGAAGCGCACGAGCAGGGCTTCCGCGGTTCGCCCGGCTACCAGGAATGGAAGCGGCTGCTGCACCACTTCTACGCGCCGTTTCCGACCGTATCGCACTACGCGGCGGTGGAAGGCGCTTCGTCGCCAGGCAGCGGCAGCGCGATGCCCGACGCGGCGAACACCTCGCGCACCACCGACAGCCCGTTGAGCGCGGCCGGAAAGCCCGCATAGACCGCCATCTGCATCACCACCTCGACGATCTCGGCCGGGGTGCAGCCGACGTGCAGTGCGGCGTGCACATGCACGCGCAGTTGCGGTAGCGCATGGCCCAGGGTGCAGAGCGCTGCGACCGTGGCCAGCTCACGTTCGCGCAGGCCGAGCGCCGGCCGGGCGTAGATGTCGCCGAACGGAAACTCCACCAGCAGCCGCGCGAAGCCGGGAAACGACTGCGCGAGCTGCTCCACCACGGCCAGCCCGGCGGGTCCATCCACCTGGGCGAGCATGCGGGTGCCGCGGTCATGGCGTGCGCGGCATTCTTTGGCGGGGCTGCCGTTCATCGCGCGGCTCCCGGCCGGTAGGGGCAGAGGGATGGTGGATGGGAGGGAAGGGAGTGCATGGCTTGTCCTGAAAAGAGGTTGGAACGGCCGCGACTGTAGGCAGCCCCTGCCCACGGGGGAATGACCGATTCGGTGATACCTTTTCGGTATGACCCAACGCCTGGATTCCCGGTCTCTCGCACTCTTTCTGGCCGTGGCCGATGCATTGAGCTTCCGGCAGGCCGCCGAAGCGCTACACCTGTCGCAGCCGCCCCTGAGCCGCGCGATCCGCGAACTGGAGGAGCGGCTGGGCACGCCGCTCTTCGAACGGAACACGCGCGGCGTCGGACTGACGGCGGCGGGGCGCAAGCTGGTGCCCTATGCGCGCGGCGTGGCTGAACTGCTCCGGCGGGCGGAAGCCGAATTCCAGGGCCATGCCCTGCCGCCCACGCTGCGGCTGGGGCTGACCAGCGCGGCCGAGCCGCCCTGGTTCCGGGGCCTGGCCGACCGCGTGCGGGCCCGGCACCCCGGCGCGGTGGTCACGGTGCTCTCCGATACGTCGCCCCGTCTGGTCCGGCAACTGCGCGCCGGCCAACTGGATGCCGCCGTCATCGCGCTGCCCACGGACGTGCGCGGCCTCGACGTGCGGGAACTGGACCGCCTGCCCATGGTGGCCGCGCTACCGTCCTCGCACCGGCTGGCCCGGCGAAGGGCTCTGCGGCTGGCCGACCTGGCGGCAGAGCCCCTCTTCTGGTTCGAGCGGGCCCGCCAGCCCGCGTTCCACGACCACTGCCAGCAGGTCTTCGAGCGGCACCGCTTCGCACCGCCCAAGCTGCGCGAGCCTGCCGACCACCATGTCCTGCTGGCCGGGGTGGCGGCCGGACAGGGCATTGCGTTGCTGGCGGGGTCGTTCGCCGGCCTGCGGCGCACGGGCGTGGTCTACCGGCGCCTGGTGGAGGGCGATGCGCTGGCGCTGGGCATCGGGCTGGCCACGCCGCCGGACCGGCCCGCCGTGCGGGCCCTGCTGGGCGCGGCCAGTGGTGCGCCGCTGGCCTCGCAGGCCGCCGTCTAGCTGTGGACCGTCAAGAGGTTGTTTGCAGATTTGAGCCTGTGCATCGGAGCAACGCCGCCGATGCCGCTATGGGGTCGGTGCCAGTTGTAGTGATGTTGCCATCCCGCCAGGGCCTCGGTTCTCTCGGCTGAGTTCTGATAAGTCCAGCCATAGGCCCATTCGCGCAGCGCCGACTGGATGAACCGCTCTGCCTTGCCATTGGTCTGTGGACGGTAGGGCCTGGTAAACCTGTGCTGAATACCTGATGCCTTGCAAGCCGCTTCGAACTCCTTTGAGCGGAACGCCGGGCCGTTGTCGGTCAACAGGCGCTTGATGCCCACGCCGAGCCCAGCGTAGTACGCCACGGCGTTGTGCAGGAAGGCGACCGCCTCCTGCTTCTTCTCGTCCTGGTGCATGGCCGTGAAGGCGATGCGGGCGTGGTCGTCGATGGCCACGAACAGCGTCTCCCAGCCTGCCCCATCGACCGAGTCGCGCCGGTTGCCCGTGACCCGATGGCTGGGCCGCTCGATGCGTCCGAGCTTCTTGGTGTCGATGTGCAGCATGTCGCCGGGGGCGTCGTGCTCGTAGCGCACCACGGGCTCTGCTGGCGCCAGGTCGCTGAGCCGGGACAGGCCTGCACGGGCCAGCACACGGCTGACGGTGGAGGCCGAGACACCGACGTAGCGTGCGATGCGCGACTGCAGCATGCGACGCTGGCGCAGCTCGACGATGAGCAGCGCCTTGGACTCATCGATAGTCTTGGGTGAGCGCGCAGGCCTGGAGGAGGCATCGACCAGGGCGGCTTCGCCGCCACTCAGATACCGACCCAGCCACTTCCTTGCGGTCTGCGCTGTCACGCCATGCGAGGCAGCAGCTTGCGCCGCATCCAGACCTTCCAAGGTCATTTGTTTGACCATCTCGATGCGGCGGGCGTACGTCAGTCGGGCATGCTTATGGCTGTTCATCCGGTTGGGCTTCCTGAGTTGATTGGGTGTTTGGCGACTTCCAGTCTCTCAAACCCAATCCGGATGAACACCGGATACAACCTATTGAAGCTTCACATCTAGCCCCCCGAGGGCCCCTGGTGGAACACCAGGTCTTCCACGGGCTGGCCTCCCACCAGGTGCTGTTCGATGATGCGGTCCATGTTGGCGGGCGTGACGTCGTAGTACCAGGTGCCGTCGGGCTGCACGCACATCACCGGGCCGCCCTTGCAGGCCGCGAAGCAGCCCACGCGGCTGCGCTTGACGCGCAGGTCGCCGTCGTTCAGGCCCGCGGCCTTGAACTTCTCGCCCAGGCTGTCGAACAGGGCCTGGGCCTGGCCCTCCTGCGCGCAGCGCGGGCCGGTGCAGATCAGGATGTGGCGGCGGTAGCTGCCGATCTTGGGCTTGACGACCACGCGCACGCCGTCGGGTGCGGCGGCGGTGGCCGTGTTCTCAGGGGCGTCGGTGCTCATGCCTCTTCCTCGGTCGTGGCGGCCTCGGCGATGGCGAGCGGCTGCGCCAGGGTGTCCCGGATGTAGTCGGCCGGCAGGCGGTGGCGCAGCGCCAGGGCCTCGATGCTCTCGCCGGCCGCGTGGTCGAGCTGCAGGTTCTCGAGCCAGCCGTTCAGCCCCGTGGAGAGCGAGCGGCCGGGCCGTTCGCCCTCGCGCGTGGCGCCGCCGCCCTCCACGTCGTACTTGTTGGCATAGCCGCGCGGCGTGACCATGAGGCCGTGCTGCACGATGGTGTTGCTGTTGCCGATGAGCACGGTGCTCAGCATGCCGATGTCGGCATCGCACATGGTGGCCAGCGTGGCGAACTCGATGCGTTCGCGGCGGCGGTAGGCGCTCTTGACGATGGCGACCGGCGTATCGGGGCTGCGGTGGCGCAGGAAGAGGCGCTGCGCCTCCTCGATCTGGCGCGTGCGGCGGCCGCTCTTGGGGTTGTAGAGGGCAACCACGAAGTCGGCCAGGGCGGCGGCGTCGAGACGGCGCGCGATGGTGGGCCAGGGCGTGAGCAGGTCCGACAGCGAAATGGCGCAGAAGTCGTGCGTGAGCGGCGCGCCCACGCGGGCCGCGCAGCTGTTGAGGGCCGAGGCGCCGGGCACGATCTCGACCTCGATGCCGCCGGGCTCGACCACGCCGTTCTCGTCGAAGGAGGGCGGCGTCCAGCCGGCCTGGAACAGCACCTCGAACGTGGGGCCGGCCATGCCGTAGACGCCCGCATCGCCCGAGGAGATGAGCGCGACCTTCTTGCCCTCGCGGGCGCGGGCCAGCGATTCGATGGCGCGGTCCAGTTCTTCGGTCATCGACTTGCGGATGATCTCCTTGCCCTCGATGAGATCGGCCACCAGCTTGATGTAGGTGACGTAGCCGATGATGGTGTCGGCCTCGGCGATGGCGGCGCGGGCGCGCGCGGTCATGTGGTCGGTGCTGCCGGGGCCGATGCCCACGAGCATGATCTTTCCTGCGGACATGTGCGTGCGTTCCTTCAAGCGGCGGCCGCGGGCGCGGCGATGCGCTGCAGCGTGCGCTCGTCGATGCAGGCGGCCAGCCAGCGGCGGCCGCGCAGGCGGGCGGCCGCGACGGTGATGCCGATCGTGAGCAGCGGCTCCACGGCCACGAGGCTCAGGTACGACGCGGCGAACAGCGCCCAGTCGGCCACCGGGGCCGCGTCGCTGCTGATCGACAGCCAGAAGCCGACCATGAGCGTCACGCCCGCGTAGTACACGGCATCGAGCTTCAGCACGTTGGCGACGTTGATGCGCTGCATGCGCTTGCCCAGGCCGTGGTGCACCGCGAACAGCGGCACGGCCAGGCTCAGGAAGTTGATGGACAGGTGCGCCAGGTCCTGCGGCTCGAAGACCAGGGCCTGTGCCAGCAGCCCCAGCCCGAAGCCGAACAGCGTGGGGATGAAGCCGAACAGCAGGTAGATGGGCATGGCGCCCACGAAATGCAGTTCCGACGGGCCCACGGGCATGTGCCAGACCTGCATGAGCACGCTGAAGAAGAACGCGGCCAGCAGCGTGCGCAGCCAGGCGGTAGGGCTTTTGAGCAGGGGCAGCGCATGCGCGCCCAGCAGCGCCGTCGCGGCGACGGAGGCATAGGCGATCTTGTCCTGCGAGAGGATGCCGATTTCGATATGCATGGGATGGAACCTTTCAGGGTGGCGTGAAGAGGAAGGAAAAGCAGGCGCGCCGTCAGCCGGCAGGGCTGGCGATGCGCGCGATGGAAACGGTGGCGTTGCGCCCGTCGGGGCCGCGCAGGCGGTGCTTTTCGACGAGTAGCGCGGAGGCGTCGGGCGCGCCCGCGGCCAGCAGCGCAGCGGCTTCGCTGACGGACGGCGTGCCCATGTAGCGCAGCACGGTCGCCGACGGGTTGGGCACGGTCACGGCCGCCAGCTGCGCGGCGCTGTACCAGCGCAGCGGCCAGCCGTGGCGGCCCGCCAGCGAGAGGAACGCAGCTTCGTCGGCCTTGGCCTCGATGCTGGCAGCCACGGCGACCTGGGCGATCTGCGCGCCGGCCTGGGCCAGCGCTTCGCGCAGGCAGGCCTCGACCGTGGCCTCGGGCGTGCCGCGGTCGCAGCCCAGGCCGATGGCCAGCGCGGCAGCGCGGCTGTGGGGCAGCGGCGTCACGCGGCAGCGTCCTGCGGCGGGCGGTAGACCACCAGCCGCTCGTGCCATGCGGCCCAGCGCTCGGGCGCCACGTCGTCGTGCGTGATCCACAGTACCGCCTGGTAGCGGCCGGGCTCCACGCCGCTCCAGTCCGTCAGGCAGGTGATGTTGGCGGGCAGCGGCGTGGGGCGGTTCCACCACGCGGGGCTGCCGGCTTCCTGCACCACGGCGATGGGCTCGCCGTTGACCACGTGGGCCGAGACGCGCGTGATGTTGATCTTGGGCGCCTCCACGCGCCAGCCCAGGTGCCGGCCGAGGATGTCGACCGGAATGGTCTTGCCCACGTCGGAGGCGGTGGTGAGCACCGGCGTGGCGCCGATCAGCGCGGCGATGCGCTCGCTCCATTCGTTGGCGCCGCCCACGTGGCCCGAGAGCACGGGGATGACGAACTGGCCCGCGTCGTCCACCACCGTCACGCCGGGGTCTTCGTCCTTGGATTTGAGCACCGGGGCGATCAGGCGCACCACGGCGCCAAGCGAGACGAAGAAGACCAGCTGGTCGTAGGCCGCGAAGAGCGGCGCGATCTCGTCGCGCAACGCGCCTTCGTAGGCGCGCACGGTGTTGGGCAGGCCCTCGAAGGCGGCGGCGAACTTGGCGGCGGTGCAGACATGGGCCTGCGGCACGTCGCGCGCCAATTGGGCAGCCTGCGCGGCGCCGTGGCGGGTGATGGCGACGAGGCAGACACGCACCTCGCTGGCGGGCTGCGCGGGGGCGGAGAGCACCACGTCGGGGGTGGCGGATGAGGTGGTCGCGGTCGTCATTCGGCAAGCTCCGGTTCGTCGTCGGAAAGGGATGGGCCCGCGGCAGCGGCGGCGGGCGAGGATTTCTTCAGGCAGCCCTTGATGCGCTCGCCCCGGATGCGGTGCGGGTTCTTCACCACCATGAGCGAGAGGTAGCTGACCTTGGTGCCGCGCAGCGCGGGCAGATCCACGCCGGCCACGCAGCGCTCGTCGGGCGCGCCCACGCGCTCGATGAACTGCGTGTGCGGCAGCAGCGCGCGCCGCTCCAGCCAGTCGATCAGGTCGTCCATGAGCGGCTTGACCTTCATGAGCACCAGGGTGTCGAAGTCGGGCAGCAGGCGGTCCACCGCGCCGACGCCGTAGGCAGCGGGCACGATGGCGATGGTGTCGTCCTGCTCGGCCAGGGGCATGCCGCGCGCGGCGCAGGCCGCCGTGAAGGCGTTCACGCCCGCGATCACAGGTACCTCGATGCGCGTGTCCAGCGCCCGCACGGTGCGCGCGAGGTGGCCGAAGGTGGCGTAGGTGCTGGCGTCGCCTTCCACCAGGAAGAGCACGTCCCGCCCGGCATGCAGCCAGGGCAGCACGGTGTCCGCCGCGCGCATCCACGCACGGGCGAGCTTGTCGCCGTCGTGCGTCATGGGAAAGAGCAGCGTCTGGTGCGTGACGGGCGGCGCGAGGCCGGCGCGCTGCACGATGCCCCAGGCGTAGCTGGGCGTCTTGGTGCTGCGCGCGGGATAGGTCCACACGGCGTCGCTGCGCTGCAGCTGTGCCCAGGCGGCGCGCGTGATGAGGCCAGGGTCGCCGGGGCCCAGCGAGACCCCGATGAGACGGCCCAGGGGGCCCTGGGGCTCCGGCACCAGCGTGTCCAGGTCGGTCATGCGCCCTCCTCCACGGCCGGCGCCGCAGCACCGGCGCGGCCCGCCTGCGCGCAGACGATCCACACCGGGTTCTCGGCCGCCATGCGGTGCATGTGCAGGATGGGCTTGCTGCGCGCGGCCTGCAGCTGCAGCACGTCCCACGCGGCGCCGGCGGCCTGCAGGACCTGGGTGGCGGCGGCGAGGTTCTCCAGCGTGACGAAGTTCATCACCAGCCAGCCGCCGGGGCGCAGGCGCCCTAGGCACAGCGCGATCAGCTCGGCCAGCTCGCCGCCCGAGCCACCGATGAAGACGGCGTCCGGGTCGGGCCAGGCATCCAGCCCCTCGGGCGCCTTGCCGTGCACCAGCGTGTGGTTGGAAACCCCGAAATCGCGCACGTTGCGGCGCGCGATCTCCACGTCGCCTTCGTTCTTTTCGATGGCCCAGACATGGCCCTGCGGGCACAGGCGCGCGGCCTCCAGCCCCACCGAGCCGCTGCCGGCGCCTATGTCCCACACGCGGCTGGTGGCGCGCAGCTGCATGCGCGCGAGCGAGACGGCGCGCACCTCCTGCTTGGTGATCAGGCCCTTGTCGGGCTGGCGCTGGTGGTAGGCCGCATCGGGCAGGCCGAAGCTCACGGGCTCGGGCCGCTGGCGCGTGCGCACCAGCAGCACCACATTGGGGTCGGCGAAAGTTTGTGCTGCCGCCTCGGCGGGCGCCATGTCGGCCCATACGCGCTCGTCGGGCGTGCACAGGCGCTCGGCCACGCTGATCTGGAAGTCGTCCCCCAGGCCCTCGGCCACCAGCAGGCGGGCGATGCGCGCGGGCGTGTTGTCGGGGCTGGTCAGCACGGCCAGGCGGTCGTGCCGGCGCACGGCCTGGGCCAGCGCGTAGAGGCCATGCGCGGGCGCGGCGCCCACGGCCCATTCGCCCGCGTCCTTGGCATGCACGGAGACGATGCGTGCGTCCTGCCACGCCAGGCCCAGGCGCGCGCAGGCGAGCTGCAGGGTGGAGACGTTGGGCATCACTTCCAGCGCCTGGATGCACAGGCGCGAGGCCAGGTAGCTGGCGATGCCGTGGCAGAGCGGGTCGCCCGTGGCCAGCACCACGCAGGCCTGCTCGGCCGCGCGCGCCTCGGCGATCCAGCCGGGCACGGACGAAAGGCAGCCGGTCAGGTCGCGCCGCACGGCCTGCGGGGCGATGTCGTCCTCCAGCAGCGCCAGCGTGCGCGTGCCGCCGATCACCAGGTCGGCGCGGCGCAGCAACGCAAGCGCGGTGGCGCTCAGGCTGGCGGCGCCGTCGTCCAGCACGCCGATCACGCGGCAGGGCTGGGGGTCTTTTTCAAGCAGGTTCGTCGTCATCGTCATACGGAGGCGGCCGGCCCGGAGGCGGCCTCGGTGATCTTGCTGCCGTCGAAGTCGCAGACCAGCACGGTGAGGTGGAAGCGGTCGCCATAGCGGTCGGGCGCGGTGAGCGTCCGGACCACGGCCTGCGCCAGCGCATGGTGGAAGGGCTCGCCCAGGCCCAGGGCCTGCATGCGCTCGGCCCCGAAGCGGGCGGTTTCTGCGGCGGCGATCTCGGTGCAGACCTCGGGCGGCGCGCCCACGCCCGCGGCCAGGTCGGCCAGCAGTTGCGTATCGACCTCGGCGCGGTTGGCATGGGTGATGGTCTCGCCCTGGGCGATCTTGGTGAGCTTGCCCACCATGCCGCCGATCACCACCGCGCGCAGGCCCTGCGCCACGGCTTCGTCGAGCGCGTAGCGCAGGAAATCGCCCATCTGCACAAAGCAGGCGGCGGGCAGGTCGGGCCGCTCCTTCATGGCGAACTGCTCGGTGCGCCCGCCCGTGGTCAGCACCACCACGCCGTGGCCCAGCGTGGCGGCCACCTGCACGCCCTGCACCACACTGGCGCGGTAGGCCGAGGTGGAATACGGCTTCACGATGCCGGTGGTGCCCAGGATGGAGATGCCGCCCAGGATGCCGAGGCGCGCGTTGAGCGTCTTCTTGGCCATCTCCACGCCCTGGGGCACGGAGATGGTCACTTCGAGCCCGGCGTGCTCCAACAGCGGGCCGCCCGCGGCACGCACGTTGTCTTCGATGTTGCGGCGGGGCACGGGGTTGATGGCCGGGCCGCCCACTTCCAGGCCCAGGCCGGCCATGGTGACCGTGCCCACGCCAAAGCCGCCGCACAGCACCACCTCGCCCGCACGGCCGGGCAGCACGCGCACATCTGCCGTCAGGTGGGCCTTGTCGGTGCAGTCGGGGTCGTCGCCCGCGTCCTTGATGACCATGGCGTGCGCGGCCCGGGCTTTTTCGCTGTCGGCATCGCAGCGGCCGTCGTTCACCGCGAAGCGCACCACGTCGCCGTTGGGCAGCAGGCAGTCCACCGCCTCGGGCACGGCGCCTTCGGCCAGGCCCTGCACGGCGGCACGCGCGGCGGCGGCGGAGCACGCCCCGGTGGTGAAGCCGGTGCGCGTGCCGCGGCGGACGGTTTTTTCCATCATGGCGGGGTCAGCCTCCGGCAGCGCCTTGCTGCTGCTGTTTCTGCCGTGCCTCGGCCAGCGCCAGCAATGCGTGCAACGCGGCCACCACCAGCGTGGAGCCGCCCTTGCGGCCGCGGATCACGATCCACGGCACCTCGGCCACGCCGGCCATCAGGTCCTTGGATTCGGCGGCGGAGACGAAGCCCACCGGCATGCCCACCACCAGCGCGGGGCGCACGCCCTCCTCGCGAATCAGGCGCACCAGCTCGATGAGCGCGGTGGGCGCATTGCCGATGCCCACGACGGCACCCTGCAGCAGCCCCTGCCGGTGCGCCTTGCGCATGGCCTGCACGGCGCGCGTGGTGTCCTCGGCCTGGGCCTGGGCGATCACGTCGGCGTCGCTGATGAACTGGTGCGTGCGCATGCCGAAGTGCGCCAGGCGCGGCTGCGACAGGCCCGAGCAGATCATCTCCACGTCGGCCACCACGGGCGCGCCGCCGCGCAGCAGGGCGGCGATGCCGGCTTCCACCGCGTGCGGGTGGAAGTCGGTCAGGCCGTTGAATTCGAAGTCGGCGTTGGCATGGATCATCCGCCGCACGATGGGCCACTGCTGCGCCGTGTAGGGGTGCGGGCCGGCCTCGGCGTCGATGATGGCGAAGCTGTCGTGCTCGATGGCCTGCCCGGCGCGCGTGAGCTGCTCGGTGACGGTGTTGACGGTGCTCATGCAGCGGCTCCGGCCGGCTGGGGCGCGACGTGGCCGTGGCCATGCGCGTGATCGTGTCCGTGGCTGTGCCCATGGCCGTGGCCCGGGTCGGGCGCGTGGGCATGCGTGTGCTCGTGGCTGTGGCCATGCCCCAGGTCGTGCGCGATCTCGCGGTACTTGCAGCCGTCGCACGGCAGGCGGCTGTCGGGCATTCCGGCCTGCAGGTCGGCCACGCGCTGCTCCAGCAGGGTGAAGATCTCGGGCTCCATGCCGAAGTGGCCCGACTGCGCGAAGCGCACCTGCGGGTACTGCGCGCGCAGGTGTTCCACCTGCCGGCCGATGCGCTGCATCAGCGTGCCGGTGTAGAGGTAGTACGGCAGCACCACGATCTGCTTCATGCCCAGCAGCACCTGCCGCTGCACCACGCGCTCCAGGCGCGGCCAGGTGATGCCGGTGAAGGCGATCTCCACCAGCTCGTGGTGGCCGTCTTCCTGCAGCCAGCGTGCCATCTTGGCGACGTCGCCGTTGGCCTGCCGGTCGGACGATCCGCGGCCCAGCAGCACCACGCCGGTGGTGGTGGGATCGGGAACGTCCAGCGCCTGCATGCAGTTGCGCAGCTGGCGCTGCAGGATCGCGAGGATGGGCTCGCAGGCCGTCAGGTGCGGGCCGTAGAGGAATTCGACGCCCGGGCAGTGTTCGCGCGCATGTTCGATCGACTCGGGGATCTCCATCTTCACGTGGCCGGCCGCATTCAGGATGAGGGGCAGCACCAGCACGCGGCGGCTGCCCCGGGCGGCCTGCAACAGGCCGTCGTGCAGGCTGGGCGGCGCGAACTCGATGAAGCAGACCTCGATGCGCCAGCCGGGCTGGCGCTTGCGCCATTGCCGCACGAAGGCGTGGATCTCGTCATTGCCCTCGGGCTCGCGCGAGCCGTGGCCGATCAGCAGCACCGTAGTGCCAGCCTGCGCGGGCGCGTTCACGGCCACCGGCGCGTGGCCGTGGGAAGGGTGGGCGGATGGGCCGTGCGCATGGCCATGCGCGGCGTCGTGGGAGGGGTCGTGCAGATGCGTCATCGTGGGGTGTCCGGCAGGGGGCTGGAGGCGTCCGGGCCGCCCGGCGCATCGCTCGCGCGCCGGAAACGGTGGGTGAAGCCCGGGTCGTAGAGCTTGGATTTGGCGAGCTGCTGCCAATGGCGCGCACCCAGCGTGGGGCTGGCGATGATCATGGCCTGGCTCACCACCTGCGCCTCGCGGCAGCACTCGCGCACGTCGGCCAGCGTGCAGCGCACGATGCGCTCCTCGCCGGGCCAGGAGGCCTTGTGCACCACGAGCAGCGGCGCGTCGTCCGCCCAGCCGGCCTCGCGCAGCCCCGCCTGCACCTTGTGCAGCAGCGTGATCGACAGGAAGATGCACAGCGTGCAGTGGTGCCGCGCGAGTTCGGCGAGCGATTCGCCGGGCGGCATGGGCGTGCGGCCCTCCACGCGCGTGAACACCACGGTCTGCGTGACCTCGGGCAGCGTGAAGCTCTCCACTGCCGCCGCGGCCGAGGCCATGGCCGACGAGACGCCCGGCACCACGCGCACCGGCACGCCGGCCGCGTCCAGCGGCTGCACCAGCTCGACGAGCGCGCCATAGAGGGCGGGGTCGCCCGTCTGCAGGCGCACCACGGTGCGGTGCTTCTGGGCCTGCAGCACCAGCCACGCGGCCATCTGGTCCAGCGTCATGGATTTGCTGTCGGCGATGGTGCAGCCCGCAGGCGCCCACCGCGTGGCGGTTTCATCCACCAGCGAACCGGCGAACAGGATGGCCCCCGCGCGCTCGATCAGCGAGCGGCCCTTGACGGTGATGAGGTCGGGATCGCCGGGTCCGGCCCCGACGAACCAGACCGTACCCGGCCCGGTGCCCGCGGCATCGCAGGCCCCGTGGGCGTGCGCCGAAGAATCTGGCATGAGATAAGCGACGAAGAAGAAAAGATGCGCCCGAAAGCGCGCCCGGCGCCCTGCTTCCCCGCAGGATCCGCGAATGGAGCGCGCCGGTGAAGCACGCCCCCCTGTCGGCCGGTATCCGGGCTGGCGGTGCGGCAGGTGTATGCCGGGCTCCCGGGCCCTTCCCGGATGCCGGCAGGCATTCCAGTGGGCGTCGTTCCAGGGGCCGAAGGCGCACCCTTGAAAAAGCGCGCCTTCCATCGCTGACCGTTGCGGGGGCAGCCCAGGCCGGGGCGGATGTCCGTGGCGGACTGGCCCTTCCTGGTTCCCGTTTAACTGCGCGGCCGGAAGCGGCCGCGCGAGCACCAACGGGCCGGAGTATAGGACGGGTCCGCACCGGGGTTTGCCGGCGCCGGGCGCGGCGGCCCGGTCCAGAACGATTCAGGAGTCTTCAGGAAGGGTTCATTCCATGAGGCATGCCTGGCCCACAGAATGAAAAGGCCTCAAGCAAGAGAGGGGCGGGAGGCGCCGATCCACTCGGCGGCTCTCTGGATCAACCAACCATTCCAAACCAAAATGGCACTTACCAATCTGACCGTTCAAGCAGACAACAGCGCAGGCCCGCTGTACCAGCAGGGCTGGGATTTCTACACCACCGACCTCAACCAGGGCGCGGGCGGCAAGTACATCTACGTCGGCTACCAGCAAGGCACGAACAACCCCATCACCGACGTGAACTTCCAGGCCTACGACAGTGCGCAGAGCAACTCCATTCCGGGGTGGGAATGGTCCCCCGTGGATCTGAACGAAGGCGCGGGCGGCAAGTACATCTACATGTACTGGAAGCGCGGCGGCGCGAAGCCCGTCACGAACCTGATGTTCCTCGCACTCAATGAGTCGTCGCCCCCGTCGATCCCGGGCTGGACGCACGTGGGCCCCGACCTCAACGAAGGTGCCGGCGGCGCCTACATCTGGGCCTATTACTCCAACACGGTGCAGCCCTCGGCGGCCAAGGTGAAGGTCCTCCGCTGATGTGGACCGGCCCACGCGCCGCCACGGCCGCGCGGGGGCCGGGATGCCACGCACCTTGTGTTTCCATACCTTGCCCCTGAAAGCCTGCCATGCCGTCCCTCACCCTGAGCTTCCAGAACAACTCCACCATCGCCGACGACAGCGTCTATATCGGCTTCTGGGGAAGCACCCTCAACGCCACGCTCAACGGCTCCGCCATGGCGGCCGACACGTGGTATGCGCTGGACACCATCACCAGCCTGACCCTCGGCGCCACGACCAGCGGGCGCATCTATGTGGGGTACGGCATCGATCCCGCGACCACCGACCCCAACAGCTCGGTGCTGGCCGGCAACACAGATCGCTTCGACAAGTTCGAGCTGACCTTCGACGGCACGAGCTACGGCGTCGCCGACCTGACGGCGATCGATTTCTGGAGCATTCCGATGAGCCTGTCCACGCAGCTCAAGGGGCAGGCCGTGGGCCACCTGGACGGCGTGAAGGCCGGTGCCAGCGTGAGCGGCATCTACACCGCGCTGAGCCAGCTCAGCCAGCCGGTCCGGTCTACCACCACCGCCAAAGGCATCGTCGTGGCCTTCGCGTCCCAGGGCACCCCGCTGCCCGCCGGCGTGCAGACCGCGCTCACGCAGCCGGCCTCCGGTGTCGTCTCCAACGCCCAGGGCGGCTTCGTCCGCGTGATCGGCCCCAACAGCTACCCGCCCTTCGGCGACCCCGCCACCGATGCCTACCCCGGCCTACCTTTCACGCCCTACGACACCTTCGCCGGCTACTTCACCGACCTCATCCACACGTTCGGGCCGGGCACCGCCTCGCCGGTGCCCGGCTTCGCCAAGCTGGGCAACGGGAAGATCGCCCACCTCCAGGGCCGGTTCGCCGGCAACCCGCAGGGATCGGGCACGGCCTGCCAGGCGCAGAGCTACGACCTGTGGGCCCACATCGATGCCCGGTGCAACCTGACCCTCATCGGCAAGACGAACCTGCTCAGCCACGTGTCCATCGCCATCGGGCACTGGGATCTTCTCAACCCTGCGTCCTGCTACGGGGCCAATCCCACCTTCTCCCTGGACGGCGGCGCACCGCAGACCCCGCAGAACGACGTGTTCGCCTGGATCCTCGGCGACTTCTTCGCGGGGCTGAACATCGGCGCGATCGGGTCGGGGAAAAAGGTCGGCCAGGAGGCCGTGGGCGACATGGCCAGCTCGGACTGGTTCGAGAAACTGCCGCCGCAGGGCCTGCTGTTCGACAAGCTCTGGGGCGCGGGCGTCACCGACCACTGGAACACCTGGGCCCAGGCGCTGAACCCGCTGTCCGACGCCTACAACTTCGCATTTGCGGAGCGCTTCTCGGCACCGCTGATCTCGCTGGACCCGGCCCGCGTCGACACGCTCACGCTGACGCTGCTCGATGCCAGCGTGACGCCGTCCTGATCTCTCTGCAGCGGCAAACCCCGCAAGCCGCCGGGCCTCCCGGTAGCAAAGAAAAAGGCCGGCCGTTCCGCCCCGGAACCGGCCGGCCTGCCCGCCAGTGCGGTCAGCGCGAGAGCGCGTCCGCCGTCGCGGTATCGAGCCGGCCCGTCACGGGCAGGCCCTTGTCCTTCTGGTAAGTGCGCAACGCGTTGGCCGTCTTCGGGCCCAGGCCGCCGTCCGGCGCGCCCACGTCGTAGCCCAGCGCGTTGAGCCGCGACTGCGCCTCGCGCACCGACATCGCCGTGCCGGCCTTCGTCTGCGACGGCGCCGCGGCGCCGTCCACGCCCAGCCGGCCGCCGCCGCCCAGGCCCTGGCCGCGCACGCTCTGCGCCTTGTAGTTGCGCAGCGCCACCACCATCTGGTTGTAGGCGTCCATGAACGCGGCCGTGAGGACCTTGCCCTGCGAGGTGTTCTGGTAGCCGCCCATGGCGCCGCCGGCCGAGCCGCCGAACAGGCCGCCGAAGCCCGCGAAGTCGCTCTTGGAGGCACTGCCCTCCGACACCGACACCTGCACGCCCGAGCGGTTGTCCACCAGCGTCAGCATGGCGCTCGCCTCACGGGTCTTGAGCGAGCTGCCCAACGCGCCGATGGCGCGGCCGCTGCCGCCGCCGACCAGCGCACCCAGCGCGCCGCCGATGCCGCCCGCGTCGCTGTTGGAGAAGATGATCTCGGGCGACATCGCATAGTCCGACGCCACCATCTGGCCCTGGCCGAAGTTGCTGCCGCCGCGCATCTCGCCCGACTGCATGATCGCGCGCTCGCGGTTCATGGCGCCCATGCCCGCGGCGCTGCGCTCCACCACCACGAAGCAGTTGGACTGCTGCACCAGCAGGCGCAGCAGGTTCGCCGTGGGCGGCAGACGGTATTCGTTGCGCAGGATGGTGTACCAGCCCGCCTGCTGGTTCTCCACCAGCGAGACCGTGCCCAGCGGGGAGGCGCAGCGCTCCAGCTGCGAGCTGGCGTTGGCCGAGGCCTCGCCGGCGGCGGCACCGGTGGCCACGGTCTTCGATTCCGCGCTGCCCATGCGCATGTTGGTGGTTTCGCAGCCCGCCAGCAGCACGGCGGCGCAGGCAGCAGCCAGCAGGGTCAAGGTCTTTCGGGACATGGATTGAATTCCTCTGGAATAAGAAAACGGGGGAGATTCGAAGCACCGCGCCACGGCATGCCCGCAGAGGCGGTCCGCCGCCCAGGCGGGCCGGGCCCGGTGGCGGCGCCGGATCATAGCGCCGCCCCGCCAGCGGCGACAGGGGGCAGGCGGCCCACCCGGTAGACCCACACCGCATGCCCTCCGGGTGGCCGCAGCACGGCCTCCGGCGAGGCGCCCGGTATCTCGAACGCGAGGCTCACCAGCCAGGCATCGGCCGCCATCTCGGCACGGGCCTTGGCGGCGGCGCGGGCCATGCTCTCGGGCCGCTGGAAGAGGTACACCATGGGGTAGGCGCCCCAGCCCGCGCGCCAGATGTCGCCGCGCCGCACGCGGGCCCAGGGGCAGCGCAATGCGCACAGGCAGCGCAGCGGCCAGCTCCACTCCAGGCCTTCCAGCCGCACGGCGGGATAGGCCGAGCGCAACGCCCGCAGGCCGTCGCCCAGGCCGCAGCCGGCATCGAGCACGCGTGCGCCCGGGGCCAGGGGCGCGGCGCGCTCCAGGCCGGCCAGCGCGCCACGGGGGGTGGGAAACAGCGGCGCGTCGCGCCAGGCATTCAGCGGATACACCAGCAGCAGCACGCCCAGCGGCGCGAGCCATGCCCAGGCCGGCACCTGCGCGGCCCCCGCCAGCAGGAACGACAGCGGGAAGCCGCCCGCGATGAAGCCCTGCCGCCACCGGGTGCGCCCCAGCAGGCTGGCGGCCAGCCCGACCGCACAGCCCGCAAGCCCCGCGCCCCACCACGGCAGGCCCGCCGGATCGCTCGACAGTAAAAAGGCGAGCCATGCGGCAGCCCAGGCCAGGAAGGCAGGCAAAGGCCAGGGCAGGAACAGGCGCATGGATGGGAAGGAAGGCGAAGGCTTGGACGCCAAGCACTGCCGGCACGGCAGGCGGCGCGCACCGCAGTGTAGAGAGCCCCGGGGCCCTCCTACAATCCCCGGCTGCGCTTGAGGCCCGCGGGCCGGCGCAGCGCCCTCGCCTTCCCCTCTCTCCCGACTCTTCCTAACGACCCAAGGGCTTCCGTGCGTTCGCCTTCCGATCCATTGCCGCCGGCCATGCCGCCTTCTCAGGAGCCCCCTCTGGTGGTCGACCTCGACGGCACGCTGCTGCTCACCGACATGCTGCACGAGACCTCGCTGCAGTTGGTGCGCGACGCGCCCTGGAAGGCGTTGGCGCTGCCCCTGTGGCTGGCGGGCGGCAAGGCGGCCCTGAAGCGCCGCATCGCGCAGCAGGTGCGCATGGCCGTGGCCACCCTGCCCTACAACCAGCCGCTCGTCGATTGGCTGCGGGCCCAGCGTGCCGGCGGCCGGCAGGTCGTGCTCTGCACGGCGTCCGACCAGGTGCTGGCCGACGCCATCGCGGCGCACCTGGGCTGCTTCGATCTCGTCATGGCGAGCGACGGCGCGCGCAACCTCGCCGGCCCGGCCAAGGCCGCGGCGCTGGCGGAGCGGTTCGGCGAGCGCGGGTTCGATTACGCCGGCAATTCACGCGCCGACCTGCCGGTATGGCGGCGCGCGCGCGCCGCCATCGTCGTGAACGCCCCGCCCGCGGTCGCCCGCCAGGCCGAGGCGCACGGCAATGTGCTGCGCAGCTTCCCGCCCGCTCAGGCGGGGCTCTCCGCCTGGCGCAAGGCGCTGCGCCTGCACCAGTGGATGAAGAACCTGCTGCTGTTCGTGCCGCTAATGGCCGCGCACCGGATCGGCGACGGCGCCGCCTGGTTGCAGCTTGTGATGGCCTTCGTGGCCTTCGGGCTCTGCGCTTCGTCGGTCTACCTCGCCAACGACCTGCTCGACCTCGAAAGCGACCGGCAGCACCCGCGCAAGCGGCTGCGTCCCTTCGCGGCCGGCACCCTGCCGACCTGGCAGGGCGCGGTGCTCGTGCCCGTGCTGGCCAGCGCGAGCCTGTGGCTGGCCTGGGCCACGGCGCCGGCCTTCCTCGGCTGGCTGCTCGTGTATTTCGTGACCACCTGGGCCTACTCGCTGGCGCTCAAGCGCTGGGCGCTCGTGGATTGCGTGGCGCTCGCGGTGCTCTACACGCTGCGCCTCGTGGCCGGCTCGGCGGCCGTGGCGCAGCCGCTGTCGTTCTGGCTGCTCGCGTGCTCGGGCTTCCTGTTCCTCTCGCTCGCCTTCGTGAAGCGCTATGCGGAGCTGCTGGTGCAGCAGGCCGCGGGCAAGACGCAGGCCCATGGGCGCGGCTACCTGACCTCCGACGCGCCCATCGTGCAGAACCTGGGGGTGGCCGCCGGCTACACGGCCGTGGTCGTGCTCGCGCTCTACCTCAACAGCGACACGGTGATGACCATGTACCGCGCGCCCGAACTGGTCTGGGCCACGGTGCCGGTGCTGGCGTTCTGGGTGAGCTGGATGTGGCTGCGCGCGGCGCGCGGCCAGATGCACGACGACCCGCTCGTCTTCGCCTTCAAGGACCGCGCGAGCCTCGTGGCGGGCGCGGTGTTCGTGCTCGCGCTGGCCGCCGCCGGCCTGGGACGGCCGTGGTAGCGGTGCATTCCTGGGGCCGCCTGCGGGCGGCCGAGCACGCGTTCCATCCGCTGGCGGACCATCCGCCCGCGCGCCTGCCGCTGTCGGCCGGGCAGCACGGCCTGGCCTACGGCATGGGCCGCAGCTACGGCGACGTGTGCCTGAACCCGGGCGGCGCGCTCTGGGCCACGCGCGGCCAGGACCGGTTCATCGCCTGGGACGAAGCCACGGGCGAGCTGACCTGCGAGGCCGGTGTGCTGCTGCGCGACATCCAGCGCACCTTCATCCCGCGCGGCTGGATGCTTCCCGTGACGCCCGGAACGCAGTTCGCCACCGTGGGCGGGGCCATCGCCAACGACGTGCACGGCAAGAACCACCACGTGCACGGCAGCTTCGGCGACCACGTGTGCGCGCTGCAGTTGCTGCGCACCGACGGCCTGCTCGTGCGCTGCGGCCCCGGATTGCGGCCCGACTGGTTCGCCGCCACCGTGGGCGGGCTGGGCCTGACCGGCGTGGTCACGCAGGCCACGCTGCGCCTGCGCCGCGTGGCCGGGCCCTGGCTCGATACCGAGACGATCGCCTACGGCAGCCTGCAGGAATTCTTCGCGCTCGCCGATGCCTCGGAGGCCGGCTGGGAATACACGGTGTCGTGGATCGACTGCCTCTCGGGCGCCGAGGCGCGCGGCATCTTCATGCGCGGCAACCACGTGCCCGGCCCGGTGGCCTCTGCGCCGCCCGCCCCCGGGGACCGCAAGCGCACCGTGCCGTTCACCCCGCCGTTCTCGCTGGTCAACCGCTGGAGCCTGCGGCCCTTCAACACGGCTTACTACCACCAGCACCGCCAGCGCGCGGGCCGGCGGCTGCAGCACTACGAGCCGTTCTTCTACCCGCTCGACAACCTGCTGGAGTGGAACCGCATCTATGGCCGCCGCGGCTTCTACCAGTACCAGTGCGCGGTGCCGCGCGAGGGCGGCGAGGCCGCCATCGCCGCGCTGCTGCGCGAGATCGCCGCGTCGGGCCAGGGGTCGTTCCTCGGCGTGCTCAAGACCTTCGGCGCGCGCGCGCCCGTGGGCATGCTGAGCTTCCCGATGCCCGGCGTGACCCTGGCGCTGGATTTCCCGCACCGGGGGGAGCCCACGCTGCGGCTGTTCGACCGGCTCGACGCCGTGGTGGCCGCAGCCGGCGGACGGCTCTATGCCGCCAAGGATGCGCGCATGCCCCGCACGCTGTTCGAGGCCGGCTACCCGCACCTGGCCGAATTCCTGCCCTATCGCGATCCCCGCATCCGCTCGGCGATGTCGCTGCGGCTGCTGGGCGACTGACCGCCCCCCTCCCATTCCTTCCGCCAACGACCGCACGGCCGTTCCGCCCCCCACTTCCGACCGACATGCCCGACACCTCCACCCCCCGCACCATCGCCATCGTCGGCGCCACCTCGGCCATCGCGCACCAGTGCGCCCGCCTCTGGCTCGCCGCCGGCGGCGTGGACCGCCTGGTGCTCATCGGGCGCGACGGTGCCAAGCTGCCGTCCGTCGCCGCGGACCTGCAGGTGCGCCAGCCCGGCACGCGCATCGAAGCCATCGCCGGCGACATGCTGCAGCCCGCCGCGATCACCGACACCGTGCGCCGCATCTGCGCGGATGGCGTGCCCGGCGTGGTGCTGATCGCCCACGGCAACCTGCCCGACCAGCCTGCCTGCGAGGCCGATCTCGCGGCAGCGCAGCAGGCGCTGGAAGTCAACGGCATCTCGCCCGTGCTCTGGGCCGAGGCCTTCGCGGGCGCGCAGCAATCCCAGGGGCGCGGGCGCATCGGGATCATCGGCTCGGTGGCGGGCGACCGCGGCCGGCAGTCGAACTACGTCTATGGCGCGGCGAAGGGCCTGGTGGAACGCTACGCCGAAGGCCTGCAGCACCGGCTGGCCGCCACGGGCGTGCGCGTGAGCCTCATCAAGCCGGGCCCCACCGACACACCGATGACCGCCCACCTCAAGGCGCGCGGCGCGCGCCTCGCGACCCCCGACGAAGTGGCCGCCGCCATCGTGCGCGGCATGGCGCGCGGCGCGCCCGTGGTCTACGCCCCCGCCAAGTGGGCGCTCATCATGTGGGTGATCCGCAACCTGCCCCGCGCGGTGTTCCACCGCATGAAGATCTGAGCCCCCGAATGACCGCCCGCGCTCCGATCCCCGCGCCCGCCTGGCGGCGGCGCCTTCCGCTGGCGCTGCTGCTGGCCTTCGCCACCGTCTACGCCCTCGCCACCGCGGTGTCCGCCTGGCGCACCTACACGGCCGTGCCCATCTGGGACATGTGGGGCGCGCTGGAGTTCTACGCCGATGTCCAGCGCGGCGCGGGATGGAACGCCTGGTGGCGGCTGTTCAACGAACACCGGCTCGTGCTCGCGAAAGCGCTGTTCTGGATGGAATACGCCTGGTTCGGCGGCCAGCAGGTGTTCCTGATCGCCGTCAACTACCTGCTCGCGGGCTGCGGGGTGCTGGTGCTGTCGGCCTTCCTGCGCGCGCGCCTCGCCCCCCTGCCGCGCAGCGCCTGGGCGTTCGGCACGGTGCTGCTGGCCGTGTGGCTGTTTTCGTGGGTGCAGAAGGAAAACCTGACCTGGGCCTTCCAGAGCCAGTTCTTCCTGGCGCAACTGGTGCCGCTGGCCGGCTTCTACTGCCTCTACCGCGCAGCGCGCGGCGCCGGCTCGCCGGGCTGGTTCGCCGCGGCCTGCGCGCTGGGCGTGCTCAGCGTGGGCACGATGGTCAACGGCGTCATGGCCCTGCCGATGATGGTGCTCTATGCGCTGGTGGCGCGCCTGGGCTGGCGCCGCACGGCCGTGCTCGCATTGCTGGCGGCGGCCTGCGTGGCCGCCTACACGGTGGATTACGCCGCCCCCGCCGCGCACGGCGGCGGCGTGCTGGCGAACCTGCGCGAGCGGCCGCTGGACATGCTGCACTACACGCTGATCTACCTCGGCAGCCCGTTCCAGCACTTCACGCGGCACACGGGTGCCGCATGGCTGGTGGTGGCGCGCGTGTTCGGCGCGCTGTTCGTGCTGCTGGCGCTGGCGCCGCTCCCCCGCGCGCTGCGCGAGCCGCGCACGCACCGGCTGGAACTGGCGCTGCTGACCTTCGTCGCCTATGTGGGCGGCATCGCCTTCGCCACCGCCGGCGGGCGCCTGCTGTTCGGGTTCGACAGCGCGCTCTCCAGCCGCTACACCACCCCCACGCTCCTGGCCTGGGCCGCGCTCGCGGTGCTGCACGCGCCGCGGCTCGCGGCCCTGCGCGGCGCCGCGCGCGCCGTGGCCGCCACCCTGCTGGTCCTGCTGCTGGCACAGATGCTCGTGGTGCAGACGCGCGACGTGAAGCGCAACGACCACGCCCACATGCGCATGACCGGCGCGCTGGCGCTGCAGATGGACGTGAAGGACGACCGCCGCATCGGCATGCTGATCTGGGACCCGGCGCTGGGCACGCGGCTCGCGCGCATCGCCACCCCCCTCCATGCCGGCATCTTCGGCCTGCCGGCGATGGCCGCCGCCGAGCATGCCGTGGGCTCTCGCGCCGAAGCCCTGCCGGCCCGCTGCCATGCGTTCACCGATCTGGTGGAGATCCTGCCCGGAGAGCCGCGCTTCGTGCGCGTGCACGGCGGGCTGCTGCCCGAGCCGGCCGGCACGCTCCCGGAGGCCGTGCGGCTCGTCGCGGCCGATGGCACCGTCGCCGGCTACGGCCTGCCCGACCGGTGGCGCAAGCGCACGCCGCCTGCGCCCGCCACCGGGCCCACGGACCGCTACCTCATGTTCACGGCCTACCTGCAGGTGCCGCCCTCGGGCGTCCTGCCGGCGGTCCTCACGCTGCAGGCGCCCGGCACGGCGTGCGCGGCCCCCCTGCCGCTGGCTCCGGCCGTGCCGGCGTCCTGACCGCCGCGCGGCCCTCCGCTTTTTCCGACCGATGCACCCACCCTCTTCCATGAAGCACACCACCAAGATCGTCCTGCCCGGCGGGGCCGGCCTCGTCGGCCAGAACCTCGTCGCGCACCTCAAGCTCCATGGCTACGCCCATCTCGTGGTGCTGGACAAGCACACCGCCAACCTCGAGATCCTGCGCCGCATGCACCCGGACATCGTGGCCGAGCATGCCGACCTCGCCGAGCCCGGCGACTGGGAGCGCCACTTCGAGGGCGCCGATGCCGTGGTGATGCTGCAGGCCCAGATCGGCGCGCCGCAGGCCGAGCCCTTCGTGCGCAACAACCTCACCTCGACCGAGCGCATCCTCGCGCTCATCCAGCGCCACGGCATCCCGCAGACCGTGCACATCAGCTCCTCGGTGGTGGAATCGGTGGCGCAGGACCACTACACCGACACCAAGCGCGCGCAGGAGCAGATGGTGCTCGCGAGCGGCATTCCCTGCGTGGTGCTGCGGCCCACGCTGATGTTCGGCTGGTTCGACCGCAAGCACCTGGGCTGGCTCTCGCGCTTCATGCGCAAGGTGCCGGTGTTCCCGATCCCGGGCAGCGGCCGCTACATGCGCCAGCCGCTCTACGCGGCCGACTTCTGCCGCATCATCGTGCGCTGCATCGAGGAGCGCCGCGTGGGTGGCATCTTCAACATCACGGGGCTGGAGAAGGTCGACTACATCGACATCATCCGCACCATCAAGGCCGCCACGGGCGCGAAGGCGGCCATCGTGAAGATCCCCTACGGCCTCTTCTACCTGCTGCTGAAGGTCTGGGCGCTCTTCGACCGCGACCCGCCCTTCACCGCCGACCAGCTCAAGGCCCTCGTGGCGCACGACGAGTTCGAGGTGATCGACTGGCCCGGCATCTTCGGCGTGCGCGCCACGCCCTTCGCCGAGGCCATCCACGAAACCTTCCACCACCCGGAGTACAGCCGCGTGGTGCTGGAGTTCTGATGAGCGCCACCCCCGACACCCCCTCCACCGCGGCCGCCGCGCCGGGCCAGCGTATCGCCGTGCTCGGCGCCGGCCCCATGGGCCTGGCCGTGGCCTACCAGCTCGCGCGCGACGGCCACCGCCCCGTGGTCTTCGAGGCCGACGACCGCGTGGGCGGCATGACCGCGATGTTCGACTTCGACGGCCTGCCCATCGAGCGCTACTACCACTTCCACTGCACCTCCGACCATGACTTCCTGAAGGTGCTGGACGAGCTGGGCCTGGCCGACAGGATGCGCTGGCGCGCCACGCGCATGGGCTACTGGTACGGCAAGCGCCTGCAGGCCTGGGGCAACCCCGTGGCGCTGCTGCGCTTCCGCGGCCTGGGGCTGGTGGCCAAGTTCCGCTACGGCCTGCACGCCTTCCTCTCCACCAAGCGCAACGACTGGAAGCCGCTCGACGGCGTCGAGGCCACGGGCTGGATCCGCCGCTGGGTGGGCGCGGAGGCCTACGAGGTGCTCTGGCGCCGCCTGTTCGAGTACAAGTTCTACGAGCACACGGGCAACCTCTCGGCGGCCTGGATCTGGAGCCGCATCCGCCGCATCGGCCGCTCGCGCTACAGCCTCATGCAGGAAAAGCTCGGCCACCTGGACGGTGGCTCCGCCACACTGCTGGACGGCATGGCGGCCGACATCCGCGCCCATGGCGGCGAGATCCGCCTGTCCACGCCCGTGACGCGGGTCCGCATGGAGGCGGGCCGCGTGCAGGGCGTGGAGACGGCACAGGGCTTCGAGGCGTTCGACAAGGTGGTCAGCACCGTGCCGCTGCCCTATGTGCCGCGCCTCATGCCGGACCTGCCGCAGGACGTGCTCGCGCGCTTCGCCGCGCTCAAGAACATCGCCGTGGTCTGCGTGATCGCCAAGCTGCGCCGCCCGCTCACCGGGAACTTCTGGCTCAACGTGAACGACCCGGACATGGACATCCCGGGCCTGGTCGAATACAGCAACCTGCGCCCGCTGCCCGAGTCGGTGGTCTACGTGCCGTTCTACATGCCCGGCGAGCACCCCAAGTACGCCGAGCCCGACCAGGCCTTCCTGGACAAAGTCCGGCGCTACCTGCGCACCATCAACCCTGCGCTGCAGGACAGCGACTTCCTCGCGATGCGCGCGAGCCGCTACCGCTACGCGCAGCCGATCTGCCCGCCCAACTACCTGGAAGGCCTGCCGCCCGTGCAGTTGCCCGTGCAAGGCCTCTGGGTGGCCGACACCTCCTACTACTACCCCGAGGACCGCGGCATCTCCGAGAGCATCGGCTTCGGCCGCCGCATGGCGCGCGACGCAGCCGCCGTGCGCCTGGACGGGCCCCGCACGTGATCGCCGCCTTCCGCTCGCGGCAGTTCCTGGCCTTCCTCGTGACGGGCGGCGTGGCCGCGCTCGCCAACTTCGGCTCGCGCATCGCGTTCAGCCAGTGGATGCCGTTCTCCGCCGCCGTGATCGCGGCGTACTGCGTGGGCATGTGCACGGCCTTCGTGCTCGCGCGCGCCTTCGTGTTCAAGGCGAGCACGCAGTCCGCACACAAGTCGGCGATGTTCTTCGTGCTGGTGAACCTGCTGGCCGTGGCACAGACCTGGGCCGTGAGCATGGCCCTGCTCCAGTGGGTGCTGCCCGCGCTCGGCATCACGGCCTTCGCGCCCGAGATCGCGCACGCCGTGGGCGTGGTGGTGCCGGTGTTCACGAGCTACCTGGGCCACAAGCGCTGGTCCTTCGCCGAAAAGCCCGCGCAGCCCGGCGCGCCCGGCTGACCGCGCGGCCATGACCCCGCGCGCCGCCCTCGCCGCCGCCCTCGCCTGCACGGCCGCCTACGTGGCGGCGCTGGTGTGGGCCGACGCGCACAACCAGGTCTTCGCCCAGCTGCCGCGCGTGGCCGCGTGGGTGCCCGGCATGGCGGCCGTCTCCTTCGCCTCGTACGGCCTGCGCTATGCGCGCTGGCAATGGCTGCTGCGCCGCGCGGGCCACCGCGTGCCCGGCGCCGCGGGGTTCGCGGGCTACCTCGCGGGCTTTGCGTTCACGGCCACGCCAGGCAAGGTGGGCGAGCTGGTGCGCGCGCGGTACTTCGCGCGCTGGGGTGTGCCGGCCGCGCGCACGCTTTCGGCCTTCGTCTACGAGCGCGCGTTCGACCTGATCGCGGTGGCGCTGCTCGCGGCGCTGGCCATCCCGTCGATGCGGCTCTTCGGCATCGTGCTGGGTTTCGTGGCGGTGCTGATCGGCGCCGTCGCGGCGGTGGCCGCGCGCCCCGGCATGCTGCTGCGGCTCGCGGCCCGGCTGCGCCGCGCGGGCTGGCGGCGCACGGCGCGCGCGGGCCGCACGCTGGCGCGGGGGCTGGCGGGCTGCCGGCTCTGGCTCACGCCGCGCGACATCGCGGTCTCGTTCGCGCTCGGGCTCGCCGCGTGGACGGCCATCGCGGCCGCCTTCGCGTGGCTGCTGCAGGGCCTGGGCACCGCGCTGCCGCTGGCGGCCGCGCTCTCCACCTACCCCACGGCCATGCTGGCCGGCGCGGCATCGATGCTGCCCGCGGGCATCGGCACCACCGAGGCCACCATCGTCGCGCTGCTGGCGCTGCATGCCGTGCCGCTGGGTACCGCGGCGCTCGCCGCCGTGGGCGTGCGCTTCGCCACGATGTGGTTCGCCGTGGCCTGCGGTTTCAGCGCCATGGCCTGGCTGGAGCGTGCGGGCCGCGCGGGCGCCGCCGTGGGCGAAACGCGCTAGAACGCCCGGGAAGGCCATCGCGCCCCGGCGGGCACCCTCGGGGTCAACCTTCCCTGCGCAGGCGCTCGATGAGGCCGTTGAGGGCCTCCAGCGAGCCGAACTGGATCGCCAGCTCGCCCACTTCCTCGATCCGGCCGCCGCGCTTCACGCGCTTCTTCACGCGCACCTCCACCTCGGCCATGAGCAGGTCGGAGAGTTCTTCCTCCACGCGCTTGAGGTCGCGCGACTTCGCATCCTTGCGCGCCTTCTGCGGCGCGAGGCTGAATTCCGCGCCGATCTTCTTGACCAGCCCCTCGGCCTCGCGCACCGAGAGCTTGCGCGCCGCGATCTGGTTGCCGGCCGTGATCTGCGCGGCGCGGTCCAGCGAGAGCAGCGCGCGCGCGTGGCCCATGTCGATGTCGCCCGCCATGAGCATGGTCTGCACGGGCTCGGCGAGGTTGAGCAGGCGCAGCAGGTTGCTGGCGGCGCTGCGCGAGCGGCCCACGGCCTGCGCGGCCTGCTCGTGCGTGAGGCCGAACTCCTTCACGAGCCGCGCGAGGCCCTGGGCCTCTTCGAGCGGGTTCAGGTCCTCGCGCTGGATGTTCTCGATGAGCGCCATCGCCGCGGCGGATTCGTCGGGCACGTCGCGCACCAGCACCGGCACCTCGGCCAGCCCCGCGATGCGCGCGGCCCGGAAGCGCCGCTCGCCCGCGATGATTTCGTAGCGGCCGGCGTTCTCGCCCTGCGCCAGCCGGCGCACGAGGATCGGCTGCATGATGCCCTGCGCCTTGATGCTCTCGGCCAGCTCGTAGAGCGCGCCCTCGTCCATGCGGGTACGCGGCTGGTAGATGCCGGGCACCATGTCGTCGAGCGCCAGCGCGGCGGGCGTGCCGGCGGCCGAAGCCCCCGCTGCGCCGTCCTGCGCACCGGACGGTTCCGCGACCTTGGGGCCGAGCAGCGCTTCGAGGCCGCGCCCGAGGCCCTTGGGTTTCTTGGTTGCCATGCGATGTGATCCGAAATGAAAGTGTGAAAAGTCAGCGGGTCGCGCCGGCTGCCGCGGCACCGCGGTGACGGGCCCAGCGCAGCAGCAGTGCCCGCTGCCCCCAGAAGAGCACGGCCAGGGCACCCAGCACCCAGGCCCAGTTCGACGGCTCGAAGCCGGGCTGGTCATGGCGCACGGGCAGGCCCGTGGCTTCGACCAGCAGCGCGGACTCCAACACCGCCAGGACTGCCGCGGCGACGGACAGCGCGACAGCCCGGCCCGGCGCCACAGCCGGCACGGTGCACGCCACGGCGCGGCGATGGCGCGCCAGCCGCACGCAGATGCCGAAGCCCACCAGGGCGAGCAGCGCCGCCAGGGCCACCTTGCCCAGCGCCAGCGCGGCCGAGGCGGAGAAAAGCGCGCCGCCACCGGCAACGACCTGCACGCCCTCGGCCAGCACCGAGCCGATGCGCGCACGCCGGCCTTCGTTGCCGGATGTTCGGGCGGGCAGGGATCCGCCAGAGCGCCGCCAACGCATCAACGCGGCTCCATCCACGGAGCCAGCAGCGCATGCCCCTCGGCCCAGTCGCCCAGCCCGGAGGCGGCATTCAGGTGGCCGCGCGCGCCCGCATCCACGAACCCCGCGCCCCAGGCGGACGCCAGGTCCCGCGCGCGCTCCAGGGTGCAGTACGGATCGTCCTGGCTGCCCACCAGCGTGGCCGGGAACGGCAGCGGCTGGCGCGCGATGGGCGACCAGCCGGGCAGCATCCCGGCGATGTCGGGCCGGTCCACGTCGCCGGGCGCCACCAGCAGCGCGCCCCGCACCTTGGCCGCGTGCCGCGTGTGCGCCGCCCACCAGGCCGTGAGGATGCAGCCCAGGCTGTGGGCCACCAGCAGCACGGGGCCGTCGGCGTCGCCCACCACGTCTTCGAGGCGGGCCGACCAGTCGCCGCGCAGCGGGTGCATCCAGTCGTGCTGCTCCACGCGCCGGTAGCCGTACAGGCGCTCCCAGCGGCTTTGCCAGTGGTCGGGGCCGGAGTTCTGCCAGCCCGGCAGGACGAGGATGTTGCTGGTATTCATGCTACTTTATTGATAGCAAACTATTGAATGGATCCGGCGGCATGGAGCATATTTCATGCCCAACCTTGCCGTGGAGGGCCCCCGGGGCACCCCCGGCGGCGCCGGGCCGGCTCACATGCGCTTGACGCGCTTGACCATCTCCCGCGCGAAATCCACGAAGGCCTGGCTGCCCTTGGCGCCGGGGTCGAACACGACGCCCGGCAACCCGTAGCTCGGTGCCTCCGCCAGGCGCACGTTGCGGGGGATCACGGTGTTGAACACCTTGTCGCCGAAGTGGTCCTTGAGCTGCTCGCTGACCTGGTTCTGCAGCGTGATGCGCGGGTCGAACATGACGCGCAGCAGGCCGATGATCTGCAGGTCCTTGTTGAGGTTGGCGTGCACCTGCTTGATGGTGTTGACGAGGTCGGTGAGGCCTTCGAGCGCGAAGTACTCGCACTGCATCGGCACGATCACGCCGTGCGCGCTGCACAGCCCGTTCAGGGTCAGCATCGACAGGCTGGGCGGGCAATCGATGAGGATGAAATCGAAGTCCTTGTCCACCGCCGCCAGCGCGCCCTTGAGGCGCCGCTCGCGCTGCTCCAGCGCGACCAGTTCCACCTCGGCGCCGGCCAGCTCACGGTTGGCGCCCAGCACGCGGTAGCCGCACGCTTCCGACAGCACGGCCGCCTCCTGCACCGACGCGGACTCCAGCAGCACGTCGTATACCGTGAGTTCGAGCGAGCGCTTGTCCACCCCCGAGCCCATGGTGGCATTGCCCTGGGGATCGAGGTCCACCAGCAGCACGCGCTGGCCCACCTTCGCAAGCCCCGCGGCGAGGTTGACGGAGGTGGTCGTCTTGCCGACGCCGCCCTTCTGGTTGGCAATGCAGAAAATCTTGGCCATGGGGAGAGAAGAAAGAGAGAAGCGGGAAAGACGGTGGTGGCAGCTCGCGTGCCGCGTTACCGGGACACGGCCAGCTTGATGCCGAACCCGATCAGGAAGACGCCCGAGAGCTTTTCCAGCGCCCGGGCCACGGCCGGCCGGGCGCGCATGCGCTCGGCCATACGGTGCGTGAGCAGCACCACGGCCAGCCCGTAGAGGAAGGTGAGCGCCGCGATGGTGGCGGCCATCACGCCGAAGGTCAGCAGCCCGCGGTGCCGGGCCGGATCGACGAAGAGCGGAAAGAAGGCCATGTAGAAGACGATGGCCTTGGGGTTGAGCACGGTGATGAACGCGGCCTGGCGGAAGTAGTGGCGTGGCTGGATGGTCAGCACCGGCGCCGAGCCGGGCCGCGCCAGCAGCATCTTCGCGCCCATCCACGCCAGGTAGGCGGCGCCGAGCCACTGCACGGCATGGAAGACCGCCGGCATCGCCGCCAGCAGGGCCGCCACGCCGGCGACGGCCATCCACAGCAGCACCTGGTCGCCGGCGATCACGCCCAGCGTGGCTGCCAGCCCGGCGCGCACGCCGCCCTTGCCTGTGGAGGTGACGAGCGCCAGATTGCCCGGACCGGGAATGGCCAGGAACAACACGATGGCGGCGACGAAGGCGCCGTAGTCCGCTATGCCAAACATGAGCACCCCCCGGAAAATGGAAGCGGGAGTTTAAGCCAGCGGTTCGCTACGCGGCCGCATCCAGACGATGCAGCGCTCCGCGTCCAGCCCCGGCACGGCCAGAGGTTCCACGTGGAACACATCCACCCCGGGCGGCAGCGCGGCGATCTCGTCGGCAGGGTGCCTGCCTTTCATGGCCAGCCACGTACCCCCCTCGGCCAGGGCCGATTGCGACCACGCGACGAAGTCCGGCAGCGATGCGAAGGCCCGGCAGCTCACCACGTCGAACGGGCCGGCCAGGCTCTCCACGCGCGCATGGATGCCATGCAGGTTGCGCAGCCGCAGCGATGCCGCCGATTGCTGGATGAACGCCGCCTTCTTGGCCACGGTGTCCACGCAGCTCACGTCGAGGTCGGGGCAGCAGATGGCGAAGACCACGCCCGGCAGCCCTCCGCCAGAGCCCACGTCGAGCAGGCGGCGCACTGCGCCCGTGTGCGCGGCGCCCTGCTCCGCCAGATGCCGGCGCAACGGCGCGACGGCGGCCAAGCTGTCGAGCAGATGGTGCGTGAGCATCTCCTGCGGATCGCGCACGGCCGTGAGGTTGTAGACCTTGTTCCATTTCTGCAGCAGCGCGAGGAATTCGAGCAACTGCGCATGCTGCGCGTCGGAGAGCTGCAGGCCCAGGGCTGCGGCACCGTGGCGCAACGGGGCCGCCAGAGGCCCGGCATCCGGCAGGCCCGCGGTCACGCCGCGGCCTCCGCGGCCGGCTGGGCCGCGAAGCCGCGGAAGCCGCCTTTCTTCAGATGCACCAGCAGAAGCGATACGGCAGCCGGCGTCACTCCCGAGATGCGCGAGGCCTGCCCCAGCGTCTCGGGGCGGTGCTTCTGCAGTTTCTGGCGCACTTCGATGGAGAGCGCGGCCACCTGCATGTAGTCCAGCTCGCGCGGCAGTTGCAGCGTCTCGTAGTGCGAGGCCCGCTGCACTTCGTCCTTCTGGCGGTCGATGTAGCCGGCGTATTTGGCCGCGATCTCCACCTGCTCGATCACGGGGGCGCTCAACTCACCCAGTGTTTCACGTGAAACATCCGTGCAGGCGTACTTGCCCCCATCCATGCCCATGAGGGCGCCATAGGTGACATCGGGGCGGCGGAGCAGATCGAAGAGGTTGTATTCGTGTTCGATGGCCTTGCCCAGCACGCGGGCGGATTCCTCGGCCGGCAGGATGCGCGGGTTCACCCAGGTGGCCTTGAGGCGCTCGGTTTCGCGCGCCACGGCATCGCGCTTGCGGCTGAACGTGTCCCAGCGCGCATCGTCCACCAGGCCCATACGGCGGCCGGCCTCCGTCAGGCGCATGTCGGCGTTGTCTTCGCGCAATTGCAGCCGGAACTCCGCACGGCTCGTGAACATGCGGTAGGGCTCGGTCACGCCCTTGGTGATGAGGTCGTCCACCAGCACGCCCAGGTAGGCCTCGCCGCGGCCCGGCAGCCACGGCGCTTCGCCGCGGCACTGCACGGCGGCATTGATGCCCGCGAACAGGCCCTGTGCCGCAGCCTCCTCGTAACCCGTGGTGCCGTTGATCTGGCCCGCGAAGAAAAGGCCCCGGATCTGCCGTGTCTCGAAGCTGCTCTTGAGCGAGCGCGGGTCGAAATAGTCGTACTCGATGGCGTAGCCGGGCCGCAGGATGTGCGCGTTCTCCAGGCCGCGCATGGAGCGCACGAGGTCGTACTGCACATCGAACGGCAGGCTCGTGGAGATGCCGTTGGGGTAGAACTCGTGTGTGGTCAGGCCCTCGGGCTCCAGGAAGATCTGGTGGCTGTCCTTGTCGGCGAAGCGGTTGATCTTGTCTTCCACGCTGGGGCAGTAGCGCGGCCCCACGCCTTCGATCTTGCCGGTGAACATGGGGCTGCGGTCGAAGCCCGAGCGGATGATCTCGTGCGTGCGCTCATTGGTGTGCGTGATCCAGCACGGCATCTGGCGCGGGTGCATGGACGCACGGCCCATGAAACTGAACACCGGCACGGCGCCCTCGTTCACGCCGCCCGGCATGCCGTCGCCGGGCTGCTCTTCACACTGGCTGAAGTCGATGCTGCGGCCGTCGATGCGCGGCGGCGTGCCGGTCTTGAGCCGCCCCTGCGGCAATTGCAACTCCTTCAGGCGGGCCGACAGGCTCACGGCCGGCGGATCGCCCGCGCGGCCGGCCGCGTAGTTGTTCAGGCCCACGTGGATCTTGCCGTCCAGGAAGGTGCCCGCCGTCAGCACCACCGTGCGCGACCGGAAGCGGATGCCCACCTGCGTGACCGCGCCCACCACCCGGTCGCCCTCCACCATCAGATCGTCCACGGCCTGCTGGAAAAGCCACAGATTGGGCTGGTTCTCCAGCATGCGGCGGATGGCCGCCTTGTAGAGCACCCGGTCGGCCTGCGCGCGCGTGGCGCGCACGGCCGGCCCCTTGGAGCTGTTGAGGATGCGGAACTGGATGCCGCCCTCGTCGGTCGCCAGCGCCATCGCGCCGCCCAGCGCGTCCACCTCCTTCACGAGGTGGCCCTTGCCGATGCCGCCGATGCTGGGGTTGCAGCTCATCTGCCCCAGCGTCTCGATGTTGTGGGTGAGCAGCAGGGTCTTGCTGCCCATGCGGGCGGCGGCCAAGGCGGCTTCGGTGCCGGCATGGCCTCCACCGACAACGATCACATCAAATTCCTGGGGGTACAGCATGCAGTGGCTCCGGGGCCTCGGGAAGAGGGAGCGGCCCGATAGGGACAGGGCGCAGGCCGGGCCGCCGGCGGGCGCCTTGCCCGCGCCATCCGAAGGAGGCGCAGGCGGGAGGTTGGGGAAAGCCCGCGATTTTCCCACTTCGGCCCCGGGCGCGCCACTGCCGTGGCCGATTGCCCTGCCTGCAGGGTGTTTTGGCCCGCGTTGTTTCACGTGGAAGACGGCTTGCAGGAATCCTGCCTGCGGGGTGTGCTGCAATCGCGCCATGCCAAAACTCCTCGTTTTCGCGGGCAGCGCCCGCCAGCAATCCTTCAACCGCCGCCTGGCGCGCGCCACCGCCGACATCGCCCGCGAGGCCGGTGCGCAGGTCACGCTGCTGGAGCTGTCGGATTTCGACATCCCCTTCTACAACGCCGATCTGGAATCGCAGGGCACGCCGCCCGACGTGGTGCGCCTGAAGGAGATCCTGCACGCGCACCCGGCCTGGATCGTGTGCTCGCCCGAATACAACGGCAGCTACACCGCCCTGCTCAAGAACACCTTCGACTGGGCCTCCAGCCCGGTGGCCGGCCACCCCGTGTGGGGCGACGGCACCCTGCCCTTCCGCGGCAAGGTGGTGGGCATGCTGAGCGCCTCTCCGGGCGGGCTGGGCGGTCTGCGCTCGCAGGGCCACCTGGCGCCCCTGCTCGTCAATCTGGAGTGCTGGCTGGCCCCCAAGGCGTTCGCGCTGGGCCATGCGGGCAATGCCTTCGATGCGCAGGGCGCGCTCGTGGAGCCGGCCCACCGCGACCGCGTGCGCGCGGTGGTGGACCAGGTGCTCTGGGCCGGCCAGCGCCTGGCCGGCTGAGGGCCGCGGCGGCATGGGCCAGGAGTGCCGGGCAGGCTGCGGAGCCTGCTGCATCGCCCCCTCGATCAGCAGCCCCATCCCGGGCATGCCCGATGGCAAGCCGGCGGGTGTGCCGTGCGTGCAGCTCGATGCAGCGCTGCGCTGCAAGGTTTTCGGCCAACCCGGCCGGCCGGCCGTTTGCGCATCGCTGCAGCCCGGCACGGCGATGTGCGGGGACACACGGGAGCACGCCATCGCATGGCTCGGCCGGCTCGAAGCCCTCACCGCGCCCGCCCGGGGATCGGACCGCCCACTGCCCCGCGCCGGCCCGTAAACTGGGCGCTCCGCCACCGTCCAGAAAGCCGCCATGCCACGCGAAGCCGAGTTTCAAGCCATTGCCCGGGAACTGGGCTACGACTTCAACGGAGAGATCAAGATCGGCGGCAATTACACGCCCACCGTGCGCCACGGCAGCGATGTCTATGTGAGCGGGCAGATCCCCCGCGTGGGCAACGAGGTGGTGGTCACGGGCCGTGCCGGCGGCGATGTTCCGCTGGCCGAGGCACAGCGCGCCGCCCGCATCTGCGCCATGCGCGCGCTCGCGCTGCTGCGGCAGACGCTGGGCTCGCTGGACCACGTCACGCGCCTGCTGCGCATCACCGTCTATGTACGCTCGGCCGAGGGCTTCACGCAGCAGAGCGAGGTGGCGGATGCCGCCTCCGACCTGCTGGTGCGCGTGCTGCAGGAAGCCGGCGCGCACACGCGCACGTCGGTCGGCGTGCTGGAGCTTCCCAAGGGCGCCACCGTCGAGATCGACCTGATCGCCAGCGCCTTGTAGGCCGGCGTCGGCAACCCGGCCGTGCGGCAGCGCGAAAGCATGGTTCGCTATAGGATGCCGGGCTTGTCCACTGCCTTCAGAACCTGACCATGAAGCTTTACTACAGTCCCGGTGCCTGCTCGCTTTCTCCCCACATCGCCCTGCACGAAGCCGGCCTGGCCTTCACCCCCGTGCTCGCCAGCACCAAGAGCCACAAGCTCCAGGACGGCACGGACTTCTACACGATCAACCCGCTGGGCTACGTCCCCCTGCTCGAACTCGACGACGGCACCCGCCTGCGCGAAGGCCCGGCCATCGTGCAGTACATCGCCGACCAGGCCCCCCTCAAGAACCTGGCCCCGGCCAACGGCACCCTGGCGCGCTACCGCCTGCAGGAGTGGCTGAACTTCATCAGCACCGAACTGCACAAGGGTTTCAGCCCCCTGTTCAACCCCGCCACGCCCGATGACTACAAGACCATGGCCCGCGAGAGGCTGTTGTCCCGCCTGCAATGGGTGGACGAGCAGTTCGCCGGCCGGGACTGGCTGCTGGGCGAGCATTTCAGCGTGGCCGACGGCTACCTGTTCACCGTGTGCGGCTGGGGCAAGCACGTGGGCGTGGACACTGCCCACCTGAAGAACCTGGGCGCCTATCTGGAGCGCGTCGGTGCCCGCCCTGCCGTGCAGAGCGCGCTCAAGGCCGAAGGCCTGCTGAAGTAACGGCTCCGGGAGTGCGGAGCGCGGTGCGCTTCGCCTCTCACCTTGGCGGCGGGATGTTCCACGTGAAACGTTCCGCTGCTTCGGTTCCATGCGGTAGCTCTCGTCGGGTTGCGCCAGGCACGCGCTCCCGGCTCGACGGCCCGGCTGCCTAGCACAGCCCACCGCGGCAGGCTGACGCCTCTGCAGGCATTCCCCCGACGTCTCGGGTCTTGCGATGGCGCACTGCAACATCCGCCGATCCGGTTTAATTTCGATGCCGTGGCGCCCTGCAGGGTGCCTCCTGCCGCAGCGGCACCTCCCGCCCGGCAGCCAACGAACCGCAAGGAAACCTCTGCCCATGACCACTCTGTTCGATCCCGTCCAGGCCGGCGACATCGCGCTCGCCAACCGCATCGCGATGGCCCCCCTGACCCGCAACCGGTCTCCCCAGGCGATTCCCAAGGACATCACCGCCACCTACTACGCGCAGCGCGCCACGGCCGGCCTGCTGATCACCGAGGCCACCGCCATCAGCCACCAGGGCCAGGGCTATGCCGACGTGCCTGGCCTCTACGGCACCGAGCAGCTCGACGGCTGGAAGAAGGTCACCGCGGCGGTCCATGCACGCGGCGGCAAGATCGTGACGCAGCTCTGGCATGTGGGCCGCATCTCCCACAACGACCTGCAGCCGGACGGCCAGGCCCCGGTGGCGCCCTCGGCGATCACCGCCCAGTCCAAGACCTACCTGGTGGACCGCGCCACGGGTGAGGGCCGTTTCGTGCCCACGTCGGCCCCGCGCGCCCTGGCGCTCGAAGAGCTGCCCGGCATCGTCCACGACTACGCCGCCGCAGCGCGCAACGCCGTGCAGACGGCCGGCTTCGACGGCGTGGAGATCCACGGCGCCAACGGCTACCTGCTCGACCAGTTCCTCAAGACCGGTGCCAACCAGCGCACGGACGACTACGGGGGCAGCATCGAGAACCGCGCCCGCCTGCTGCTGGAGGCCACGCGCGCCACGGTGGACGCCATTGGCGGGGGCAAGGTGGGCATCCGCCTGTCGCCCGTGACACCGGCCAACGACATCGTGGACGCCGATCCGCAGCCGCTCTTCGACTACGTGATCCGCCAGCTCGCGCCGCTGGGCCTGGCCTACATCCACGTCATCGAAGGCGCCACCGGCGGCCCGCGCGACGTGGACGGCCGGCCCTTCGACTACGCGGCCCTCAAATCCGCCTACCGCGAGGCGGGCGGCCGGGGCGCCTGGATGGTGAACAACGGCTACGACGCAAAGCTGGCCGCCCAGGCCGTGGACAGCGGCGAGGCCGACATCGTGGCCTTCGGCCGCCCCTTCATCTCCAACCCCGACCTCGTCGAACGCCTGCGCAAGGACGCCCCGCTCAACCCCTGGGATTCCAAGACCTTCTACGGCGGCGGCGAAAAGGGCTACACCGACTACCCGACGCTGGGCGCCTGACCGCGCCGCCGTGGCCCCCCGGGCCACCGCCAGGCATGCACGAGGGGCCCTCCGAGGGCCCCTCGTGCCGTCCAAGCCACTAATTGGGATCTTTTTGCCCCCATGCCGGCGTCTTTACTGCATGATCAGCTATCAAAACCATAGTGAAGCCGAGCACCATGATCACCTGCACCCTGCGCTACGTCATCGATCCGTACAAGCTCGCTGAATTCGAGCACTACGGGCGGCTCTGGATCCCCCTGGTCGAGCGGTTCGGCGGCCGCCACCACGGCTACTTCCTGCCCTCCGAGGGCGCCAACAACATCGCGCTGGCGATGTTCACCTTCCCCTCGTTCGCGGCCTACGAGACCTATCGCCAGCAGTCGATGCAGGACGCCGAATGCCAGGCGGCCTTCCGCTATGCCGAGGAGACGCGCTGCATCCTGAGCTACGAGCGCAGCTTCTTCCGGCCGGTGTTCGGCGCGGCCCAGGACTGAAGCGATCGGCAGAGGCAACCGGTCCGGCCCCGTGGAAGTTTTCTTCATCGTCGCCCTGGGCGCGGCCGTGGCCGGCTTCGTCCAGGGCCTGTCCGGGTTCGCCTTCGGCATGGTCGCCATGTCGTTCTGGGCCTGGGTGCTGGAGCCCCGGCTCGCCGCCGCGCTGACGGTGTTCGGCGCGCTCGCCGGGCAGCTCGTGTCGGCGTTGTCGGTGCGGCGCGGCATGCGCCTGGGCCTGCTCTGGCCCTTCGTGCTCGGCGGGCTGGCGGGCATTCCGCTCGGCGTGGCCCTGCTCCCGCGGCTGGACGTGGACGCGTTCAAGGCCGTGCTCGGAACACTGCTGGTGCTCTGGTGCCCCGCGATGCTGCTGGCGCGGCACCTGCCGCGCATCACCGCGGGCGGCCGCTGGGCCGACGGCGCCGTGGGCCTGGCGGGCGGAGTCATGGGCGGCATCGGCGGCTTCACGGGTGTGCTGCCCACGCTGTGGTGCACGCTGCGCGGCTTCGAGAAGGACACCCAGCGCGCCGTGATCCAGAACTTCAACCTGTCCATGCTGCTGGTCACCATGGGCACCTACCTCGCGGGCGGCATCGTCACGCGAGACATGCTGCCGATGTTCGCCGTGGTGGCGCCGGCGATGCTCGTGCCCTCGCTGCTCGGTGCGCGCCTCTACATCGGCATCAGCGAGGCCCGCTTCCGCCAGGTGGTGCTGGGCCTGCTCACGGCCTCCGGGATCGCGCTGCTGGCGGCCTCGGTGCCGCGGCTCGCGGCGCGGCTGGGCTGACGCCGGCCGAGGCCCTAAGCAGCCGCGAACACCAGCCCCGCGCGCAGCCCCTGCCCGTCCGGCCCGGTGCCCAGCACCAGACGCGCACCCAGCAGTTCGGCATAGCGGGCGACGATGGCCAGGCCCAGCCCCGCGCCCTGGCCCAGGCGCTCGCCTTCGCGGCCCTGGGCCCAGCGCTGCAGCAGGTCGGTGCGCTGCGCCTGCGCGATGCCGGGGCCGTTGTCCACCACGGCCAGCACCACGCAGCCGCCCGGCACGCCCTCTGACGCGCCAGCCGCCTCGCGCACGATCTCCACGGTGATGCGGGGCGGCGGCCCGCCCTCCGCGGGGCGGCCGTAGCGCAGCGCGTTGTCGATCAGGTTGCCCAGCACGCCTTCGATGAGCAGCGGCTGGCCCTGCACCACCACGGGCTGCTCCAGCCCGCGCGCTCCCAGGTCCACGCCGGCCGCGTCGGCGCGCGGCAGGAAGCGCAGCACGGCCTCCTGCACCAGTTCATCCAGCGCCACGGGCTGGCGCGGCATGGCGCCGCGCACTTCGTCGGCCAGGGCCAGGGCGAGCAACTGGTCCACGAGGTGGCTGGCGCGCGCTTCGCTGTCGGCCACGCCGGCCAGCTGCTCGCGCCAGACGGCGGGGTCCTTGTGAGCCAGGCCATAGGCGGCCAGCGCACGGATGCCGGCGAGTGGCGTGCGCAGCTCGTGCGCGACATTGCCGGCGAATTCGCGCTGCGCGCGCACGCCCTGGGCCACGCGCCCCAGCAGGCCGTTCACCGCGGCTCCCAGTTGCTGCAGGTCGCGCGTGGAGGCTTCCACGGCCACCGGGTCCAGGTCGCGCGCGGCGCGCGCCGACAGCTCCGCCTGGAAGGCCGCCAGGGGCCGCAGGTCGTCCTGGATGGCGCGCCGCAGCCACAGCGCCAGCGCGGCCAGCAGCAGCACCTGCGAGACCACCGAGTAGAGCAGCACGCTGCGCAGCATGGCGCTGCGCGCATGCACGGTCTGCGCGGTCACCACCTCAAAGGGCTGGGGGTCGGTCACCAGCACGCGCACGGCCCGCAGCGCCCGCCCGCGGTGGCTGATGTCGGAGAAGCGGTAGGCATCGTCGCCCCGCGGCGGCGGCGCGGGCAGGCTGGCGTTGCCCGCCAGCAGCGTGCCATCGGGCCGCAGCACGGCGAAGTACACGGTCTCCACCTGGTCGAAGAGCACCGATTTCAGCTCGCGCGAGGAGAGGGCCAGGTCGAGCGTCCCCTCCTTCAGGCGCACATTGGCCGCCACCGCGTAGGCATCGTCGAGCAGGGCGCGGTCGAAGGCACGCTGCGTGAATCCGTTGGCCACCAGCACCGAGATCGCCGTGCCGGCGAACCAGGTCAGCGCGAGCGGCACCAGCACATGGCGCAGCAGGCGCGCGCGCAGCGACGGCGGTGACGGGGCCGGTAGCGCAGGCATTGCGTGCCCGGAAGGCTGCGGCCGGGGGCCCGGCCCGGCGGCGCTCATGCGGCCTCCGGCGGGGCATCGCCGGGGGCGCCGGCCTCCAGCATGTAGCCCAGGCCGCGCAGCGTGCGGATGCCCGCGCCGCTGCCCTGGAGCTTCTTGCGCAGGCGCGAGATGAAGGCCTCCAGCGCGTTGTCGCCCAGCAGGTCGTCGAAGCCCGAGAGCTTGTCCGAGAGGGTGCGCTTGCTCACCACGCGGCCCGGCGGGGTCATCAGCTCCCAGAGCACCTCGAACTCGCGCGCGGGCAGCTCGAACGGCGCGTCCTGCAGCGTGAAGCGGCGCGCGCGCCGGTCCAGCACGAGGCCGCCCGCGCGCGTGCGGTCGTCGGCGCCCTGTGTGCGCCGCACCAGGGCGCGCAGGCGGGCCTCGACCTCGGCCAGGTCGAAGGGCTTGCCCAGGTAGTCGTCGGCGCCCGCATCCAGGCCGGCGATGCGCTCCTCGGTGCGGTCGCGCGCGGTGAGCACCAGCACCAGCGTCCGGTCGCCCCGCGCACGCGCGGCCCGCAGCACCGCGAAGCCGCTGCCCATCGGGCTCGCCGGGGCCGCGTCCTGCGGCAGGTTCAGGTCGAGCAAGACCGCATCGAAGGGCTGGATGCTCCAGAAATGGCCGGCCTCGGCCACGGTGGCGGCCGCGTCCACGCGGTGGCCCGCATCGGTGAGGCTGCGCAGCATCACGCCGCGCAGCACGGCATCGTCTTCGACTACGAGGATGCGCATGGGCTGGAAGGGGTCGGCAACAGGGGTGGAAAGAAGGTCCGCCGCGCGGACGGTGCCTGCATTGTGGCGCGGGAACCCGGCCGCGGTGCGGGTGCAGGCCCGCGGGCTTGGGCCGCGAAAGGACGCGCCTGGTCAGGCAGCGGTCAGGCAGCCCGGCCGATAAAGGCGCCATGCGCCCCATCACCCTCCCCGCTCTTCGCCGTGCAGCAGGCACGCAGGCCTCGGCCGCCGCCCGCGTCGCCGCCGGCCTGCTGGCCTGCAGCGCCCTTGGCGGCCTGCCCGCAGCCCATGCCCAGGCCACGGCCCCGAACCCCTCCGCCGCCACGGCATCCAGCGCGGCCGGTTCGCCCCGCGGCACCGGCTGGACGCTGGCCCAGGCCCTCGCCGCCGCACGCGACAACAGCGAAGTCACGCAGGCCCGCCAGGAACTGGCCGGTGCCCGCGCCGACGTGCTGAGCGCCGACCACGCCCCGCTGCCCTCGCTGACCACCAAGGCCAGCTCCATCGACCTGCAGCACGGCCCCGGGCCGGGCAACGTGTTCACGCGCAAGCGCATCGACAAGTCGCTGGGCATCGACTGGACCTGGGAGCGCGGTGGCAAGCGGGCCCTGCGCACGCAGGCGGCCGAACGCACGGCCGATGCCGCCCACGCCGACGTGGAAGACACGCAGATCCAGCAGCTGCAGGCCGCCCTGGGGGCGTACTACGACCTGCTGGCCGCGCAGGACCGGCTGAGCGAGGTGTCCGCCATCGAGCGCGGGCTCTCCGACGTGGCCCGCATGGCCGACCGCCGCGTGCAGGCGGGCGATCTGTCGGCCCAGGACGCGGCGCGCACCCGCATCGAGGCCGACCGCGCACGCGCCGACACGTGCTCGGCCGAGCAGGCCCGCGACGACGCCGCCCTGGCCCTGGCCCAGGTGACCGGCAGCAGGGGCCCCCGCCTGGAAGCGGTGGATACGCCCTGGCCCGCGCCGGACAGCGATGTGCCCGCCACCGACGCCGACCTGGCCAGCTGGGCAGAGACGCGCGCCGACGTGCGCGCCGCCCTGGCCCGCGCGCAGGCCGCCCAGGCCGCGCTGGAAGGCGCCGACGCGCTGCGCAAGTCCGACTGGACCGTGGGCGCCTCCATCGACCACTTTCCCGGCACGTCCACCCGGCAGGTCGAGCTGCGCGTGCAGATCCCGCTGCAATGGGGCTACCAGTACCAGGGCGAGATCGGCCGCGCCCAGGCCGACTACGCCAAGGCCCAGGACGCGCTGGACAACACCCGCCGCCTCGCGCTGCTGGACCTGCTGCACCTGCGGCAGGCCCAGGAGAGCGCCTCGCGGCGCGCCGCCGACTACGACCAGGGCGTGCTGCCGCGCGCACGCCAGGTGGCCGACAACGCCGAGCTGGCCTACCGCAAGGGCGCCATCGCGCTCACCGACCTGCTCGACGCCCAGCGCACGCTGCGCGCCACGCTGCTCGATGCGCTCTCCGCCCGCGCCGACTACGCCAAGGCGCGCGGCGCGTGGCTGCTGCGCACGCGGCCCCAACTGCTCACCGGCATGCCCTGACGCCGGGCGCCCGCCCCCCTGCCCTCCGCCCCGCAACCGCTTTCCTTCCCCGGACATCCCGACCATGATGGCTCCCCTCTTCTCCCTCCCCGCGCGGCGCCCGAGCGCGCGCGGCCTGCTGGCCCTGGCCGCGATCGGTGCCGCCTGCGCCCTGCTGCCGGGCTGCGGCAAATCGTCCGCCGAGGCGCCCCCGGCCGCCGAACCCGCCCCGCCCGTCGTCCAGTCCGGCCAGCTCCGGTTCCCGGCGGGCCACCCGCAGCTCGCGCTGCTCGGCACCGCCGACGCCCGCGCCGCCAAGGACGTGGCCGTGGAACTGCCTGCCCGGCTGGTCTGGAACGAGGAGCGCACCCAGCGCATCTACCCCGCCTTCGCCGGCCGCGTGACCACCATGCACGCCGACCTGGGCCAGGCCGTGAAGGCCGGCGCGCCGCTCGCGCTGCTGGCGTCGCCCGATTTCGGCCAGGCCCAGGCCGATACCGCCAAGGCGACGGCACTGCAATCGCTCTCGCAGCAGTCGCTCAAGCGCCAGCGTGAACTGTTCGAGGCCGGCATCGTCGCCCGCAAGGACCTGGAGCAGGCCGAGGCCGATGCCGCCGGCGCCCGTGCCGAAGTGGCCCGCGCCGCGGCCCGCACGCGCCTGTATGGCGGCGGCGGCGCGGTGAACCAGCAGCTCGCCCTCACCGCCGGCATCGGCGGCGTGGTGGTGGAGCGCAACCTCAACCCCGGCCAGGAAGTGCGCCCGGACCAGTCCGGCCCCGCCCTCTTCGTGGTGACCGACCCCACCTCGCTGTGGGTGCAGATCGATGCGCGGGAAGCCGACCTGTCCTCCCTGCGGCCCGGGGACGGTTTCGTGCTGCAGGTGCCCGCCTATCCCGGCGCCAGCTTCAGCGGCAAGGTGACGGCCACGGCCGATGCCATCGACCCCGGCAGCCGGACGATCAAGGTGCGCGGCGTGGTGCCCAACGCCGACCGCCGCCTCAAGGCCGAGATGCTGGCCACCGCGCGCGTGCAGGAAAGCCGCGCCAACGGCGTGGTGGTGCCGGCCGCCGCCATCGTGCTCGACGGCACGCAGCACGTGGTCTACGTGCGCCGCGAGGCCGGCGTGTTCGAGCCGCGCAAGGTCACGCTCGCGCAGGAAGGCCCGGGTGAGGTCATCGTCGCCTCGGGCCTGCAGGCCGGCGAGGCGGTGGTGAGCCAGAACGCCCTGCTGCTGGCCCGCCAGTTCCAGGCCGCGGCCGAAGACGCCGCCGTCGCGAAGAAGGCGGCCCCATGAAGCGCCTGATCCACTACGCGCTGCACCAGCCGCTCTTCATCGTGCTGGGCGTGCTGCTGTTCGCGCTCGCGGGCGTCATCGCGTTCAAGAACCTGTCGGTGGAGGCGTTTCCCGACGTGACCGACACGCAGGTCACCGTGATCGCGCTCTTCCCGGGCCGTGCGCCCGAGGAAGTGGAAAAGCAGGTCACGCTGCCCATCGAAACCGCGCTGGCGGGCCTGCCCAACTCGATCCGCGTGTTCTCGCACACGCAGTTCGGCCTGTCGTTCACCGTGGTCACCTACGACGATGCGTCCAACGTGAACACCGTGCGCCAGCAGGTCGCCGAGCGCCTGTCCACCGTGGACCTGCCCACGGGCGTGCAGGCCGAGATCGCGCCCAACGCCACGCCGGTGGGCGAGATCATGCGCTACCGCCTGAAGGGCGACGGCCTCTCCACCACCGACATCCGCACCCTGGAGGACTGGACCGTCGAGCGCGCGCTGCGCCAGGTGCCCGGCGTGGCCGACGTGGTGGCCATGGGCGGCGCCATCAAGCAGTACGAGGTGCAGCCCGATATGGACAAGCTGCGCGCGTACAAGGTGAGCTTCCAGAACCTGCTGGACGTGCTGGGCCGCAGCAATGCCAACGCGGGCGGCAGCTACGTGGCGCAGGGCGCGCAGCAATACACCATCCGCGGCCTGGGCCTGCTGGGGTCGGCCGAGGACATCGGCCGCATCGTGGTGGCGTCGCGCAACGGCACACCCGTGCTCATCCGCGACATCGCGCAGGTGCGCATCGGCGCCGTGCCGCAACTGGGCGTGGTGGGGCAGGACCAGGACGACGACATCGTCACCGGCATCGTGGTCATGCGCAAAGGCGAGAACCCGAGCGTGGTGCTCAAGGGCGTGAAGGACAAGATCGCCGACCTGAACGCGCGCGGCCTGCCGCCGGGCGTGCAGATCGTGCCGTTCTACGACCGCACCTGGCTCATGGACAAGACGCTCACCACCGTGTTCCACAACCTCGTGGAAGGCGCGCTGCTGGTGTCGCTGGTGCTCTACATCTTCCTGTCGAACCTGCGCGCCAGCCTGGCCGTGGTGGTGGTGATCCCGCTCGCGCTGCTGTCCACCTTCATGGGCCTGAAGATCATGGGCGTGCCGGCCAACCTGCTGAGCCTGGGCGCGATGGACTTCGGCATCATCGTGGACGGCGCGGTGATCGTGATCGAAAACATCATGCACCGCCTGGCCGAGCGCGGCGAGGACATGGACGACCGCGACCGGCGCGACACCATCATCGAGGCCGCCGGCGAAGTGGGCCGGCCCACGCTGTTCTCGATGCTCATCATCATCGCGGCGCACATCCCCATCTTCGCGCTGCAGCGCCACGAAGGCCGCATCTTCCAGCCCATGGCGCTGTCGGTCACCACCGCGCTTATCGGCTCGCTGATCTTCTCGCTCACGCTGGTGCCGCTGCTGGCCTACTGGCTGCTGCGCCGCAAGCTGCCGCACGGCGACAACCGCGTGGTGGCGCGCGCCAAGCACCTCTACGCCCCGGTGCTGGACTGGGCGCTCGCGCGCCGCCGCACGGTGGTCATCATCGCGCTGGCGGTGTTCGGCGTGGCGATGGTCGCGGCCTCGCGGCTGGGTTCGGAATTCCTGCCCGAGCTGGACGAAGGCACCACCTGGGTGAACTTCAGCCTCTCGCCCAACGTGTCCACCGCCGAGGCGGCGCGCATCCTGCGCATGGCGCGCAAGGCCCTGCTGTCGGTGCCCGAGGTGCGCACCACCGTCTCCAAGGCCGGGCAGCCCGAGGACGGCACCGACCCCAAGACCATCTCCATGGCCGAAATCTTCGTGGACCTGAAGCCCGAGGACCAGTGGCGCGCCGGCATGACGCGCGAGAAGATCACCGAGGAAATGGGGCGCGCGCTCTCGGCCATCCCCGGCATCGACCCCGCGTTCTCGCAGCCCATCCGCGACAACGTGCTCGAATCGATCTCGCAGATCAAGGGCCAGATCGTCATCAAGCTGGCCGGCGACGACCTCGTGGAGATGAAGCGCATCACGGAAGAAATCGCGCGCGAGGTCAAGCAGGTGCAGGGCGTGGCCCGCGCCGAGATCGACCGCGAAGGCCAGGTGCCGCAGCTGCTCATCGACATCGACCGCGACCGCGCGGCGCGCTATGGCCTGAACGTGAGCGACATCCAGGACGTGATCGAGGCGGCCCTGGCCGGCAAGGCCGCCACCAACCTGTGGGAGGGCGAGCGCAAGTTCGCCGTGGCGGTGCGCCTGCCGTCGGACGAACGCACCATCGCCAACCTGCCGCGCACGCCCATCGCCACGCCCGACGGGGGCTACGTGCAACTGGGCGACGTGGCGAAGATCCGCGAAAGCTCGGGCGCCATGAACATCGCCCGCGAAGCCGGCCGCCGCACCACCGCCATCGGCATCTTCATCGCCGGGCGCGACATGGGCTCGGTGGTGGCCGACATGAAGGGCCGCGTGGAGAAGAACGTGAAGATCCCGTCCAACTACCAGGTCAACTGGTCGGGCGAGTTCGAGAACCAGGAACGCGCCATGAAGCGCCTCTCGGTGGTCGTTCCCATCTCGCTGCTGCTGATCTTCGTGCTGCTGTTCGACGCGTTCAAGTCGGTCAAGATGGCCTCGCTCATCCTGCTGAACGTACCCCTGGCGCTCATCGGCGGCTTCGTGGCGCTCTGGGCCTTCGGCATTCCGCTGTCGGTGTCGGCCGCCATCGGCTTCATCGCGCTCTCGGGCCAGGCGGTGCTCAACGGCGTGGTGATGCTCTCGGTGTTCCAGCAACTGCAGGCCGGTGGCGCGAGCGTGGTCGAGGCCGTGCGCCAGGGCTCCATGCAGCGCCTGCGCACCGTGCTCATGACCGCCCTGCTGGCCATGCTGGGCCTGCTGCCCATGGCCCTGTCGCACGAGATCGGCTCGGAGACCCAGCGCCCCCTGGCCATCGTGGTGATCGGCGGGCTGGTCACCGCCACGATGCTGACGCTGGTGGTGCTGCCGGCGCTGTACGTGGCGTGGTTCGGGCCGAAGGAGAAGAAGGGATCGCAGGCCCTGGTTGAAGCCTGATCCTCAAGAAACGGAATGGCCTGTCCACGCCGCATCGGGCGGCGTGGACAGGCTTTTTTGTTTCTGCCGCAGACGGAGAGGCTGTGGAGCGATCAAAGCTTGGGAACCCCAAGCTTTATGCAAGGCATGACTGAAAGTCACGTGACTTTCAGTCGAATCACGATATCTTCATTGCCTGATGCCATGAGAAAAACCATCTGCATTTTTCTGGGATCCGCATGCGGCGTTGTATTGGCGGTATCGCTTTTCGCTGCTTATGGGTTTCTATTCGCCTCGCCGCATGGACGAGGGGAAGAGCACGCGATTTTCTGGACCAAGGTACTTTTTCTCGGAGTAATTCCATCAGGGGCAGTATTGGGTGCAATTGTGGTAGGCCAATGGGGGAAATTCTCGCAATCGGCCTGCAAAAATAACCTCTCAGTTTGAGATGGTGAGAGATTACCCATATGAAACTCATCATGAGAAATTGGTGACCATATTCTACCCCTGCCAAGTATTAAGAAAATTACGTAATCATCAATGAATTAAATTCAAATTCCAGATGACACATGAGGGTGCGTACGAACTGCATTTGAGCAAGAAATCCCCAGTGCCATCCTAAGCGTCTGAGCCAATAAAAAAGCAAGCTAAACATGCTTTATACGATAGCAGGTACATTTTTTTCGGGCATTATTTCATATTTTTTAGTAGAAATTCTATCCCGATGGTACGGATCGCGTTACATAAAATCCGACTCAGACATCAATGACGCTTACCTTTTTTCTCTAGCATTCATTTTATTTTTCTCGATCGTAGGAGCGATATTTGGCTACCGCACAGGAAGAAGAAAAACCAGCAATAAATTGAATGGCTAGTCTTATAAATAATAAAAACAGTCGCTTTGACGCACTTGCCCAAAAAAAGAAGTTTTTCACCTATGTCTTTATGACTTCTTTTGCAGCATGCGCCTCTGCCGCGTCTCCCCCCGCGTCTATAAGCCCATATGCACTGCGCGAAGAATGCAGCGCGTTTTCCCAAGCAGGAATGCATGACTGCCTTGCGAAAAAGGCCGCGAGCAGTCAGAAAGAGTTGCGGCAAGCGGAAGAAAGGGCCACCGACACCCTCTCGAAATGGGACGAGGACGGCAAATATGTCAGCCAGTCCAAATCCAGGCTCGCCACATCCATCAAGGATTTTTCCAAATACCGCGATACCCAATGCGATTTCCAGGCTTCGCTGAGCGGTGGCGGTGCCGGCAACTCACGTGAGATCGGGCGTCTGGCTTGCGTTTCCGAACTCAACTACGTTCGCGCAAGGCAATTGCTCGAAGCGGTCAATGACTTGCCTCTGAAGTAGGCGTCTCACCGCTCGGGGTGCGCTGCCTACCCCGCGGCGCACCAAGCGTGTGGGCAATGGCCCCTCAAGCCGACAGCAAGGCCGTCCGCCCACTCCCCGATGCAAGCGCCGGCGTATCCGCGTAGCCCTGTCCCCCCGCTGCGGCCGCGCCGCCATCCAGATGGAACTGCTGCACCACCTGCGACAGCCGCGCGGCCTGCTCGCGCAGGGATTCGGCGGCGGCGGCGGATTGCTCCACCAGGGCGGCGTTCTGCTGGGTCATGCGGTCGATCTCGCCCACCGAGCCGTTGACCTGCCCGATGCCGGCGGACTGCTCCGATGCGGCGGAATTGATCTCGCCGATGATGTCCGAGACGCGCTGCACGCTCTCCACGATTTCCTTCATGGCCGCGCCGGCGTCCTCCACGTGGCGCACGCCGCCGTTCACGGCCGTCACGCTGGAGCTGATGAGGCCCTTGATCTCGCTGGCGGCCTGCGCGCTGCGCTGCGCGAGGTTGCGCACCTCGCCGGCCACGACGGCGAAGCCCCGGCCCTGCTCGCCCGCGCGGGCGGCTTCCACGGCCGCGTTCAGCGCGAGGATGTTGGTCTGGAAGGCGATCGAGTCGATCAAACCGATGATGTCGCTGATCTTGCGGCTCGACGCAGAGATCTCATGCATGCTGGCCACGGCCTGCTCCACGACGTTGCCGCCGCGCGTGGCGATGCCCGAGGCCGAGGCCACGAGCTGGTTGGCCACCTGCGAGGACGAGGCCGTCTGCTGCACGGTGGCCGTCAGTTCGGAGAGCGAGGCCACGGCCTCCTGGGCGTTGCTGGCCGTCTGCTCGGTGCGCGAGGACAGGTCCTGGTTGCCCGAGGCGATCTCCTGGCTGGCCGTGGCGATGCTGCCGCTGGCGTCGCGCACCTGCGAGACGAGCGCGCTCAGGCCCTGTTGCATGCCCTGCAGCGAGCGCTGCAGGTCGGCCACCTCGTCGCGGCCTTCCACGTGCAGGCGCTGCGACAGGTCGCCGCCCGCGATGGCCTGGGCCATGCGGCGCGCTTCCACGAGCGGCCGGCAGATCGAATTCATGTTGAGCAGCGTGAGCGGCACGACCACCAGCACCGTGATCACCACGGCCAGGGCGAAGAGCCACTTGGTCTGCTCGGACACGGTCTGCTGGCGTTCGGTGACTTCGGCCACTTCCTTGCGCAGTGCGTCGTCGAGCTGCACGAGCAGCTTGTCGGCCTCGGCGAACTCGGCCACGGCCCGGGTGCTCATGCGGTTGGCGATGGTGGCGCTGTCGTAGCCGCCGGCCTCCAGTTGCCGGGCCACGCTGGAGAACTGCGCGCGGTAGGCGTCGAGCCGCTTCACGATGTCGGTGGCAAGCAGGTTGTCGCGGTCCTGCCCGCCGTCCTGGAAGCGCGCGGCCACTTTCTTCGCACGGTCGAGGCTGGCCGACCACGCGGCATTGGCCTGCCGCACGCCTTCGGGCTTCTCGTACTGGATGATCATGTCCTTCTCGTGCTGGCGGATGGCGCCCATCTCGCCGCGCAGCTCGGCCATGGCGCTCACCTCGGCGAAGGAGTGGCCGATGAAGTCCTCGCTCATCGCATGGATGCGGAACATGCCCAGCATGCCCGCGCCGCCGAGCAGCCCGAGCAGGCCCAGCACCACGGCAATGGCCCCGAGCATGCGCACCCGGATCGTGAACCCGCGCATGAGCGAATCGAATTTCATGGTTGTCTTCCTCAAATCCCGACAGCACGCCTCCGCAAGGCCGGCGCATGGATGAAACAAAACGTAGCAGCTTGACCGCCAAGCGTAACCGAAGGGAATGGAATTCTCAAAGGCGCCATCGCTTCAAAAGCAGGGCATTTGCCATCACGCTCACTGAACTGAGCGCCATGGCCGCGCCGGCCACCACCGGACTGAGGTAGCCGAGCGCCGCCAGCGGTATCCCGGCCACGTTGTACGCGAAGGCCCAGAACAGGTTCTGCCGTATCTTGCCCACCGTGCGGCGCGAAATGTCGAACGCCGCCGCCACCAGCGCCGGGTCGCCGCGCATGAGCGTGACGCCGGCCGCGTGCATGGCCACGTCGGTGCCGTTGCCCATGGCGATGCCCACGTCGGCCGCAGCGAGCGCGGGCGCGTCGTTCACGCCGTCGCCCACCATCGCCACCACACGCGGCGCAGCCGCACCGTCCCCGCCGGAGGCCCGCAGCCGGGAGATGCACGCGGCCTTGTCGGCGGGCAGCACCTCGGCCATCACCTCGCCTGCCTCGGGCCGCAGGCCCAGCCGGCCGGCCATGGCCTCGGCCGCGCCGCGGTTGTCGCCCGAGACCATCACAGTGCGCAGGCCACGCGCCCGCAGTGCAGCGATCGCCGCGGCCGCGCCAGGCTTGGGCTCGTCGCCGAAGGCCAGCAGCGCCCGCACGGCCGCGTTGCTGCCGGGCAACCTTTCGGCCAGCGCAGAGACGGTGGCGCCCTCTTCCTGCAGCGCCGCCGCGCGGTCGGCCAGCGCGGCGGGCACGTCGGCCCCCTGCGCCGCCATCCAGCGCAGGCTGCCCACGCACCAGGCCACGCCACCCACCGTGCCTTCGGTGCCCAGCCCGGGCACGGCGTGCACGCCGTCCGCGGCCGCAGGGGTGGGCATGCCCCGGTCCCGCGCCGCCTGCAGCGTGGCGCGTGCCAGCGGGTGCTCGCTGCCGGCCTGCAGCGCAGCCGCCACGGCCAGCAGGGCATCGGCGTCGGCCGCCGCTCCGGGCCGGGTATCGAAGGCACGCAGCACGGGCTGGCCCTGCGTGAGCGTGCCGGTCTTGTCGAAGGCCACCGTGTCCACGCGGTGGGCCATCTCCAGCGCTTGCGCGTCCTTGATCAGGATGCCGTGCCGCGCCGCCACGCCCGTGCCCGCCATGATGGCGGCCGGCGTCGCCAGCCCCAGGGCGCAGGGGCAGGCGATCACCAGCACCGCCACGGCATGGATGAGCGCGGCCTCGGCGCCCGCGCCGGCCGCGAGCCAGCCCAGCAGCGTGAGCAGCGCCAGCGCCAGCACCACCGGCACGAACACGGCCGAGACGCGGTCCACCAGCCGCTGAATGGGCGCCTTGGCGGCCTGCGCGTCCTCCACGAGGCGGATGATGCGGGCCAGCACCGTCTCGGCGCCCACGGCCGTCACCTGCACCACCACCCGGCCCTCGCCGTTGACGGAGCCGCCCGTGAGCGCGTCGCCAGGTCCACGCGCCACCGGCAGCGGCTCGCCCGTGAGCATGGATTCGTCCACCTGCGTGCGGCCTTCCAGCACCGTGCCGTCCACGGGGATGCGCTCGCCGGGGCGCACGGCGATGCGGTCGCCGGCCATCACCTCGGCCACGGGCACGTCCACCTCGCCGTCCGGGCCCATCCAGTGGGCCGCCTCGGGCCGCAGCGCGTGCAGCGCGCGGATCGCCGCCGTGGTCTGCCGCTTGGCACGGGCCTCCAGCCATTTGCCGAGCAACACCAGTGTGATCACCACGGCCGACGCCTCGAAATACAGGTGCGGCACGTGCCCCGCGCCTGCGCCATGGCCGGCCGTGAGCCACAGCCACAGCGAGAGCCCGTAGGCCGCGCTGGTGCCGATGGCCACCAGCAGGTCCATATTGCCGGCACGCGCGCGCACCGCATGCCAGCCCGCGCGGTAGAAGCGCGCGCCCAGCACGAACTGCACCGGCGTGGCCAGCAGCCACTGCAGCAGCGCGGGCAGCATCCAGTCGCGGCCCGCCAGGGCGCCCGCCATCGGCAGCACGAGCGGCAGCGACAGGGCGATCCCGGCCGCCACGGGGCCGAAACCGGCCCATGGCGAGGCGTCCTGCGGAGACTCTGGCGCATCGGCCGCGCGCGGCTCGTAGCCCGCGTTGCGCACGGCGCGGCGCAGCAACCCGTCCATCGCTGCGGACGCGCCATCGGCGGGGGCGGCATAGACCACATGGGCGCGCTCGGTGGCCAGGTTGACCTCGGCGCTGCGCACGCCGGGCACCTTGCGCAGCGCGCGCTCCACGCGACCGGAGCAGCTCGCGCAGGTCATGCCGCCGATGCCGAGGTCCAGGGTGGCCTGGTCTGCGGACTGCGCCGGCCCGGCAGCGGGCGCGCGGGTGGCAGCAGAGGGGGAAGGGGATGCATCCATGCAGGCACCTTAACCCCTGCCACCATGGCAAGGTCAATGCCCCGCCGCAGACCGGTCGGCGCTTGACTCTGCCACTATGTCAGGGTTCACGATGGCGTCTCCGCCTTCGATTGAACCCACCCCGCCCTCCGGGGCGCACGACAAGGAGCCCCATCCATGCCAGAGCAACAGCCACAACAGCACATCCTGCAGGTCCAGGGCATGACCTGCGGCCACTGCGAGCGCGCCGTCACGCAGGCGGTGCGCCAGCTCGATCCAGCCGCCACCGTGGCCATCGACCGCCCCGCGGGCCGCGTCACGGTCGATACCGCCCAGCCGCGCGATGCGGTGGCCGCCGCCATCGCCGAAGAAGGCTACACGGTCGCGCCATGAGCACCGCCCGAGCCGCCCGCTCTGCAGCGGCCGCCCCCGCCGGCGGCAGGCCGGTCCCCATCGGCACCGCGGCCGAGCGCGCGGGCGTCTCCGCGCGCATGGTGCGCCACTACGAGTCCCTGGGGCTGCTGCGGAGCGTGGCCCGCACGGAAAGCGGCTACCGCCAGTACACCGAGGCCGACGTGCACACGCTGCGCTTCATCCGCCGCGCGCGCGACCTGGGCTTCTCGATGGAGGAGATCGCCACCCTGCTCGGCCTCTGGCAGGACCAGGGCCGCGCGAGCCGCCAGGTCAAGCGCGTCGCCCAGGCCCACATCGACGACCTGGGCCAGCGCATCGCTGCCATGCAGGCCATGCAGCGCACGCTGCAGTCGCTAGTGGGCTGCTGCCACGGCGACGGGCGGCCGGACTGCCCGATCCTGGACGATCTGGCGGGGCCGGCGGGAGGCTGAAACTCAGCAAAAACCCAACGGCCGATGCCGCGCATCGCCGGCGGGCCCCGGCGTCGCAATGTCATGGGAATCTCTAAACTCCGCTGCATCCCACCTCACTGTCGCCATGCCCACTTCTCCTGCCCAACTCCAGCAATGGCTGATCGAACCCGAAGGCCGACGCCTGGAGTTCAAGGAGGCCAAGCAGCGCTACGACTTCGAGAAGCTGCTCAAGTACTGCGTGGCTCTGGCCAATGAAGGCGGCGGCACCATGGTGCTGGGTGTGACGGACAAGCGGCCACGGCGCATCGTAGGTTCGCTGGCCTTCGAAGCGCCGGAACGCGCGGAGGCAAGCTTGCACCAACGGCTGGGGCATCGCATCCCGGTCGAAGAACTCCATTTGCCCGAGGGGCGTGTGGTGATCGTGCATGTCCCTGCCCGACTGCCGGGCACGGCATGGGAGATTGGCGGTCAATATTTCAAAAGGGCGGGTGACGACCTCGTTGCATTGAAGGGGCCGGAGCTGCGCGAGATCTTTTCCGAGACCGGACCAGACTTTTCAGCCCAACCCTGCCCCGGTGCCACGTTGGCGGATCTGGAGTCCGATTCCATCGCGCTGTTTCGCGAGCGCTGGGCCAAAAAGGGCGGCGACTTGCGCAGACTCGACCTGAGCGATCAGCAGACGCTGCGCGATGCCGAACTGCTGGTGGAGGGCGATCAAGTGAGCTATGCCGCACTCATCCTGTTTGGCACGCGCGCGGGCCTGACCCGGTGGCTGGCCCAGGCTGAACTGGTGTTCGAATACCGCTCGTCCGAAGCTGCGGGGCCGGCAGCCGATCGGGAGGAATACCGCGCAGGCTTTTTTGCTTGGCAAGACGCCCTGTGGAAAAAGATCACCCAGCGCAACGACCGGCAAAGCTACCAGGACGATTTCTTTCGCATGGATCTGCCCACTTTCGACGAGGTGCCCGTGCGCGAGGCCATCCTGAATGCGGTGGCCCACCGGGACTACCGTCTGGGCGGTTCGATCTTCGTGCGGCAATTTGCCAAGCGGCTGGAGGTGGTGAGCCCGGGGGGGCTGCCACCTGGCATCACACCCGAGAACATCATCGACCAACAAAATCCGCGCAATCGCCGCTTGGCCGAGGCCCTTGCGCGCTGCGGATTGATCGAGCGTTCAGGCCAGGGCCTGAACCTGATGATGGAAAGCGCCGTGCGCCAGGGCAAACCCTTGCCCAGCTTTGCAGGCACCGCTGCGCACGAGGTGCGGCTCACACTGGAGGGCGGCATTCGCAACCCGGCATTTGTGCGGTTCATGGAGCGGCTGGGAGAAGAGAGACTGCGCAGCTTTTCAACGCTCGACTATCTGGCACTGGAACGCCTGGAGCAGGACCGGCCCTTGACTCCTGAACTGCAGGAACGCCTGCCCACACTGGCAGAGGCGGGTGTGGTGGAAGTGATGGGCCGGGGAAAGACTGCCAGGTACATGCTTGCAGCCGCGCTGTATGCGACGCTGGGCAGCAGAGGCACCTACACCCGAAAAAGGGGCCTGGACCATGGCACCAACAAGGCTCTGTTGTTGCAACACCTCAAAGACCAAGGCGGAGAGGGGGCACCACTCAGTGAATTCCGCCAGGTGCTGCCCTCGCTCACCATCAAGGCGGTGCAAAAGCTGCTGGATGAGTTGCGCAATGACGGATTGATATACGTCGTTGGCCAGAGACGCTGGGCTCGCTGGCATCTGGCAGATGGGGTTGTTTAAACCAGCGTTTAACCCAAAAGGTCAAAGCTTTGGATTTCCCCTAAAAAATAACATTGTGAATCAATGACTTATAAAACCCGGCAGGTTCAAACAAGCAATGCCGGCGGGTGCAATGCCTGGATGGCGCGGCTGATCAGCGATTACTTTCGGCCCATTTCCATCGCCTGAAGCCGGCCGCTCCCGCAGGCATGGCTACAGAAGCAGATTCGACCCTTTCCGCTTTTTCTTTGATCGAAGGACCAGCAACCATGCTCCCCCGCGACATCTACATCGCCGCCACCGCCCGCACCGCCATCGGCTCCTTCGGCGGCGCCTTGAAGGACGTGCCCAACACGCGCCTGGCCACCACCGCCGTGCAGGCGGCCCTCGCGCGCAGCGGCATCGCGGCCGATGCCGTGGGCCATGTGGTGATGGGCAACGTGATTCCCACCGACACGAAGGATGCCTACCTCGCGCGCGTGGCCGCCATCGATGCGGGCTGCCCGGTGGAGACGCCGGCCTTCAACGTGAACCGGCTCTGCGGCTCCGGGCTGCAGGCCATCGTCTCGGCGGCGCAGGCCATCGCGCTGGGCGACTGCGACGTGGCCATCGGCGGGGGCTCCGAATCGATGAGCCGCGGCCCCTACTTCGACACCGCGGCGCGCTGGGGCGCGCGCATGGGCGATGCCACGAGCATCGACTACATGCTCGGCATCCTGCACGACCCCTGGCAGAAGATGCACATGGGCATCACGGCCGAGAACGTGGCCGAGCGCTACCGCATCGGCCGCGCCATGCAGGACGAGCTGGCGGCCACCAGCCAGCAGCGCGCGGCGGCGGCCATCGCCGCCGGCCATTTCAAGGAGCAGATCGTCCCGGTGGAGATCGCCTCGCGCAAGGGCACGGTGGTGTTCGATACCGACGAGCACGTGCGCGCGGGCACCACGGTGGAGGCGCTGGCCGGCATGAAGCCGGCTTTCCGCAAGGAGGGCGGCACGGTCACGGCCGGCAACGCCTCGGGCATCAACGACGGCGCGGCCGCGCTGGTGCTGGTGGCCGGCGACCGCGCCGCGGCGCTGGGCGCGCGGCCGCTCGCACGCCTCGTGGGCTATGCGCATGCCGGCGTGGACCCCGCCTACATGGGCATCGGCCCGGTGCCGGCCACGCGCGCCGTGCTGCAGCGCACGGGGCTGTCGGTGCAGGATCTGGACGTGGTCGAAGCCAACGAAGCCTTCGCCGCCCAGGCCTGCGCGGTGATCCAGGAACTGGGCCTGGACCCGGCCCGCGTCAACCCGAACGGCTCGGGCATTTCGCTGGGCCATCCCGTGGGCGCGACGGGCGCGATCATCGCCACCAAGGCCATCGCGGAGCTGCACCGCACGGGCGGGCGCTATGCACTGGTGACGATGTGCATCGGCGGCGGGCAGGGCATCGCGGCGATTTTCGAACGCGTTTGAAACTGTTGGAAACAGCCCCGGCAATTGACACGCCGCCGACTAGGATCGCCCTTTTTTGCTCGACCACGGAAAACGATGCCTTACGTCTACCAGAATGCCGAATCGCTGGAGGGAACCAGCAAGGTCGGCAGCAAGCACTGCGTTGCCCTGCTGCAGCACTACGCGCACCTGCCCCAGACCAGTTCCTGGAAACAGGGCGAGACCGTGTTCGGCAATGCCAAGATCAAGAAGGGCACGGCGATCGCCACCTTCAACAGCGCCGGCAAGTACGGCAGCCTGCCCACGGGCAACCACGCCGCGTTCTTCATCTCGCAGGATGCCGGCGGCATCTGGATCATGGACCAGTGGCTGAGCGATACGCAAAAGCCCAAGGTGTCCGTGCGCTACGTACGCCCCAAGCTCCAGCTCAAGAACGGGAATTTCTCCGATCCCAGCAACAACGCTGCGGCGTATTCCGTCATCGAGTGACTGAAAAAGGAGAAGGCACCATGCGCCACCCCCCCCTTCCGCGCCGCCTGGCCGCCCGCCGTGCCGCCTTCGTGCTGGCAGCGGCGGTCCTGTCCGGCCCTGCGCTCGCGGCCCCGAAAGCGCTCGAATGCCCGGCCACCGTGCGCCTCGCCTCGCCCCGCGCGGAGGCCACCGGCCTGCCCGTGGGCACGGAGGTCGTGCTCAGCCAGAGCCCCCTGCGCCTCACCGGCCACAACGTGTTCGACGGCCCGCCCGCCCAGGGCGCGGCGCTCATGCCGCAGTCGGACAAACCCGCCAAGGGGGGCAAGGGCCCGTCCACGGCCGTGTGGGCCTTCGAGGGCGACTACCCGCAGGGCAAGTTCCTTGCGTGCGACTACGCCGAAGGCGCCGTGCGCGTCGTGCAGCGCGTGGACGATGCCGTCAAGCGCTGCACGTCCACGTCCAGCACATCGACGAACCCCGCCACCCTGCAGACACGGTTCGCCTGCGAGTGAGCCATCCAGCGGGGGCGCGAAGGGGCCGCGGCGCGAAAAGGTGCCCGCTGCCCCCTCGCCGGCACCCGTTAATTTGCTATTATTTATATAGCAAACTATTCAATGGAATAGCCGGCATGACCGGCTTTTCACTTATAGAACGCCTCCACGGCGCCCTTGAGGGTGATCATGAGCGGCCGGCCCTTGCGGTCCACCGTCTTGCCGGCAGGCACCTTGATCCAGCCCTCGCTCACGCAGTATTCCTCCACGTCGAAGCGCTCCTTGCCGTTGAAGCGGATGCCGATGTCGTGCTCGAACACGGCAGGCAGGTGGAACTTGCTGCGCGGGTCGATGGAGAGGTGGTCGGGGAGTTCGGGGCGCTGAGAATGGTCAGTCATGGTTTCTTTATTAAAAATCTGAACAGAAAATCAAATGATCAAGCCGGGTTATTGAGCGATTGGTAATTCGGTAACGGATAAAAGAGCGCGATTTGTCCAACACCTACGCCTACCGCGATCTCACCGGGCTTTCAGCTGAGGAATTGTTTCTTTGGATAGCGATTGATCAGACACTGGAGCAATTGGGTGGGGCAGACATCGCCGCTGCGGCAGCGGTCCTTTCAGGACAGCCATTTCTTCCGACAAGGGGTAAATTCGGAGGAGCCACCAAGGGCACATCGCTCGCTTCGGTGGTGTCAAGAAGCATGCTGCAGCAACGAATGCCTTTCGCCTTGCCCACTATCACAGGCGCAAGCCTCAGAACACTCAAAATAACATTTACCCGAAATCTGGGAGCTTTCGTGGGCCGCCTGGTGCCAGGGGTCGGATGGACCGTATTGGCATACGATGTTTTTCAAATCATCAATCAATCCGTGACGATCTATAACTCTCTTGCAAAGAAGGAAGACCGACTATGGTAGCCGCCTCTTCAGAACTATGGCGAGAACTGGTTGAGCTTGCTTCGGGTGTCGATTCCATGGGGTTTCGTCATATCGGGAAAAAGATCGAATACACGCCCCATACCGATCTGGTGAAAGACTTGGGCCTGACGGGGGACGATGCTTTCGATTTCATGGAGAAATTCGCTTCAAAGTTCACGGTGGAAAAAGGCGATTACAGCTCGTCGGATTATTTCGGCCCGGAGGGACTGAATATTTTCTCTTTTTTCAAAAAAGACAAACCCACGATGCCGATCACCTTGGGAATGCTTTTCTTGGCTGCCCGCTCGGGTATCTGGAATAGAGAGCTGCTTCAACAGGCATACAACCACCAAAACTACGAATGACGCGATTCTCGCGGAAGGTGTCCCGTCGGCATGGCGCCGGGAGCCATCACCGCAGCATCGCGTAGCCCACCGCGATGGCCGCCGCCAGCCCCGCGGCATCGGCGAGGAGCGCGCAGGCCAGCGCGTGGCGCGTGTGCTTCACGCCCACGCTGCCGAAGTACACGGCCAGCACGTAGAAGGTGGTTTCGCTGGAGCCCTGCACGATGGCGGCCAGCCGGCCGGCGAACGAATCCACGCCGTGCACCTGCATCACGTCGATCATCAGCCCGCGCGCGCCCGCGCCCGAGAGCACCCGCATGAGCGCCACGGGCAGCGCCGGCAGGAAGGCGGTGTCCCAGCCCATCGCGGCCACGCCCGCGCCGATGGCGGCCATCAGCGCATCCATGCAGCCGGCCGCGCGGAAGACGCCGATGGCCACCAGGATCGCCACGAGGTAGGGCACGATCTGCACGGCCACGCCGAAGCCTTCCTTGGCACCGTCGATGAAGGCGTCGTACACGTTGATGCGGCGCACCGCGCCGGCCAGGATGAAGAGCAGCACCACGCCCAGCACCACCGCCGCGCCCGTGGTGCCCACGATGCGGGCGGCCTGCTCGGCCGGCAGCCGGCCCAGCGCCCACACGGCCGCGCCCAGCAGGCCGGCCACGGCCGCCACGGGCAGCAGCAGCCGCGGGCGCCAGAGCGGCAGGCGCTGGCACAGGCCCACGGCCAGCACGCCCGCGAGCAGCGAGACGAAGGTGACCACCAGCGTGGGCAGGAAGATGTCCGCCGCGTTGAAGCCCGGGCCCAGGCCCTGCTGCAGGGCGGTGCTCTGGCGGATCGCGATGACCGAGGTGGGGATCAGCGTGAGCCCGGCGGTGTTCATCACCACGAACATGATCTGCGCGTTGCTGGCCTCGTCGCGCGGGCCGGTGTGCAGCGACTGCAGCTCGCGCATGGCCGTGAGGCCGAGCGGCGTGGCCGCGTTGTCCAGCCCGAGCAGGTTGGCCGAGAGGTTCATGGTCATTGCGCCCTGGGCCGGGTGGCCCTGGGGCACGCCGGGGAACAGGTGGCGCAGCAGCGGCGCGGCCGCGCGGGCGAGCAGTTCCACCATGCCCGCGCGTTCGCCCACGCGCAGCAGGCCCAGCCAGAGCGCCATCACGCCCGCGAGCCCGAGGGAGATCTCGAAGCCCGAGCGCGCGGCCGTGAACATCGCTGCCAGCAGCGCCTGGAAGATGTCGGCATCGCCCAGGGCCCAGCGCACGGCGGCGGTTGCGAACGCGATGGTGAAGAAGCCGATCCAGACCCAGTTGAGCGCCATGGGGGGCGATGGTAGCCGCAGGCCCGGGGCGGGGGCCTTGCCCCGCCTACAGGAAACCGATCCAGCGCCCCGCCAGCACCACGCCCAGCCAGAGCAGCAGCGAGGCGGCGGCCTGCCCCCGGGCCAGGGGGGCGGCACGCCCCGCCTGCAGCGTGCGTGCCCAGCGCCCGCCCCAGTGCATGGCGGCCACGTTGGCGAACGCCAGCGCCAGCAGGGCGAGCTTGGCCAGGAAGGCCGGGTTCTGCGCATAGTCCACGGGGCGCACCGCGAAAAGCCACAGCCCCGTCGCCACTGCGGCCGACAGCCCCGCGGCCGCCGCGCGCGAGAGGAAGGGCCCGATCACCGCGAGCGGCAGCGCCCGGCCGATCCACCCGAGCAGACGCAGGTCCAGCAGCAGGGCCGTGCCCACGCCCAGGCCCAGCGCGGCGATGTGTGCCGCGTTGACCACCAGGTAGGCCGTGCCGGAGGCCTTGAGCCACGCGGCGGGCGGCCAGCCGGCGAGCGCCTGCAGCCAGGGCAGCAGGACGGCGGGGATCTGCGGGGCATCCATCGCGGGACTTGCGAACGGTCAGCGCTTCTGCACGCGCTCGGGGTAGAGGACGTAGGCCTTGCCGCCCACCTCGATCTGCACGGCCTTCATGCGGTGCTTCGTGGCGTCCTTGTCGCGGTTGCCGATGGCCTTGACCGTGTCGCCCGCCCGCGCGGACTGGGCGGTGAAGCCCGAGCGCTCGGTCTGCACGGGGTTGCCCAGCTCCACGCGCCAGACGGTGCCGTCGGCCGCGCGCACGTCCAGCAAGGGGTGCGGCGGGGACAGCTCCACGCGCTGCACGGTGCCGGACAGCTCCGACTGCGCCTCCTCGGCCCAGGACCAGCCATGGTGCGCATGGGCAGGCAGCACGCCGGGGCCGGCCAGGCAGGCGGCGGCGATGCAGGCCGCGGCGGCAAGGCGCAGGCGGCGGAGGGACGGTGGTAGCGAATGGAACATGGAGGGCACCTTCGGAAGAAAAGACAGGAAACGAAAGGGCCGGCTGGCGGCCGGGGCGCCCATGGTGCCGCCGGACGGGCGCCCGCGCAAACCCCCGGGGCCGGCAGGGGCGTCAGGGGGCCGGTGCCTGGAACGCGGGGGCGAACACGCGGTCGATCAGCGGGTTCGAGAAGCGCTGGCGCATGTCGGCGACCGTGTAGCCGCCCGCGCTGGCGATGGCCGCGAGGTCCTGGCCGAACACCGGCCACTGGCCGGCATAGGCCACCGTGCGCAGATGGTCCTCGATGGGCTGGCCGCGCAGGCTGAGGCCCTGCCACTGCTTGGCCCAGTGCGGCCGGATGTTCAGCGGGCGGCCCTGCGCGTCCGTGTAGTGCGCCCAGGCATCGGTGATCTGTTGCATGAGCTGCGCCCATTCGCCCGGATCGGTGTTCAGCGTGGTGAGCAGCTCGATGGAGCAGGTGCCGAGGTCATTGCCGCGCTGGGGCGCCAGCGTGATGCCGGAGCCGCCCATGATGCGCATCTCCAGCGTGAGGCGCATCGGCGCGATGCCCTGCGAGGCGAACACCCCGTAGATGACGGCGATCGCGTCCCACCAGGCCCGCTGGCAGAGGTTCCAGTCGGGCTGGCCGGGCTGGTCGGCGCGTTCGGGGATGGGGATCTCGAACTCCATGTCCAGCACGCGCATGTTCTGGATGCCGCGCCGGAAATGCAGCCCGTCGATGAGCGGCGTGGTGGCGCCCTCGGTGGGCAGGAAGGCCATCGCGCTGTCGCCCAGCAGCTTGGCCTGCATGTCCTGGGGCAGCGCCTGGAACAGCGGGGTGTCGATCAGCAGGCCGGCCAGGTATTCCTGCAGCTCCTGCGCGCGGGTCTCCAGCGGGCTCGGGTAATCGACCGCGTCCTCGCGCCGGCCGCCGTTCTTCCAGGTGTTGATCCAGCAGTCGGGCTGGAAGGTGAACCAGAACCACTCGGCGTAGTAGTCGGTCTCGCAGCGCGAGACGAAGTCGGCGCGCGCGGCCGCGAGGTCCTGCGGCGTGATGCCGGACATATCGACCTGCGGCGGCACGGCGAAGCCCTCGGGCGGCGGCACCGACAGGGCCAGCCGTTCGCGGCGCGGCGCGAGCACCGCATAGCTCATCGGGTCGAGCTTGAGGGTGAGCGCCGTCACCACGCCCAGCAGGCCGAACGCGCCCGCCGCGGAGCGCAGCAGCGCCGGGTCGCTGACGGTCTGCAGCTCGCCGCGGGCATTGACGAATTCGATCTCGGCCACCAGGTCGCTCAGGGTCTGGTTGCCCCATCCGGCGCCGTGGCAGACCGGCGCATTGCTGCCGCCGAAGGTGATCTCCACCATGATGACGTTCAGCGGCAGCGTCCAGTCCCATTGGCCGCCCTGCGCGCTCAGGCACCACTGCCGGAACTGCTCGTTGGTGGTGGCGGCGCCGATGCGGCACAGCGCCTTGCGCACCCCCTGGTCCTCCACGTAGCCGGTGATGGCGATGCCCTGGAGCTCGTTGGTGGGGTCGATGGGCGGCTCGGAGGCGGGCAGCTGGGTCGCCACCGACAGCGGCAGCAGGGAGACCAGCACCTCGCCATCCTCCGCGTACAGCGAGGTCCAGGTGTGGCGGTAGCCGGCGCAGCGCACGCTGCGGCCGTTGGCCGCGGCCCATTGCACGATGGCCTGCACGCCCGCCCGGGTCTTGGGAAAGCAGGTCACCCCCGGCATGCTGGACACCGTGCGTCCCCAATTCTGGAAGGCCAGGCCCGACAGCCGATCGACCGATTGCCCGTTGCCCTCGAGGAAATCGCTCGGGGCGAGCAGGGAGCGGGTGGCCGGCGGCGTTGCGGGCACCGCGGCGGCAGCAGCCCGCACGGTCGCCACCGGGCCCGCACCGCCCTGTACCGCGCCCTGTACCGCGCCCTGTACCGCGCCATTCACCCGGTCGGCCAGCGCCGGGTCGGCCTCCGCCAGGGCCTGGACCTGCGCGAGCGTGATGATCGGCGCGGGCGCTCCCTGGGCGAGGGAGGCGCGGACATCCTGCAGGTAGTCCGACCAGGCGGCCAGCAGGCCCTGCTGCGCGGCGGTCTGCACGAGGGCGGACAGGCGGGTGCTGTCCACGGACGGAAGGGTGGAGGGGGTCGTCGCCATGGTCTCGCTCCCGGGCGCTGGGCCGGATGGGTGGATGGAAGGAAGGAAGGAAAAAAGAAGGGCGCAGTCTTGCAGCGATGGGCCCCCGCGGGGCTGAAGGCTTCTGAGCCGCGCCTTAATCCTTGTGAAAACCCCGAGCGCGGGCCCGGCCCGTCCCCCAAAAAGAAAAGGCCCCGCAGCCGGGTGGGCTGGGGGCCTGGGAGCCGGAGGCCGCCGCAGGGGCGGCGGCAGCCCATCAGAACGGCGCGTCGTCGTCGTCCGCCCCGGCGGTGGCGGCAGCGGCAGCCGTTGCCGAGGAAGGCGCATCGGCGCGGCCGCCCGGCACGGCGGCGGGGCCGTCCAGGCCGGTGCGCCCCTCGCCGCCCAGCGCCTCGACCAGGTCCGGGATCATCTTGGAGAGCTCGCCCGTGGCGATCGCCACGTCGGTGTCGAAGCCGCTGTCGTCCTGGCCCCGGCCCTCGAACACCGTGTCGAGGAACGACACCTTCTTGATCTGCAGCCCTTCGGTGAGCACGAAGGCGACGCGGTCGTCCCAGCTCATCGCGAGCTTGGTGGGCAGCTTGCCGGCGGCGATGTGCTCGCGGATCTCGTCGATGTCGAGCGGGTGGCGGGCATAGCGCACCACGGCCTTGGATTCGTCGGCGCTCTTCAGTTCACACTCGCGGTCCACGCTGAAGCCCACGGGGGGCTCCTGCTCCTTGAGCCAGTGCGCCATCGCGGCCTGCGGCGCGGTCTGCGTGTCCACCAGCGAGACCGACAGGCCCGGCAGCGCTTCCACCAGCAGGGTGACCACCTCGTCGGCGCGGCCCTGGCTGCCGGTGTCCAGCACCAGCAGGCGCGCCTCGGGATCGATCCAGACCCACATCGAGCCCTGCTTCGTGAAGGCCATGGGCAGCAGGTCGAGCTTGGCCTCGTCCTTCAGGTCGCGGGTTTCCTTCTTGCCGGGCTTGCGGCCGGTCTCGCGCTCGATGCGCGCGGCCTTTTCCTTGACCCGGCGCGCCAGCACCGAGCCCGGGAGCATCTTGGATTCGGCCATGAAGCGCAGGATCCAGTGCCCGCCCACCGATTCGGCGAGCGCGCCGTGGGCATCGCCGCGGGGCGGGACCCAGCCGACGGATTTTTCCTGGGTGGCGCCGCATTCCACGAACGGGGTGCGGGCCAGGGCTTCTTCGAGTTGCGGCAGCTCCGCATGCCATTCGGCGATGCGGTAGACGATCATGTTCTTGAACACGGGGGGATTCCTTTGGTGCGTTGCGCCCGCGAAAGCAAAGGGCCAAGGGGCGCGCCGGCAGCGGTGCCGGCCGAGGGCCGCCATTGTCGTTGCTGCACGCGGGCCGGGGCCGTCCGGCGGAGAGGCTCCGGGAGCCTCCTCTCCTCATTCACTATTGAATCAATAGCAAACTATTCAATGAAAACGGCGGCATGGTGGCTTTTTCATCCTGAATCGTTCCGCCAGCGCAACACAACCCCGGAACAACTTTACACAGCCATACGCAGCCCTCATGGGCCCGAAACATGGCCGGCCGACACTGCCTTCAACCGCCGCACGACACCGACCGCGACGGCAACGCCCCCCGGGGCACGAAAGGACATCTCCATGACCGCCCGTTTCCTGCAACGACGCATCGCCACCGCCACCGCTGCCGCCGCCCTGATGGCCGCCCTGGCCGTGCCGGCCTTCGCCCAGCCCGCCCCCGTGGCACCGCCCCCGCCCCCCGCCGCCGCCGCACCGGGCGCCGAGCGCCCGCACCGCATGCCCAGCCCCGAAGAACGCCAGGCACGCATGGCCCGGCATGCCGAGGCCCTCAAGCAGAAGCTGCAGCTCACGCCGGCGCAGCAGCCGGCCTGGGACGCCTTCACCGCCGCCATGCAGCCGCAGGGCCCGCGCCCGGCCCGCCTGGATGCGCAAAACCTGGACCAGCTGACCACGCCTGAGCGCATCGACCGCATGCGGGCCCTGCGCGCCCAGCGCAGCGCCGAAGCCGACCGCCGCGACGAGGCCGTGAAGACCTTCTATGCCGCGCTCAACCCGGCGCAGCAGAAGGTGTTCGACCAGGAAAGCCGGCGCATGCATGGCCACGACGGCATGCGCGGCAAGGATGGCAAGGACGGGCGCCCCGGCCGGGACGGCAAGCCGGGTGGCCATGGGGCCCACGGCGAGCGCGCTCCGGCGCCGCCCGCTCCCCCCGCGTCGCGTTGATGCCAGCCATGACAGGCGGCCGCTGCTGACGCGGTTGCCGCCTACATGGAGGCTCCCAGACCCTGTCCTACAGTGGGTTACACGGATTGTGTAACCTCACGGTCGCGTACAAAACTGGGAATTCACAACATGCCTCATCCATTCACGAAGCGCTCCCGCGCCGCCCTGGCGGCCCGGAGCGCTTTTTTCATGCTCGCCGCCACGGCCGCCCTGGGCGTCCAGGCACAGACCGCCAACGCCCTGACCCCATCGGTCTACGTCCAGGGAGGCTGGGCCGAGCACCAGACCGACTCCGCCACCGTGGGCGTCACCCTGCCCTGGGCCTCCTGGCGCAGCGAACTCCTGGGCCACGAAGTGCGCGGCTACTGGGACATCTACGCCAGCCGCTGGTCGTTCGACGCGGTGCCGGGCGGCGCGAGCCACACCACGCTGGTCGGCGTGACGCCCACCTTCCGCCTGCGCCCCGACAACGGCCGCTCGGCCTTCTTCTGGGAAGGCGGCATCGGCGTGACCTACATGGACAAGCGCTTCCACACGCCCGAGAAGGAATTCAGCACCCGCTACAACTTCGCCTCCCACCTGGGCCTGGGCTACAGCCTGGGCGCCCAGCGCGAGCATGAAGTGATGGTGCGCGTGCAGCACCTCTCCAACGCCGGCATCAAGAAGCCCAACCCGGGCGACAACTTCCTCCAGGTGCGCTACGCGTACCACTTCTGAGCCGACCGGCCCTCCAAGCCCTGCTCACCTCCCTCCAGCCCCGCACCGCGGGGCTTTTTTGTGCCCGCTCCATCCGGTACCCGCCGCCTTCGCGGCGGCACTCCTGTGGATAACGCTGGGGATGCTTCGGGAGCAACTGCCCACTTATCCACAGCCGCTGGCCGATGGCCGAAGTTGTTATCGCCGGCCGCGCGCCGTCACCCGACCTTCCACCACAGGGTTCGGCGCACCCCAAGTCCGCGCCGGCACTGGGAAAAAGCCGCTTGTCCACACGAAGGGGGTGCCCTTACTACTATTCCTATGGATTGATAAAAGCCTTAGAGGAATAACAGAACATCCGGATCCAGGGCGCCTCGGGGGGCTGGGCAAAGCGAGAGGCACCGTTTCCCCGGCTGGATGGAGACGGTGGCGGCGATCGGGTCATGAAAAGAGAGGCGGCCTGGGGCGCGCTGGCGGACACCGGCCGGGCCGGTGCGGGCACTTTTCGGGGCCGGGCCGCCGCGCCATGGAGCGCCCGGGCCGGATCCACGGCATCCGGGAATGAAGTGCACTCTCGCCATTCGCTACATTTTTAATAGCAAACTATCGAATGAATCCGGCGGCATGGAGGGCTTTTCATGCTGAATCCGTGCCAGACGCCCCTTCAAGGACAAGTCTGGGGACATTTCCCGCACAACCGGGCGCTTGTCCACAGCGGCAGCCCCTTTCCCGGATTTGTCCCCGCCGGACGGACAGCGGCAACCCCCTCCCACCCACAGGGTTGGCGTGCAGCCAAGTCCCTTGTCGCGCAACGGAAAAACCCGGTTGTCCACAGAACGGGGCGGTGCTTACTACTACGACTATGTTTTTATAAAGACATCAAGAAGAAAACAGGAGAACAGCGCCGGGGCACACGGGCAGGACGGACGTGCATCCGCCCGGCAGGGGCTGCCAGGCAGAGGCATCGCAAAGGGATCGGCTTCCGCGGGATTTGCACGGTGGTGGGGGCCAGGGCCCTGGAGAAAGCCACACGGGGGCCGTGGAGGGCCTGCAAGGCACTGCCTGAGGGGGAGCAGTGGGGTGAAGGGTTCGGCGCGGAAAGGCGCTCTGACGGCGGCGGGCCTGGCCCTCCCTCGCCTGCTCGGCCGGACCTAGGCCGGCCGGGCGGTCAGGCCGCGGATGGCCGGGCGTCCGCCAGGAAGGTTTCCAGCGCCGCCACGGGCAGCGGCCGGCTGAAGAAGTAGCCCTGGTAGGCGAGGCAGCCCGCGCGCTCCAGCCGCTCGCGCTGCTCGGCGGTCTCCACGCCCTCGGCGATCACGTCCAGCCCGAGGCTGCGCGAGAGCGCGATGATCGTGTCCACGATGGCCGCGTCGTTCGGGTCGGTCAGCAGGTCGCGCACGAAGCTCTGGTCGATCTTGAGCTGGTCGAGCGGCATGCGCTTGAGGTAGCTGAGCGACGAGTAGCCGGTGCCGAAGTCGTCCAGCGAAAAGCCCACGCCATGCGCGCGCAGCGCCGACATGGTGGCGATGGTGGTTTCCATGTCCTCGACGAACAGGCTCTCGGTCAGCTCCAGCTTGAGGCGGGCGGCCGGCGCGCCGGTCGTGGCGATGGCGCGCACCACGTCGTCCACGAAGGCCTCGTGGTGGAACTGGCGCGAACTCACGTTCACTGCCATGCCGAGGTGCGCCCGGCCGGGCTCGCCCTGCCAGCGCGCGAGCTGGGCGCAGGCCGTGTGGAGCACCCAGCGGCCCAGCGGCAGCACGAGGCCGGTCTCCTCGGCCAGCGGGATGAATTCGCCGGGCGAGACCAGGCCGCGCTGCGGGTGCGGCCAGCGCACCAGCGCCTCGACACCGGTGACGCGGCCCTGGTGGTCCACCTGCGGCTGGTAGTGGAGCGCGAACTGCTCGCGCGCCAGGGCGGTGCGCAGGTCGTTTTCCAGTTCGGCGCGCGCCGTGACCACGGCCTGCATGCCGGGGTCGAAGAAGCGCAGCGTGTTGCGGCCCGCGGTCTTGGCCTGGTACATGGCCAGATCGGCCTGCTTGAGCAGCTCGCCCACGGTGGTGGTGCGCGCATCGCTGAACGGCGCCACGCCGATGCTGGGCGTGCTGCGGTAGTGGTAGCCCTGCAGCACGTAGGGGGTGGCCAGCACCGCCAGGATCTTCTCGCCCACGGTGCGGGCGCTCATGGCCAGCTCTTCGGGGCGCGCGCTCAGGGCTTCGATCATCACCACGAACTCGTCGCCGCCCAGGCGGGCCACGGTGTCCACCGAGCGCACGCAGGTGTTCAGGCGCGCGGCCACCTGCTGCAGCAGCACGTCGCCCTGGTCGTGGCCCAGGGTGTCGTTGAGGGTCTTGAAGTTGTCCAGGTCGATGAACAGCAGCGCGCCGCCCTGGCGGCGCCGCTGCGCCGTGGCCAGCGCCTGGCGCATGCGGTCCATGAGCAGCATGCGGTTGGGCAGGCCGGTGAGCGAGTCGTAGAACGCGAGCCGCTGGATCTCGCGCTCGGTGGCCTTGCGCTGCCCGATGTCGGTGTTGATCGCGAGGATCGCGTCCGGCTGGCCCTGCTCGCCCTTCACGAGCGTCCAGCGGCCTTCCACGTCCAGGCGGCGCCCGTCGCGGTGGAACTGCACGATCTCGCCGGTCCACTCGCCCTGCTTGCGCGTCGTGCCGGTCGCGCGCAGGAATTCCTGGGCGTCCTGGTAGAGCAGCGTGGCGATGGACTGGCCAGTCGCCTCCTCGCGCTTCCATCCGTAGAGGCGCTCGGCGCCTTCGTTCCAGAAGGTGATGCGGTGGTCGAGGTCGCGCACGATGATCGCGTCGCGCGCCTTGTCCAGCAGCGAGGCCTGGCGGCGGATGTGCGCGTCCGAGGCCTGGCGCGCCATCTCGGCCGCGGCCCGCGCCGCGAAGATGCGCAGCGTGGACACCACCATGCCCGGCTGCTGCAGGGGCTCGCGGAAGACGACGAAGATCAGCCCGATGGCCCGGCCGTCGGTGTCGCGCAGCTGCAGGCCCACATAGGCCTGCGCGCCCAGCCGCGCCACGGGCGATTGCGGGTACAGCTCCGAGACGCCGTGCGGGATCACGCATTCGGATTCGTTCACCAGGCGCAGGCTCGGCGTGCCTTCCAGCCCATACTCGGCATTGGGCTGGACCACGCCCTCCTCCACGCGCGAGAGCGTCACCGCGCGCGGCAGCTGCCCCGCCGGCTGCGGCAGCAGCCGCGTGACGCAGCCGGCCTGCGCGCCCAGCGCGTCGCACATGTGGCTGGCCAGCTGCTTGAAGAACTGGGTGCCGGTGCTGGCCGACACGGCGGCCGCGGCCTTGAGCACCACGGCCTGCAGGCGCTGCTGGTCCTGGCGCGTGCGCAGGCTGCCCAGCCCGAAGGCGATGTCGTTGGCGAGCTGCTGGAGCAGCTCGGCCTCCTCGGCGCCGGTCTCCAGCACCGTCTCGGGATAGAGGGTGAGCAGGCCGAACACCTGCTCGGCATCGCGCAGCGGCAGGCTGATGACGGCCGGCAGGCCCAGTTGCGCGAGCGGCCGCGCCCATACGTCGGCCAGGGGCGCGCGCTGCACGTCGTGCACGATCACGGGCCGGCCGCTGCGCAGCGCCTCGCCCGAGGGGCCGGGGCTGTGCGGCGTCCAGGGAGCGCCCGGGGTGCCGATGGGGCGCAGCGTCTCCACGCCCACGGCGGTCAGGCCCGACCAGGCCACGGGCTCGATGCTCTGGCGCTCGGCCCCCGCGGCATTCCAGCGGCGCACCATGCCCACCCAGGCACTGCGGAACCCGCCCACCTCGCGGGCGATGCGGCACACCTCCGAGAGCAGCGCCGCCTCGCCGGTGGCGCGCACCAGCGCCTCGTTGCAGGCGCTCAGCAGCCGCTGCACCGTGCCCACGCGCACCAGCTCGCGCTCCACGCGCATGCGCTGGGTCACGTCGGTGGCCAGCACCTGGCGGGCCGAAAGGCCATTGAAGGTGATGTCGCCCGCGTACACCTCCATGTCGAGGAAGGTGCCGTCCTTCTTGACGTGGCGGCGGTGGACCGCGTCGCGCCGCACGCCCGGCGGCAGGGCGCGTGCCTCGATCTCGTTGGCGGCCCGGTCCTCCTCGGGCCAGAACTGCACGGTGGTCATGCGCAGCAGCTCGGCCTCGCTGTAGCCGTAGTGGCGCACCATCGCCCGGTTCACGGCCAGGATGCGCAGGCTGCCGCGCTCGTAGACCCACATGGGCTGGGGATGGGCGTCGAAGAGCGCGCGGTACTGCTGCTCGGACGCGCTCAACTGCGCCGCGTAGCTGCGCAGCTGCAGCACCGCGCCCAGCGATTCGGCCAGGATCTGCACATAGGCCACGTGGCGCTGCGAGAACGTGAACAGCGGATCGGCGTTCACCTTGAGCATGCCCAGCACGGTCTCGCCCGCGCGCAGCGGCGCGGCGACGAAGGACAGCGCGCCGTGCCGGCCGCCGTCGGTGGCCATCGAGGCATGGGCCAGCGAATGCTTGCCGTCGCCGTGCAGCACCGTCTCGCCCGATTCGAGCTGGTGCCACAGCGGGTAGCCGAGCACGGGCCGGACCTCGTGCAGCGGAGCGGCGTGGCGGCCGATGCTCGCGCGCACGCGCAGCCGGTCGCCCTCGCGCAGCACCACCATCGCGCCGTGCGCATCCGCCAGGTCCATGGCCGTGCGCGCCACCAGCTGCAGCACCTCGTCCAGCGGCAGGTCGGGCGCGCTCATGCGCTGCTGCACGCGCACCAGCTCGGCATGGGCGCTCGCGTCGCGCTGGGCCTGCAGCGCGCTCTGCTTCTGGGCGCTGATGTCGGTCATGCCGCCCACCATGCGCACGGCCAGGCCCTCGTCGTCGCGGATCACGAAGCCGCGGTCGCGCACCCAGGCGTAGCTGCCGTCCTGGCGGCGGAAGCGGTATTCGTCGGTCCAGTGGCGCGCCGTGCCCTCGATGGCCGAGTGGATGCCCTCCAGCACCATGTCGCTGTCGTCGGGGTGCAGGCGCTGGGTCCAGGAGGTGCTGTCGTGCGGCAGCGTCTGCAGCGGCACGCCGAAGAGCGTCTCCATGCCCTCGTTCCACCACATCGAATCGTCGGTGAGGTTCCAGTCCCAGATCGCATCGGCCGTGGCGCGCGCCACGAGGTGGAAGCGCTCCTCGGAGAGCGCGCGGTCCTGCGCCCGGCGGGCCATGCTGCGGCGCTGGCGGCGCACTTCCAGCAGCGCCATCGCCTGCCCGGCGATGGCCTGCAGGGCTTCCAGCTGCGCGCCCTGCAGGGTGCGCGGTGCGGTGTCCATCACCACCACGGCGCCCAGCACCAGCCCTTCGGCGGTGGCGAGCGGCATGCAGGCGGCCATGCGCACGCGCGGCGGCCCCAGCACCAGCGGATGGTCGCGCAGCACGGGGTGGGTGCTGGCATCCCGCACCTGCGCCAGCCGGCCGTCCTGCGCCAGCGCGCAGAGCGCATGCGCTCCGGCCAGGTGCTGCAGCGACGCGACCGGCATGCCGGCGCTGGCCTTGAACCACTCGCGGTCGGCATCCACGAAGCCGATGGCCGCCAGCGGCGCGCCGCACAGGTGCGCGGCCAGCCGGGCGAGCTGGTCGAAGGACTCTTCGGTGGCGGTATCGAGGACGGCGCACGCATGCAGCGCGTCCAGGCGCCGGCAGACAGAGTCCGAAAGGGCGCCCATGGTCAGCGCGCCGGCCCGCGGCACGGGGTCCGGCGCCCCGGGCGGGGCGGTGTCGGAAGCGGTGGCGGCGGCACCTGCATGGTGGGGGGTGGAAGGGATGGGGTGGCGTGGACGCGCCACCCGTGCCGGGGCAGCACGGGCAGGCGCGGATGTTTCCGAATGCTACACCGGCCCACCCGCCGACCGGTTCCACGCAAACGTGGAATCCTTCCAGAAAACAACAGCCGGGGGCCCGGGGCGGGGCCCTGGCGGCCGGGCTGCGGTTCAGCGGCGCGTGCGCCGCGCCCGCACCGCGTCGGCCAGGCCGTCGAGCACCGGCACCGTCTGCGCGAGGCTGATGCACGCGTCGGTCACCGACACGCCGGCCTGCAGGGGCTGGCCGGGCACGATGTCCTGCCGGCCTTCCTGCAGGTGGCTCTCGACCATGATCCCGGTGATGCGCGCGTCGCCGCCCGCGATCTGCGCGGCCACATCGGCGGCCACCTCGATCTGGCGGCGGTGCTGCTTGCTGCTGTTGGCATGCGACACGTCCACCATCACCTGCCCGCGCAACCCGGAGGCCTGCAGCATCGCGCAGGCCGCTTCCACATCGGCGGCGGCGTAGTTGGGCTGCTTGCCGCCGCGCAGGATCACGTGGCAGTCCTGGTTGCCGCGCGTCTCGAAGATCGCGGCCTGGCCCATCTTGGTCATCCCCATGAAAGCGTGCGGGGCCTGGGCCGCGAGGATCGCGTCGGAGGCCACCTTCACGCCGCCGTCGGTGCCGTTCTTGAAGCCCACGGGGCACGACAGGCCGCTCGCGAGCTGGCGGTGGCTCTGGCTCTCGGTGGTGCGCGCGCCGATCGCACCCCAGCTCACGAGGTCGCTGATGAACTGCGGCGAGAGCAGGTCCAGGAACTCGGTGCCCACGGGCAGCCCGAGCGCGAGCACATCCAGCAGCAGCGCCCGCGCCATCTCCAGCCCTTCGTTGATCGCGAAGCTGCCGTCCAGGTGCGGGTCGTTGATGTAGCCCTTCCAGCCGACGGTGGTGCGCGGCTTCTCGAAATACACGCGCATCACCACCAGCAGTTCGCCGGCCAGCCGGTCGGCATGCGCCTTGAGCTGGCGCGCATAGTCCATGGCCTGGCCATGGTCGTGGATGGAGCAGGGCCCCACCACCACGATGAGCCGGTCGTCCTGCCCGTGCAGCACGCGCGAGAGCGCCGCGCGGCTCGACTCGACCAGCGCCTGGGCCGCGTCCGGCGCGGGCAGCCACTCCTGCAGCAGCGCGGGCGTGATCAGCGGTCGCACCGCCTTGATGCGCGTGTCGTCGATGCGCGTCGTGTCGAGGGTGGTCGGCCGCTGCGCGGGGCGGTGGGCATGGGGCACCGGGGCGCCGGAGGAATTCGTCGTGGTCATGGGCGCCGATTGTCGCGCCCCGGCCGGCAGTCCTTTGCGCGGGCCCGAACCTGCCAGCCCTGGTGCGCCCGCCGGCCCTCCGGCGCCGTCCCCTCGAGGCGAAGGCGACTCAGGGGGCTGCGCCGGTCACGGTCTGCGGAACGCCGTGGGCTGCCGCGACCAGTAGCCCGAATTGAACCGGTCGAGGCGCACCGTGCCGCCCGTGGAGGGCGCGTGCACGAAGCGGCCGCCTTCCACGACGATGCCCGCGTGCGTCGGGCGGCCGGACCCGAAGACCACCAGGTCCCCGGTGCGCGCCTCGTCGGCCGCCACGGGCGCGCCGAAGTCGCTCAGTTGCGCCACGGTGCGCGGCAGCGCGACGCCGGCCAGGCTGCGGTACACGTAGCCGATCAGCCCGCTGCAGTCGAAGCCGCCTTCGGGCGTGTTGCCGCCATAGCGGTACGGCGTGCCGACCAAGCCCATCGCGTGGATGGCGATGTCGCTCGATTGCTCGGGGGTCAGGCGGGAATACGCGGGGTATGCGGCGCCGCCGCCGCGGGGTGCGCGCGGCGGTGCCGTGCCGCACGCGGACAGCAGCAGCGCCGCGGCGACGAGCGCGGCCCTGCGGGCGGGGTCCCGGGGTGCGAGGAGGGGCTCGGTCTGCATGGCGCCGCAGGTTAACCCAAGCATGGAGCCCGCCGCGGGCCCGGGGCTTTGGGCTGTGGCGGGCGCTGTGGCCTTCAGGCCTCGGCGGGCGCGGTCTCGGCCGTGCCGGCCTTCGCGCCGCGGCGCGCGATCAGCCGGTTGGCCACCGCCACCACGGCCTGCACCGATGCGCTCACGATGCTGTGGTCCAGGCCCACGCCGAAGGTCGCGCCCGGCACGCCTTCCAGCGCGGCCTCCACGATGGCGAGCGCCTGCGCACCGGCGCCGGCGCCGGTGGCGCGTTCCTCGTAGTGGTCCACGCGCATCGGCAGGCCGAGCGCATCGACCGTGGCGTCGATCGGGCCGTTGCCGCGGCCCTGCAGGGTCTGGCGCACGCCGTCGATGGTCACGTCGAGCGCGATGCCCTGCCCGTCTTCCTCCAGGCGCTGGCCGTGCAGCGTGAGCGCGCCGGCCGTGCCCTGGGCAGGCGCGGCGATGTAGGTGCGGGAGAAGAGGTTCCACAGCGCATCGCCATCCATTTCGCCTTCGCTCGCGTCGGTGGCGCGCTGCACCACGGCGCTGAACTCCACCTGCAGGCGGCGCGGCATCACCACGCCGCGTTCGCGCTCCAGCAGGAAGGCGATGCCGCCCTTGCCCGACTGGCTGTTCACGCGGATCACGCTGTCGTAGCTGCGGCCCACGTCGGCCGGGTCGATGGGCAGGTACGGCACTTCCCAGAGGCCTTGCGGATCCTGGGCCGCGAAACCCTTCTTGATCGCGTCCTGGTGCGATCCGGAGAACGCGGTGAACACGAGGTCGCCCGCATAGGGATGGCGCGGGTGCACGGGCAGCGAGGTGCATTCCTCGGCCACGCGCGCCACGTGCGTGATGTCGGAGAAATCGAGGTTCGGGTGCACGCCCTGCGTGTACATGTTGAGCGCGAGCGTCACGATGTCCACGTTGCCGCAGCGCTCGCCGTTGCCGAAGAGGCAGCCTTCCACGCGGTCGGCGCCGGCCATCATGGCCAGCTCGGCGGCGGCCACGCCCGTGCCGCGGTCGTTGTGCGGGTGCACCGAGAGCACGATGTGCTCGCGCGGCGCGAGGTGGCGGTGCATCCACTCGATCTGGTCGGCGAACACGTTCGGCGTGGCGTTCTCCACCGTGGTCGGCAGGTTGATGATGATCGGGCGGCCGGGGCCCGCGTTCCAGGCCGCGATGGCCGTCTGGCAGGCACGCAGCGAGACGTCCAGCTCGGTGGCGCTGAAGGTCTCGGGCGAGTACTGCAGGGTCCACGCCGTGCCGGGCTGCGCGTCGGTGAGCCGCTTGAGGAAGGACACATGGTGGTCGATGAACGCCATCACCTGCGATACGTTCATCCCGAACACGATGCGCCGCCAGGCGGGGGCCGTGGCGTTGTAGAGGTGCACGATGGCGCGCGGCGCGCCCTGCACGGCCTGCACCGTGCGCTCGATCAGGTCCTCGCGCGACTGCGTCATCACCATGAGCGTCACGTCGTCGGGGATGCGGTCCTCTTCGATGAGGCGGCGCACGAAGTCGAAATCGGTCTGCGACGCGGCCGGGAAGCCGACCTCGATCTCCTTGAAGCCGATGCGCACGAGTTCCTCGAAGAGGCGCATCTTGCGGTCGCCATTCATCGGCTCGAACAGGGCCTGGTTGCCGTCGCGCAGATCGGTGGAGAGCCAGATCGGCGCCTGCGTGATGGAACGCGAGGGCCAGGTGCGGTCGGGCAAGGCGACGGGGGCGATGGGCTGGTACTTGGTGGCGGGCTTGGCGGTCATCATGATGGGTGGCTCCACGAAACGGTGCCCTGCCGGGCGGGCCACCGCCCCGGGGCGATGGTGGGACGGCAACGGGGCCGCCACGGCAGGATCAACAGGAAAAACAGGAAGAGGAAGAAAAACCGGTGCGACGTTCCCTGCAGCCCTCCACTGTCGTGGAGGCTGGTTCGTGGGCCGGGGTCAGGGGGACGTCGGTGTTGCGCGGGCTGGCGACGGGTGTCGGGTCAGCGGGCAACGGGGGAAGCAAACGCAGGCAGACCCCGGCCAGGCACTAGGCCTAGAGCTAGGGTCGATAGAAGGTGGCTGCGTTGCATGGGGTGTCGGAAAGCGAGGGGGCATGCTAGCACAGGCCTTGCAGCCCGGTAAACACACACGTCAGGCCGGGGCCGCGCCGGTGGCAGCGCCATCGCCCGGAACCTGCAGCCGCTCGCGCAGTGCGGCCGCCAGGGCCGACGCCCGGCCCGCGGGCTCGAACAGCCACATCTCGTAGAGCGGCAGCGATTCGCGCAGCCGCAGGGGCACGAGCTGCCGCTCCTGGCCGCCGAGCAATGCGGGGTGGGGCACCACGGCCAGCAGGTCGGTGTGCGCGACCATCTGCAGCATGCTCGCGAAATCCGGGCACCGGGCGGCCACCCGGGGCAACTGCAGCCGGCGGACCCGGTGCGCCTCCGACAGCACGTCCACCGGGCCGCGGGTGCTGGGCTCCACGCGGGCCCATGCCGTGCCCTCCAGCTCCGCCAGCGAGCGCGCCCGGGCGAGCGGATGGCCCCGTCGGGCATAGATCCGGGGGGCCAGCGCATAGAGCCGCTGCCGCACCGTGCCCGGATGGTCGAAGCCCCGCGGAAGCGGCGCGATCACGGCATCGAGCCGCCGCTCCAGCAGGGCCGCCAGCAGGCTCCCCTCGTCGGCGGACACCATCTCCAGCGCGCGCCGCGGCCGGCCCTCGCACCAGTGCGCATAGAGCGCCGGGCCGCACACCAGGGCGGCGGACGGCGTCACGCCGCAGCGCAGCACGCGGGCGGCGGCCGGGCCGGCCTTCGGCGCGTCCCCGGCCGCCAGCGCATCGATGCGCTCGCTCACGGAACGCGCGGTGGCGGCCACCTGCCGCGCCAAGTCGGTCGGCACCCGCCGCCGGCCCTGCCGCTCCAGCAGCGGCGCACCGAAGCGGCCCTGCAGCGCCTGCATGCCGTGGCTGATCGCGGGCTGCGAGACACCGCACGCCCGGGCCGCTGCGGCGAAGGAGCCGTGCGCGATCACCGCCCGCAGATATTCGAGATGGCGCAGATACATAAGCGTTGTTTATATAACGGGCCCGCCGCGGGCTTGCCAGGCCTGCACCGCTCGGGAATGCTGGGCGGCAGATGGCTGTGCGCCGTCTTCCTCTCGCTCCCCTCCCCCGCTTCTTCCTCCCCCCAAGGCACCGAAAGGCCTTCCCATGCCGCAGCACCAGCCGCTCGCCACCGTCCGCACCTATCTTTCCCACCTGCATGCGGGCGATACCGCCGGGCTGGTGGCCTGCTTCGAGGACGACGGGACCGTGCACTCCCCTTTCCTGGGCACCCTGCCGGCGCAGGCCTTCTTTCCGCGGCTCGCGCAGTCGTCTTCTGCGAGCGTGATCACGCCCATCGACCTGTTCGCATCGGCGGAGCCGGCCACCGACCTGCTCCGCGTGGCGGCCTATTTCCGTTACGACTGGACGCTGAACGACGGCCGGGAGCTGACTTTCACTTGCGTCGACGTGTTCACTTTTGCCGGCGGCAGCGACCGCATCCTGCACATGCACATCGTCTACGACACCCACCCGCTGCGCACGCAGGTGGGCGACAAATACGCGCCCGATCCGGCCCGACCCGGCGCCTGAACGCCCCATGGCACTGCGCCAGGAAAACCACCCGACTCGCGCTGGCAGAGAAAGATTTCATACAAAGAAATCTTTGTACTAGAACAGTACAATTTCGTATGAAATCATGGTCGATCAAAGGTGCATCGGCGGCGCAGATCGCCGCCAGCATCGAGGAAAGCCTCCGCTCCGGCGCGATGGTGCCGGGCGATGCCCTGCCGGCGGTCCGTGCGCTGGCGGACCGCCTGGGCGTGAACCCCAACACCGTGGCTGCCGCCTACGCCCGCCTGCGCGACGCCGGGCGGCTGCAGACGGATGGCCGGCGCGGCACCCGCGTCGCGGAGCCGCTGCCCTCGGCGCTGCCGGGCGGCCAGGAGATACCGGCCCTGCCCGCCGGCCTGCGCGATCTGGCGGGCGGCGATGTGGACACGGCGCTGCTGCCCCGCCTGCATGCCGATGCGTGGCCGGGGCTGCTCTCCGGCGAGGGCTACGGCGGGCCGGCCGAGGCGCCGGCCTGGCGCGAGGTTGCCCACGCCTGGCTGGCCCGCCAGGGACTGCCCGCAGAGGCGACGGGCGTGTATTCGGGCACGCTGGACGTGGTGGAGCGCGCGCTGCGCCTGCACGCGCGCGCGGGCGACCGCGTGGCGCTCGAAGATCCGTGCTGGCCGCCGATGGCCGCGCTGGTGCAGTCGCTGCGGCTCAGGCCCGTGCCGTTGCCGGTGGATGCCCAGGGCGCCAGGGTGCCGCCGGCCGAGGTGCTGGACGGCTGCGCCGCGATCGTGCTCACGCCGCGCGCCCACAACCCCACGGGCTGCGCGCTCTCCGAGCCGCGCTGGCGGGCGCTGCGCCGGTTGTTGCTGGCCCGCCCGCACCTGCTGTGCATCCTGGACGATTACTGGGGCCCGCTCAGCCAGGAGCCGCTGGCGCCGGCCGGCGCGCTGCCCCCGCTCTGGCTCTATGTGCTGTCGGCGGGCAAGTTCCTCGGGCCCGATCTGCGGGTGGCGCTGGCGGCCGGCCCGCCCGCGCTCATGCAGGCGCTGCGCGCGCAGCAGGCCGCCGGGCCGCGCTGGGTCAGCCGGCTGCTGCAGGTAGTGGCGGCGGGGCTGTGGCGGAATGCGGAGGCCTCGGGCCAATTGGCCCGGGCGGGCCAGGCCTACGCGCGCCGGCGGCATGCGCTGGAGTTCGCGCTGCGCTCGCAGCCCCAGGCACAGCTGCCGCTGCCGCCGGTGGGCGGCGAGGGGCTGCACGTCTGGGTGCCGGTGGACAACGAAGCGACCGTCCTGGCTGCCCTGGCGGCCCGGGGCTGGGCGGCACAGGCGGGCGCGCCCTTTCGCATCGCGAGCGGCCCGGCCGTGCGCCTCAGCCTGGGTGGCTTGCAGGGCGATGAGGTCGGGCCGCTGGCGCGCGATCTGGCAGCGGCGCTGGCCCCGCTGCCTGGGCGCGCGGTGTTCTGACGCGTCGGCGGGCATGACGGCGGGGCCTTGTCCGAAAGGCGCCACACGCTCCACAGTGTCGTAACAAAACACTACGATGCGGGTTTTTGGGCGGGGCCTGGCTCTTCCGCATCCGTGGAGGAGCCTCCCCGCTCCCCGGCCCGATCCGCCATTCAAGGAGCGCTTCCATGCATCGCCGAGTCTTCACACAGGGGCTGGCCGCCTCGCTCACCCTGCCGTGGTCGCTGCGCGCCGCGCAGGCCGCCGGTCCGGTCACCGTGGGCATGGTGGTGCCGCTCACGGGGGGCACCGCCGCCGAGGTGGGCAAGCAGGTGGCCCTCGGGGTCGAGACCTATTTCGCGGAGGTCCACCGCGGCGATGTGCGGCTGGTGCTGGAAGACGACGAGTTCAAGCCCGAAAAGACCGTGGCCGGCGCGCGCAAGCTGCTGGCGGCCAAGCCCGCGGCGCTGATCTCCTTCGCCACCAGCAACACGCAGGCGCTCATCGAGGCAAAGATCCCGCAGGAATCGGGGGTGCCGCTGTTCCCCACCCGGTCCGGCTCGCAGGTGATCCGCGAGCCCGTGAATCCCTTCGTGTTCCACGTGCGTGCCGGGTATTCCACCGAGATCGTCAAGATCGTGGCGCAGATGGCGGGCGCCATCGGCATCACCAAATTCGCGGCGCTCTACCAGGACGACGCCTATGGCAAGACGGGCCTGGCCGCGCTGCAGGCGGCGCTGGAGCAGCGCAAGCTCAAGCTTGCCGCCTCCGCGCCCTACGACCGCACCACGTCGGACATCCAGCCTGCGCTGGCCACGCTGCGCGGCGTGGATGCGCAGGTGATCGTGATGGTGGCGGGCCACAAGGCGGCCAGCGCCTTCGTGCAGGCCTACGGCAGCGCGGGCGGGCATGCCCAGCTGGTGGGCATCTCCGACCTGGATCCGGCCAAGCTGGTGCAGGAAGTGGGTGCCGAGCGCGCCCGGGGCGTGAGCCTCACGCAGGTGTTTCCGTCGCTGTCGAGCCAGTCCATCCCGGTGGTGCGCGAGTTCCACCAGCTCATGGTCGCGGCGAAAAAGCCCGAAAGCGTCTCCTCGCTCGCGACCTTCGAGGGCTTCCTCGTCGCCAAGGCCATCGGCCAGGGCCTGAAGGCCGCCGGGGGCGGCGGTGCGGCGGTGGACGGCCGCGCGCTGGCCGACGTGCTCAACCGCACGCCGCGCTGGGACCTGGGTGGCTTCGACCTCTCGTTCCAGAACGGCCGCCGCGAGGGGAGCCTGTTCACCGAAATCGCGATCATCGACGGCAGCGGGCGCGCCCGCTATTGACGGCGCGGAGGCGGTTGGGTGCGGTGAACGGCAGCGCTGCGCCGGCCGGCTGCACCCTCTCGTGCCGTTCGGGCCCGATGTGCCTGCGTGCCTGGCGTGCCGGGCTCAGGCCTGCCGCGCCAGCGCAGCGCCGCCGGGCAGCGGGCGGTCCGGCGCGGTACCGCACGCGGCCGGACCCGGTGGCTGCGCCATTCCCGGCAACGGCAGGCTGTGCGCCGCGTGCTGGGCCAGCAGCTTGTCCATTCCCTTGCGGGCGCAGCGCTGCAGCGCGCTGAGCAGCGCATGGCCGGGGTCCGCGATGCGGAAGCGGGTGCGCAGGTCCTGCTGGATGCGGCCCAGCAGCGCGGCGGCCATTTCGGCATCGGCGAGCGCCCGGTGGGCGCGCTCCGCGCGCGGCAGGCCCAGGTGGGCCACGATGCGCCCGAGCTGGTGGCTGGCGGCTTCCGGGTACATGCGCCGTGACAGCAGCACGGTGCAGGCGAACGCGTGCGGCGCGGGCAGGCCGGCGAGTGCCAGTTCGGCCGCCCAGAAGCGGCTGTCGAACGAGGCGTTGTGGGCCACCATGGGCGCGCTGCCCACGAAGCGCGCGGCCTCGCGCATCACCGCATCGGCGGGCGGGGCCGTCTCCAGCATGGCCGGCGTGATGCCGGTGAGCTGGGTGATGAAGGGCGGGATCCAGGCACCGGTCTTCATGAGGCTCTGGAACCGGTCCACCGCGCGGCCGTCGCGGTCCACGAGCACGATCGCCACCTCGGTGGCCCGCGCGCCCTGGCCCGGCGACATGCCGGTGGTTTCGAAGTCGATGACGGCGATGGGCTGCGCAGGGGTGGACATGCCGCCATTGTCGCCCCCAGGCTCCGCGTGGGGCCCGGTTCCCGCCTTGCCGTCCACGGCAGTGCGGGAATGGTTCCTGGATGCTATTAAATAAATAGCAAACTATTCAATGAAATCGGCGGCATGGAGCACTTTTTGCTCCAAGGTGCGTGCCATGGGGGCGGAGGCGGGCGCCTCCGCAGATCACCCGCCGCGCTGCCCGCCCTGGCTGCTGCCGGCCTGGCCCTGGCGCGACTGCACCTGGTTGCCGCTGCCGATGTGGGCATCGCGGTCGTGGCGGCTCTGCGGTGTGCGCTGGCCTTCGTTCTTCTGGGTGGGCTCCTGCTGGCCCTGGCGGTTGTGGTCGTTCTCGACCTTGCCCGTGCCGGGCTGTTGCTTGTCGGACATGGCGTGTCTCCTGCTGAAGGGTGAGGAAGGAAAAGGGCCGGGCGCGCCGGCCTTCCGGAAGCGGGTTGCGCGGTCAGGACAGCGAGAGTTCCTTGTGCTCGCCCATGCCCTGCGGCGGCGTACCCGTGACCGCCGCCTTGGCGATCTTGAAGAGCTGGGTCATCTTGCTTTCCTTCACGTCCCAGTACTCGGCGTGCTGGATGCGGATCGCGAGCAGCGCGAGGTTCGGGTCGTCGATGCCCTGCGGGAACCAGGCCTTGGCGGCGGGCGACCAGAGCGCTTCCTTGCGGGCCTTGTCCTCGATGAAGCCGGCCGTGCCGGAGAGCGAGACGTAGCTGTCCTTCTCGGGGTTGGCGTAGGTCACGTTGACCTGCGCGTCGGACTTGAGCCGCTGCGCGAGTTCGCCGTCGTGCGGGATGAAGAAGTACAGCTCGGAGTGCTCGTCGAGGTCCTTGTTCTGCGTCGTCAGCGGGTGCGCATGCAGCTGCCCGGTGGCCGAGCGGTGCGTGAGCATGCCGAAGCGGATGTCCTTGATCAGCTTCCAGAGCGTGGTGTGGGGGGAATCCTGGGTCATGGGGGGAGCCTCCGGTAGGGGGTGTGCGGGGCCGGAGCGCTGCGGCGCCGGATGGGAAAGCCCACTGTAGGCCGCGCCCCGCGCCGCGCGGGTCGGCCCGGCCCGCGCAGCCCTGTCGGGTCCGTCCGACACGACCGCACCGCACCGCACCGCCACCGTGCGCTGCCCGGCCCTGCTGCGGGGCTGCCGCGGTCTGCGCCCCGCTATCCCGCCGCGCGCCGCTGCAGCGTGAACGGCGGCAGGCCCTTGAGCAGCCGCTGCCCGTAGGACGTGCGCACGAGGCGCTTGTCGTAGCAGTAGACGTGGGCGCGGTCCTCCTCGGTGCGGATCGCGCGGCCCACCCATTGCGCGAGCCGGATGGCCGTGGCCGGCACCACCAGTTCGCTGAACGGATCGCGCCCCGCGCTGCGCAGCCATTCGGCGCGTGCCTCGCCCACGGGGTCGTCCGGCGGCGCGAATGGCAGCTTGGTGATGAAGAGCGATTCGCAGAGCGCGCCCGGCAGGTCCAGCCCCTCGCCGAACGACTGCATGCCGAAGATGATGGAGGGCTCGCCCCCCGCCACGCGCTCGCGGTGCCGCGCGAGCAGCTGCGTGCGCGGCATCTGCGTCTGCACCAGCACGGCGCTGCGCATGGCGGTGGGCAGCGCATCCACGGCCTGGCGCATCTGGTCGCGCGAGGTGAAGAGCACCAGCGCGCCGGCCTCCACCATGGCGAGGTCGCTCAGCAGCGCATCCACCATCTCGGCCGTGAAATCGGCCGCCTGGCGCGGATCGGCATGCGTCTCGGAGGCGATGAAGGTGCCCTGCAGCGCGTAGTCGAAGGGGCTGGGCACCTCCAGCGTGGTCACGGCCGCGTCGCCGTGCAGGCCCGCCTCGCGCAGGAAGAAGTCGAACTGCCCGCAGCTCGTGAGCGTGGCGGAGGTGAGCACCGCGCCGCGCACGGCCGACCAGAGGTGGTTGCGCAGCGTGTTGCCGGGCAGCACCGGGCTGGCATGCGCCTTGACCACGATGAAGTCGCCGTCCACGGCCAGCGTGAACCACTTGGCCGCGGGCACGGCGCCCTCGGGCGTGTCCTGCAGCAGGAGCTGCGCCGTGTCGTGCACGCCCTCGAGCCGCGGCGCGAGCGCGCCGATCTGCGCGTAGAGCGTGGACAGGCGCCGTGCCTCGTCGGGCTTGTCGCGGATCTCCGCGCGCAGCGCCTTGGCGATGGCGCGCAGCGCGTCGAGAAAGCCCGCCGCGTGGTGCGCGACCTGGCCGAAGGGCTCCACCAGCGCGTCCGGCAGCGCGCCGCCGGCCACGCGTGCGCGCGTGGGCATGCCGGCCGCGGGCGTGCGGGCCGCGGTGCCGCCGGCCGCCGCGCCGCTGCGCGCGCCGCCCCAGGCGGGCCGGGGCGAGCGGAGTTCGTCGCCGTACACGTCCATCACGGTGCGCGCGGCATCCTGCAGCGCGGCGCGCAGGCGGGCGGAGTGGTTGGGCACGTCGGCCACCTCCTCCACTTCCACCAGCGTGCCGATGCGCAGCGCCCGGCTCGCGAGCTTGTCGATCCAGGTGAGGCGGCTCAGGTCGGCCTCGCAGGAGAACTGGTCGAGCGCGGTGGCGGGCAGGTGGTGGGCCTCGTCGATCACGAGCAGGCAGTTGTCCAGCTCGGGCAGCAGGCGCGCGCCGAGCGAGGACAGCAGCAGGTCGTGGTTGGCCACGATCACCTGCGCGGCCACCAGCGCCTTGCGCCGGTCGTAGTAGGTGCACTGGCTGAAGGCCGGGCAGTGCTTGCCGGTGCACGAGCTGGCCTCGGCCGCCACGGGGCTCCAGACCTCGGGCTCGGGCGGCGATTCGAGCGTGTCGCGGTCGCCGTCCCAGGCGCCGCGCGCGAGCACGTCGGCCATGGTGGCGTAGAACTTCATGCGCGCCTCGGTCTCGTGGCGCGGGCGGGCCGCGCGGGCGGCGGCTTCCTCTTCGGCGAACAGGTCGTCCTCCAGGCCGCCGTCGCCGGCCTCGCCCGTGCCGGCCAGGCGCTCGAGCTTGAGCTTGCACACATAGCGCCCGCGCCCCTTGGCCAGCGCGAACTGGAAGGGCTGCGGCATGCGCGCGGCGAGCGCCGGCAGGTCCTTGTGGACGAGCTGCTCCTGCAGCGCCACCGTGGCGGTGGAGATCAGCACGCGGGTGCCGCGCGAGAGCGCCATGGCGATCGCCGGCACGCTGTACGCGAGCGACTTGCCCACCCCCGTGCCGGCCTGCACCACGGCGATGGCGCGCTCGGGGGCGGGGGGCGCGCCGTCATCGCCGTCCGGCGCCTCCACCTTGCCGAGCTGCGCGTGCGCGAAGGTGTGCGCCACCTGCTCGGCCATGCGCCGCTGCCCGCCGCGGCTGCGAAAACCATCGGTGGCCTGCACCACCGCATCGAAAGACTGCAGGGCCTGGGCGGCCCAATCCTGTTGAGACATACAGTGGTAGTGTGGCACGGTTGACCCCATTGCGAACCCGGCCATGGGCTCGGGCAGAATGAATCGGGCTTTCTTCCCTCCACGTTTTTTGCGGGTCCACCCCATGGCGTCTGATCCGGCTCCCGACACCACGGCATCCTTGCGGGAGCCGGCTGCGCAGATCCGCGCCCAACTGGAGTCCCGCTTCTGGCACCTGCGGTTTCCGCCGCCGCTGGAGCAGGAATTCATCGCATTCCTGCGTGAATCGCAGCGCAACATCCAGCTGGTGCTCGGCGGTGTGGCGCTGCTGATGATCGTTGGCTTCAGCCTGACGGACTTCGCCCTGTACGGCCCCGTGAGGGATACGCCGGCCGCCCCGGCGTTCCTGTGGGGCGTGTTCCTGCCGCGCTGGCTCTGCATCGCATCGCTGGTGGCCGGGCTGGTGTGGGGCGGCCCCAGCGACAACCTGCGGCTGCGCACCTTCACGGTGGCGGGCCTCTTTGCGATCGTGGGGGTGACGACCTTCATCACCACGGCGGTGTACGGCAACCTGGGCCTGCCCAACGTCACCACCAGCTACGCACTCATCATCGTGGCGGCGTTCATGCCGTGCGGCCTGCTGTTCCGCGAGAGCCTGGCACTCGGCCTGCTGCTCTGGGCCGCGGGCCTGGCCGTCGTGCAACTGGTGCTGGAGCCGGGCCATGCGGAGCCGGGGTGGCTCCTGGTGTCCATGATGCTGGTGGCGCTCGTCCTGGCGATGTCCAGCGCGTACATGCGGGAACACGCGCTGCGCGAGCAGTTCCTGCTGCGCAGCCTCGTGGACTGGGAGGCGGGGCACGACCCCCTGACCGGCCTGGCGAACCGCCGCGCGCTGGCCCTGGCCGTACCCACCGTGCTGCGCCAGGCCGCGCGCGAGAAGGTGCCCGTGGCGCTGGCGGTCATCGACGTGGACCATTTCAAGGCCTACAACGACCACTACGGCCACCAGGGCGGCGACGAGGTGCTGCGCCAGCTGGCCCAGCATCTGGCCGGGTACGCGCGGCGCCCGCTTGATCTGGCCGTGCGGATGGGCGGGGAGGAATTCGCGCTGCTGTGCTACGGCGAAGGGGCCGAATCGCTGGCCGGGCGCATGCGGCAGATGCAGGCGGGCCTGCGCGCGCAGGCGCTGCCGCACGCCGAGTCGCCGGTCGCTGCGCACGTCACCGTGAGCGCCGGGGTGGCGGGGCTGCCGGTCGTCGGGGCGGGCAAGATATCGAACGACGATGCCGCCGCCGTGCTGGACGCGCTCTACCGCGATGCCGACGCGCTGCTCTACCGGGCCAAGAACGAAGGCCGCGACCGCGTGGTCTGTTGACGGCGGAGCGCCCCGAATGCCCGGTTCCCACCGATTTTTTTCTCCGGAGGATCCATGGCTTCCCACACCGCCACCGTCGCCTGGCAACGCGGCACCGACGACTTCCTGGACCGGCGCTACCGCCGCGCGCACGCCTGGCACTTCGACGGCGGCGCCACCGTGGCGGCGTCGTCGTCGCCGCACGTGGTGCCGCTGTCGTACTCCGACCCGGCCGGCGTGGACCCCGAAGAGGCCTTCGTGGCCGCCCTTTCGAGCTGCCACATGCTGTGGTTCCTCGACATCGCCTGCCGCGACGGCTGGCGCGTGGACGACTACCGCGACACGGCCGAGGGCACCCTGGCGCCCGATGCGCAGGGCCGCCTCGTCGTGGACCGCGTGGTGCTGCGCCCGGCCACCCGCTTCGATCCGGCGCACGCGCCGACCCCGGAGCAGCTGCAGGAATTGCACCACCGCGCGCATGCGGCCTGCTTCCTCGCCCACTCCGTGAAGACGCGCATCGATTGCGAGCCCGTGCTGCTGCCCCACGTCTGATGCTATGTTTTTAATAGCAAACTATTGAATGGATCCGGCGGCATGGAGCTGAAAACGCTCCGGTCGCCCGGCGCCGACCCACCCAGGGCGCGGCGGCCTACAGACGGGCCCGGGGGTGCTGCCTAGCATGGACCGCACGGCCCTCCGCCCCGTGGCGGCCGGGCGCATCGCCAAGGAATCCCCATGCCCACGTCCCCGCCCTCTTCCTCTCCTGCCCGCCCCCCTGCCGACCCCACGGCCTCCGCGCCCGTGCCCGAGCGCGTCGAGCGCCGCGTGGACACCACGCAGAAACACCCGGCGCCCAACGCGGAACAGAAAGACCTGAACAGCCCCGAGGCGCGCCTGCCCCATGAACGCGACCAATCGGTGGACATGACCGACGGCGAGCCCCGCCCGGAGATCCAGCAGGCCCACGACGACCTGGAGCGCGGCCTGAAGGACACGGACCGCGGCACCCCGGCGCACGAGGCCTACCAGAAGCAGAAATAAAAGCAGGCATCCCGCCTGGGCCGCCTCTTCGGCGGCCGCGGGCATGGCCGGCCGGTTCCCGGGGCGGCCGTCTCGGCAGACCGCTCTTGGCCAACCCTGGTCAATCCAGCGTTTCCACGCGCAGATGGGTCGCCGGCCCGGCGGCCCCGTCGATGCGGGAGGCCGCCACTGCCCGCACGGCGCCATCGCGCGCAGCGCGGGTCAGGGCCAGCAATTGCGGCGCCGGCACCTCCTGGCCTGCCGCAGTGGGCGGTTGCCAGACCTCCATGCGCTCCACCCCGATGCCGGCGTGGGCGAATGCCGCTGCCAGTGCCGCCAGCGCGGCGCCGCCCGCGCCCTGCGGCACCGGCACGCGCAGGGGGATGCGCAAAAAGTGCCGCGTGACCACGTCGTCCATCGGCACCACGGGCCGATCCACCAGGGCGGCCGTGGGGCAGCCCAGCGGCGGAACGGCGCAGCGCGCGGGCCCGCCCGCCTGCGCCACGGTCTGCCGGGCCACGTCCACCAGGTCGGCCACCACGGCCGAGGCCGTGGGTTCGGCGCCCGCGCCGGCACCGCAGTGCATCGTGATGCCCTGCGCATCGCCGCGCACCAGCACCGCGTTCATCCCGCCGTCCACCTGGGCGAGCAGGTGCGTGGCGGGCACCAGCGCGGGGTGCACGCGCAACTGCACCGCCTCGCCCTGCCGCCGCGCGATGCCGAGCAGCTTCACGGCATGGCCCCAGGCGCGCGCGGCCGCCACGTCGAGCGCGTCCAGGTGGCGGATGCCTTCGACGTGCGCCCGGTCGAAGCCCACCGGCGTGCCGAAGGCGTTGGCCGCCAGCAGCGCGGTCTTGTGCGCGGCGTCGATGCCGTCCACGTCGAAGGCCGGGTCGGCCTCGGCGTAGCCCAGCGCCTGCGCTTCCGCCAGCGCGTCGCCGAAAGGCAGGCCGCCGTGGTGCATGCGGCCCAGGATGTAGTTGCTCGTGCCGTTCACGATGCCGGCCACCCATTCCACGCGGTTGGCGGTGGCGCCTTCCCGCAGCGCCTTGATGACGGGCACACCGCCGGCCACCGCCGCCTCGTAGGCCAGCGGCACGCCGCGCGCCTCGGCCTGCGCGAAGAGCACGTTGCCGTGCACCGCCAGCAGCGCCTTGTTGGCGGTCACCACGGGCTTGCCGTGGGCGATGGCGGCGGCCACCCAGTCGCGCGCGGCGCCGGTGCCGCCGGCCACCTCCACCAGCACGTCCACGCCGGGGTGCGTGGCGACGTGCATCGGGTCATCGGTCAGCTGCACGCCGGCGGCTTCCGGGCCCAGCACGCGCGCCGCGCGCTGCAGGTCGCGCGCGGCCACGGCCACGATCTCGATGCCCCGCCCCGCGCGTGCCGCGATCGCGGCCTGGTTGCGCGCCAGCACGCGCCAGGTGCCGAGGCCCACGGTGCCGATGCCGATCATGCCCACGCGCAGCGGGCGGGGGATGGCCGCGCCGCCGGCCAGGGCCGGGGCAGCGGTGGAGGGCAGGGGGCGCCATTGGGGATCGTTGAACATCGCGTCACTCTCTCTTTCCAAACGAACGAACAAGGGCCGGTGGGGCCCGGAAACAAAAAAACCCAGCGGTCGGGCTGGGTTCGTTCGGGGAGGGAATGACACCAGGCGACCGTTGGTACGGCCACCCAGCGCGCGCGCTAGGGAGCCGCGGTGGTAATGGTGATCATCGTCATTCGTGCGCAGGGTGCTTGCACCGGCACGCACGGCGCGCAGGCGGCGTGGCGGACCAGGTGGAAGGACGTGCGTTCGAACGGCATGGGGCGCAGTGTAGCGGAAGGCGGCGGCCCACCCGCAGGCGGGAGGGGCCGGCCGCCGCGGGGCCGTCAGCCGATGCGTTGCGCGTCGAGCGTGATCTCGGGCACGGAGGCGAGCGCCTTCGACAGCGGGCAATTGGCCTTGGCGTCGGCCGCGATCTGCTGGAACTTCGCGTCGTCGATGCCCAGCACCTTGGCCTTGAGCGTGAGCGCGATGCGGTCGATCTTGAAGCCCTCGCCCTCCTTGGCCAGGCGCACTTTGGCCGTGGTGTCGAGCGTCTCGGTCGAGATACCGGCCTTCTCGCAGGCGAAGGCGAAGGCCATCGTGAAGCAGGCGGCGTGCGCGGCGCCCACGATCTCCTCGGGATTGGTGCCCTTGCGGTCATCGCCGAAGCGGCTGCCGAAGCCGTAGGGGTGGTCTTTCAGCGCGCCGGTTTCGGTGCTGATGAGGCCCTGGCCGGTCTTGCCGGCGCCTTCCCAGTGGACGGATGCGGTTTTCTCGGACATGCGATCTCCTTGTGTGCAGGTGGACAAACCACCATCACAGCACGGCCGTGGCGGGGCAGGGCGTGGGCGCAGGGCGCGGCTGCGGTGCGGGCCGCGTCCTACATCGGCCGCCGGCCTTCAGTCCATGCGCTCCACGATCATCGTCGCGCCCGCGCCGCCGTCGAGAGTGACGCTGCCGACGATGCCGAAGAGCTGCAACTGCAGCACGCTGCCCGTCAACAGCGTGACGATGGTCTCGCTGCCGTAGCGGTTCGTGGACATGGTGGGCATCTCCAGGAGCGCCGGAAAGGCGCTGCCATTGATCAGCACGCGTGCACCCGCCAGCGTGGCGGCCGTCGTCCGGATCTGGTACTTCACGCGGAATCGGCCCGTGGCGGGTATGGTGAAGACATCGTTCGAGCCGTTCACGGAAAAGCCTCCGCCCAGGTTCTGCCCCTGCGGCAGCGCGAGGTTGGTGCCACCGAGCACCACGGCGTAGTTGGAGCCCACGGTGTTGTGCGCCGACATCGATACCGCGCTGACGGCACTTGCCGCTCCTGCGGGCCCTGTCACGCCCGTGGCACCCGTGGCGCCGGTACTGCCCGTGGCACCGGCCAGGCCCGTTGCCCCGGTGGGGCCCGCCAGGCCGGTGGCTCCGGACGGGCCCGGCACGCCGATGTTGCCCTGCGCACCCGTGGGGCCTGCGGGACCCGTGGCACCCGTGGCTCCGGATGGGCCCGTGGCGCCGGTGGATCCGGTCGCGCCCACGGCGCCCGTGGCACCTGCTGCGCCGGTCGCTCCCGTCGGCCCCGCCAGGGCCGACGTGGCCGCGGGCGAGCAACTGCCGAGACGGCCCGAGGCCCCGTCGAAGCAGGCCAACTGGCCCTGCTGTGGCGCGGCGGGCAGCGCGGGCAGCAGCACCGCGCCGTCGCCCTGCACCCGCAAGCGCTCGTCCGCGCCGCTGCTGCGCACCGTGAAACCGCCACCCGGCGGCAGCGTGATGCTGACGTCCGCAGCATGCACGGTGGTGGCTGCGAACACGGCCGTGGAGGCGGCCAGCATGGCCGAGGGGAGGCGGCGTTGCCGCGAGGCAGAAGGAATCGAAGGCATGGAAGCGGCCCGTTCTGATTTCGGAAAGTTCGAAATCTCTGCCAAGCCCGGCCCGACAGTGGGGCCATCCCCACATGGGCCAAGCCTTACGGCAGAGCAGGAAGGGCGGGCGAATTCAGAAAAACACGCGTGTTTTCCTGTTTCTGTCGTTGCCGGCGTGTGTTTGCCGCATTTCCCACCCCTTTCCGACAATCTAGCGGGCCGGCTGCCCCTCGGCAATCGGGACACCGTGCGTGCGAAAGGGCCAGGCCCCGTTTCGGGCACGGCCGCGGCCGGCGAATGCGCGGCTCACCAGCCCTGGATACGCGGCCACGCCTGCGCCTGGCCGCCGGGCTGGATCGCCAGGTAGTGCGGGTGCTGCGCCCCCGTGGCGCACGCATGGTTGGGCAGCACGCGCAGCCGCGTGCCCACGGGAAAGCGCTGCGCAATGTCGGGGCACGGCGCACCGCCTTCCAGCGAAACGATGCCGTGCTCCTGGTTGGCGCCGCTCAGCAGAAAGCCCGGCAGCGGCCGGCCCGACACGTCGCACACCTGCCCGAAGCCGAAATCGCGCCGCTGCTTCTGCGTGCCGCGGTCGCGGCTCATCGCCATCCAGCCCGCGTCCACGATCGCCCAGCCCTTGTCTTCCTGGTGGCCGATCACCGTGGTGAGCACGCTGAGCGCGATGTCGTCGGTGCCGCACACACCCACGTTGTGCATCACCAGATCGAAGAACACGTACACGCCTGCCCGCACCTCGGTCACGCTGCCCAGCGCCTCGGCGGCCAGTGCCGTGGGTGTGGAGCCCACGCTCACCACCGCGCACGGCAGGCCCGCGGCACGCAGCCGCTCGGCCGCGCGCACGGTGCCGGCCCGCTCCTGCTCGGCAATGCGGCGCAGTGCCCCGGGCGTGTCGTGCTCGTAGCTGGAGCCGGCATGCGCCATCACGCCGCCCAGGTGCATGCCGCCTTCCACCAGCGCACGCCCCACGTCCAGCAGCGCCGCGCCCTCGGGCGGAATGCCCGAGCGGTGGCCGTCCACGTCGATCTCGATCCACACCTCGAACACCTCGCCGTGCGCGCGGCCGAACTCCGCGATGGCCTGCGCGCCGGCCACGCTGTCGGTGATGAGCTTCAGGCCGCAGCCCTGCCGCCGCAGCGCCAGGGCCTGCGGCAGCCGGGCCGGCGCCATGCCCACCGCGTAGAGGATGTCCTGCACGCCCTCGGCGAAGAAGCGCTCGGCCTCCTTCAGCGTGGACACCGTGATGCCCTGCGCGCCCGCGGCGATCTGCGCCTGCGCTACCGGCAGGCACTTGGTGGTCTTCACGTGCGGCCGAAAGCGCACGCCCAGCGCGTCCATGCGCGCCTGCATGCGGGCGATGTTGCGCTGCATGCGCACGGTATCGACCAGCGCAGCCGGGGTGTCGAGGTCGTGGAGGGAAGAGGCCATGGCGAAATCGTCCTTCAGGAGTGGCTGGGCCGGGCGCAGCGCCGCGGTACCGTGCCCACTGTAGGCACCCGCCGGGCCATTGTGTTTAACGCCCGGCAACTGGAGCATTTACCATGGATGAATGCCCGACCTCTACGATCTGCGCATGGTGCGCGCCCTCGGCCATGCCGGCTCCCTGGCCGGCGCGGCGCGCCTCATGGACGTCACGCCGCCTGCGCTCACGGTGCGCCTGCGCAAGCTGGAGGAATCGCTCGGCGTGCGCCTGGCCGTGCGCACCGCGCGCGGCATCGCGTTCACCGACGAAGGCCGCCGCCTGCTCGATGAATCCGCCGAACTGCTCGAGCGCTTCGACGCGCTGCGCGAACGCGTGGCCGGCGAATCGCAGGCGCTGGACGGGCACCTGCGTGTGGTGGCACCGTTCGGCTTCGGGCGGCGGCACGTGGCGCGCATCGTGCGCGAACTGCACCAGCAGCATCCGCAGCTGGGCATGGCGCTCACCCTCTCCGACAACCCGCTGCGCGAAGCCGCCGCGCACGACGTGGTGGTGCACATCGGCACCGTGAAGGATTCGTCGTGGGTGGGCCACCTGCTGGCACCCAACGACCGGCTGCTGTGCGCCAGCCCGGGCGTGGCGCGGCGGCTGGGGGGCACGCTCACGCACCCCGCCCAGCTCGAACGCCACGCGTGCCTGTGCCTGAAGGAGAACGACGACGGCCTCGTGCGCTGGCGCTTCCTGTCCGCGCCGGCCGCGGACGGCACGCCGCGCAAGTCCGCCACCGTGCGGGTGGACGGCGCACTCACCACCAACGACGGCGAGACCATGACCCAGTGGGCGCTGTCGGGGCTGGGCATCATGGCGCGCTCGGAATGGGAGGTGGGCCCGCTCATCGCCGCCGGGCGGCTCGTGCGGCTGCTGCCGCAATGGGAGATGGAGCCCGCGCCGGTCATGGTGCTCGTGCCCTCGCGCAAGGGCCTGCCCGCGCGCCAGCGCGTCTTCATCGAAGCGGCCAAGGCGGCACTGCAGCCCGTGCCCTGGCGCACCCCGCGGCAGCGCGGCTGAACGGTCCGGGCGCGAGCGACCTCCCGGCGGCCTCGATCGCCCGGCATGCGATGGATTTGACAAAAAATCCATAAAAATACAAACTGTCCAATATGAAACGACGCACTCCGGAGCAGCGCCTGCTGCTCGAACAGCTCCAGCACATCGCCGCGGGCCTGGGCCAGACCTTCGGCCCGTTCTGCGAGGTCGTCGTGCACGACCTGCTCGACCCGCGCCACGCCATCCTCGCCATCCACAACAACCTGTCGGGCCGCGCCGTGGGCGACCCCGCCACCGAGCTGGGCCTGGCGCGCATCCACGATCCGGCGGTGGATCCGGTGATCGCCAACTACCCCAACCGCTTCGCCGACGGGCGGCAGGCCAAGAGCACCTCCATCGGCATCAAGGACTCCACGGGCCGCTACATCGCGGCCCTGTGCATGAACGTGGACCTGACGCTGTTCCAGGGCTTCCAGGCCATGCTGGGCCAGTTCACCGCCCTGCCCGGCGCGGTGCCCGCCGCGGAAACGCTCGACCCGGCCGGTGCCGAGGCGCTGCGCGCGCGCATCGACCAGTTCGCCGCGCGGCTGGCCACCACGCCGCGCCAGCTCAAGGCCGCCGACCGGCGCGCGCTGCTGCAGGAACTGCGCAAGGCCGGCCTGCTCGACATGCGCCGTGCCATGGAAACCATCGCGGCGCACCTCGGCGTGTCGCGCGCATCGGTGTACGGCTATGCCAAGTGACGCCCGCCTGCTCCTCGTCGGCAAGGACGCCGTCGAACGCCTGCTCGTGCCCGGCGACGTGGCCTACGCCGTGCGCGAAGCCTTCGTGCTGCACAGCCGGCGCGAAGGCCGCGTGTTCCCCGTGGTGCGCGAGGCGCTGCCCACCGGTGGCATCTTCGGCATCAAGTCGGGCGACGTGCCTGCACAGGGCCTGCTCGGCTTCAAGGCCGCGGGCTTCTGGCCTGGCAACCGCGCCGTGGGCGGCGAGCCGCACCAGGCCACCATCCTGCTTTTCGACCCGGCCACGGGCCGGCCGCTCTGCGTGATCGACGGCAACGCCATCACCACCGCGCGCACCGCCGCGGCCGGCACCATCGGCCTGCAGGCCCTGGCCCGGCCGGACAGCACCCGCGCCACGGTCTTCGGCACCGGCGTACAGGCCGCCGCGCAGCTCGACGGCGCGCTGCGCACATTGCCCGCGCTGCGCCAGGTGCACTACGCCACCGCCCACGGGGCCGCGGACGCCGCCTTCGAGGCACGCTTCGCGGGCCGCTGCGATCTGCGCCACACCGCCGATGCCGACGCGGCCGTGGCCGGGAGCGACGTGGTCATCACCGCCACGCCCGGCAGCGGCCCGCTCTTTCGCGCCGAGGCCGTGCGCCCCGGCACGCACCTGCTCTGCGTGGGCGCCGACACGCGCGGCAAGCGCGAGCTGCCCGAAGGCCTGCCCGCGCGCGCCCGCATCGCCGCCGTAGACGACGCGGCCCAGGCCCGCCAGATCGGCGAAATGCAATGGGCGCCCGGTTTGCCCTGCGAAGAGATCGGCGACCTGCTCACGGGCCGGGTCGGCTTCACGCGGCAGCCCGAAGACATCACGCTGTTCGACATGACGGGCCTCGCCTTGCAGGACCTCACCGTCGCGCGCCTGGTCCACCGGCAGGCGCTGGCCCAGGGGCTGGGCACCACTGTCGATTGGCCCTGGTGAGCCGCCGGGCCCATCGACCACCCCTTGCCGCTGTTCCCTTTTTTCTCTTTGGATGAAAGCCGTTCCATGACCTCTGTGCCTTCCCTCCCGACCTATGACGACGTGGCCGCCGCCGCACAGCGCATCGCAGGCCATGCGCGCAAGACCCCCGTCATGACCTCGCGCACCGTGAACGAGGCCTTCGGCGCCGAGGTGTTCTTCAAATGCGAGCACCTGCAGCGCATCGGCGCCTTCAAGTTCCGCGGCGCGTTCAACGCGCTCTCGCGCTTCACGCCCGAACAGCGCAAGGCCGGCGTGGTCGCGTTCTCATCGGGCAACCACGCGCAGGCCGTGGCCCTGTCGGCGCGCATGCTCGGCATTCCCGCCACCATCGTCATGCCCCACGACGCGCCCGCCGCCAAGGTCGCCGCCACCGAAGGCTACGGCGGCAAGCTGGTGCGCTACGACCGCTTCACCGAAGACCGCGAGCAGATCGGCCGCGACCTCGCCGAGCGCCACGGCCTCACCCTCGTGCCGCCCTACGACCACCCCGACGTCATCGTCGGCCAGGGCACGGCCGCCAAGGAACTGTTCGAGGAAACGGGCCCGCTGGATGCCTTCTTCGTCTGCCTGGGCGGCGGCGGCCTGCTGGCCGGCTCCGCCCTGGCCACGCGCGCGCTGTCGCCCGACTGCCGGCTCTACGGCGTGGAACCCGAGGCCGGCAACGACGGGCAGCAGTCCTTCCGCGCGGGCGAGATCGTGCACATCGACACGCCCCAGACCATCGCAGACGGCGCGCAGACCCAGCACCTGGGCCAGCTCACCTTCCCCATCATCCGCCGCGACGTGAACGACATCCTGACCGCCAGCGATGCGGAGCTGGTGGACTGCATGGGCTTCCTGGCCACGCGCATGAAACAGGTCGTGGAGCCCACCGGCTGCCTGGGCTTCGCCGCGGCGCGGCAGAAACAGGCCGAACTGAAGGGCCAGCGCATCGGCATCCTGCTGAGCGGCGGCAACGTGGACATGGCGCGCTTCTGCAGCCTGCTGGGGGCCGGCGCCGCGCACTGACGGAGGGACGAACAGGCAGGATGCTCGGCGCGCGGCCGCCCGGCCCGCGTGCTTCAGCGCCGTCCGCTGCGGCCGTTGTGGTGGTCGTGGCCGTTGTTCTGTGCCCGCCCCTGCACGGCAGCCCCGTACGCACACCAGCCCGGCCGCGGGCTCTTCTTCTGCGGGTGCAGCCGGCAGGTCTCGGGCCGCACGTCGTACACCGTGCAGCGCCGCGTGGCGGCATCCAGGAAGTGGCAGTCCCCGCTCGCCCGCCGCGCCATCGTGAACACCACGTTCTTGTGGTTGAAATGGTCGATCAGCCGCGCCTTCTGCAGGCGCCTGGCGATGTGTCGCGGCTCCTCATGCTCGGCCTCGAACGCATCCACCAGCCCGAGGCGCACCAGATCGGAGAGCTGGACTTCCAGCGGCATCGTGCAGCAGTTGGCCGCACAGGTCTCGCACAGGCCGGCGCGGTAGCGGGTCCAGGTGGCGGGGTTGTCGATGTCGACGATGGAGATGGGGGAGCGCATGGCGGGGTGGAACCAAAGAGGCGCCGATTGTCGGTCACCCGGGTTTGGCGGCACGCTGGAGTTGCCGGGTCAGCCATTCACGGGGCGACTCTGCTCATCGCCTTTAAGGCAACAATCGTCGCTCAATGAGCAACTGAATCGACCCGGCCCCTGTAGACACCTCTGAGCCTCAAACCCTGAGGCCTAATAGGAGGTGCCATGAGTCAGAAGAAATATCCGGAAGAATTCAAGATCGAAGCGGTCCGGCAGGTGGTGGAGAAGGGCCACCCAGTCGCCGAGGTATCAGCCCGTTTGGGCGTGAGCCAACACAGCCTGTACAAGTGGATCAAACTCCAACAGGTGCCCGCTGGCCAGCGCCAGGAGAGGCTGTCGCAGACCGAGGAAGTACGTCGGCTGAAGGCCGAACTCAAACGGGTGACAGAGGAGCGTGACATCCTAAAAAAGGCCGCCGTGCATTCAACCGGTCAAGGCAACATCGCCTAAAAACGTTGTTGGAAGTTCGGTATGGAAGTGCGCAAGCGAGGATTGACGGCACAAGAGCGCCAGGAGTTGTGGGCTCGCTGGAAGGCTGGGCAGACGCTGACTGCCATCGGCGCCGCCCTGGGGAAGGCGCCGGGCTCAATCTACGGATTCCTTGCGACGGATGGTGGCATCAGTCCCAGACAACGTCGTCGGTCTGCGCATCAGCTACGCATCGATGAGCGCGAGGAGATCTCCCGTGGTTTGATGGCCGGGGTTTCGTTACGGCAGATCGCTACCGGCTTGGGCCGCTCCCCGTCGACGGTCAGCAAGGAGATCGCGCGCAACGGCGGAGCAGAGAGCTATCGTGCAATCGATGCAGATCGGAGAGCGTGGCAGCAGTCCACGCGTCCCAAGCCCTGCCGCCTGGCGAACAACCTTCGGTTGCGCGATCAGGTCGCTGCGAAGCTACAGGAGAACTGGTCTCCGCAGCAGATCGCCGGCTGGCTTCGCAAGCACTCCAATGGAGATTCCAACATGGAGCTGTCGCATGAAACCATCTACCGCAGCCTCTTCATCCAGGCACGCGGCGTCCTGAAGAAGGAGCTCATGGCGCACCTGCGCAGTCGCAGGCTGATGCGGCGCGCCAAGGTCTCGACCACCAAAGGCCAGCCGCGCGGTCAGATCATCGATGCGGTGTCGATCCGCGAGCGTCCGGCTCAAGCGCAGGACAGGTCCCTTCCCGGGCATTGGGAGGGGGACCTGATCTCGGGCGCCAAGAACAGCCACATCGCCACGTTGGTCGAGCGGCAGTCGCGCTACGTTGTGCTGGTACAAGTGAAGGGCAAGGACACCACCAGCGTGGTCGACGCACTCATGCGTGAAGTCCAGAAGCTGCCTGCCGGCCTCATGAATACCCTGACCTGGGACCGCGGCTCGGAACTGGCGCAGCACAAGCGGTTCACGCTCGCTACCGACGTGCAGGTGTACTTCTGCGATCCAAGGAGCCCATGGCAGCGAGGCACCAACGAGAACACCAACGGCCTGCTGCGCCAATACTTCCCGAAGGGTACGGACCTCTCGGTCTTCGACCAACGTCAGCTCGATGCGGTGGCCGCTCAGCTCAACGCCAGACCACGGCTGACGCTCGGCTTTGAAACGCCCGCCGATACACTGGCAGCTCATGTGTTGACCTGACCGGTTGAACGCACGGCCGCGTACTTTGCCAAGCAGTCCGGGTGAGGTACGCGTTCATTGAACGGGACGAAGGCGACTACGGTGTTCGCAGGCTGTGTGCGGTGATGCAGGTTCATCCCAGCGGTTATTACACGTGGAAGCAGCAGCCCACCAGCGAGAAGGTGCGCGATGACCAGCGCCTGCTGGGTTTGCTCAAGCAGGCCTGGTTGGAAAGCGGCTGCGTGTACGGATACCGTAAGCTCACCCAGGACATGCGGGATCTGGGCGAGCGCTGCGGCAAGCATCGAGTCGCCCGACTGCTACGCCAGGCCGGCATCCGCTCTCAAAGCGGTTATCGCCGGCGCGCGGGTGGCTGCGGGGGTATGCCTGCGGTGGTCGCGCCCAATCATTTGAATCGGCAGTTCATGCCCGAAAAGCCCAACCGGTCCTGGGCCACCGACATCACTTACATCCGCACCCATGAGGGCTGGCTGTATCTGGCGGTGGTGCTGGACCTGTTCTCGAGGCAGGTGATCGGCTGGTCTATGGGCAGCCGCATCGATACCGCACTGGTCCTCAATGCTTTGCTGATGGCCCTGTGGCGCCGGCAGCCCAAGGAGACGGTACTTGTGCATTCCGACCAGGGCTGTCAGTTCACAGGCCATGAATGGCAAGGCTTTCTGCGCGATCACAACCTGGCCAGCAGCATGAGCCGGCGGGGCAACTGCCACGACAACGCTGTGGTCGAAAGCTTCTTCCAACTGCTCAAGCGCGAGAGGATTCGCCGCCAGATCTACCCCACCCGGCAAGACGCCCGGGCCGATGTCTTCAACTACATCGAGATGTTCTACAACCCCAGGCGCCGCCATTCAACAGCCGGCAACCTGTCTCCGATAGAGTTCGAGAAACGCCATTCCCAACGGCTTGGAAGTGTCTAGTGGATCCGGGTCGATTCAACATGGCCGTAGCCGAGGGAAGCTAAACGAGATGGTCTACCTGCTTTCTACCCGCCATCAACGGCAGCTTTCACTGGTTTTTGAGGCGCTATGGAAAAGCTAGGCTGTTTAGCGACTACGGATACTGGCAATAGGTCTAAAGGCTTTATAGATTTTCTGTATCGCCAAGGAGCGGCATAAAAGTGGCGAAATCAGAATCTGAGACAAGGTCAGAACTTATCGACCAGCAACTTGCCTCGGCAGGCTGGAACGTGAAAGACCCGACGCAGGTCGTTGAGGAATTCGACATCCTTACTGCACTGCGTGAAGGGGTAGGGGAACCACGCACACCCTACGAAGGTCACCAGTTCAGTGATTACGTCCTGCTCGGAAAAGACCGCAAGCCGCTGGCGGTGATCGAAGCCAAAAAGACCAGCCGCGATGCCGCCCTTGGCCGCGAGCAAGCCAAGCAGTATTGCTACAACATCCAGAAGCAGCTGGGCGGCGAACTGCCGTTCTGCTTCTACACCAACGGCCACGAGCTCTATTTCTGGGATCTGGAAAACGCGCCACCGCGCAAGGTCATCGGTTTCCCCACGCGCGACGATCTGGAGCGCTTCGCCTATATCCGCCGCAACCGCAAGCCACTCACGCATGAGTTCATCAACACCTCAATTGCCGGCCGTGATTACCAGATCCGCGCTATTCGCTCAGTGCTCGAAGGCATAGAGCAGAAAAGGCGTGATTTCCTGCTCGTGATGGCAACCGGCACCGGCAAGACGCGCACCTGCATTGCCATGGTCGATGCGCTGATGCGTGCTGGCCACGCTGAGAAGGTGCTGTTTCTGGTCGACCGCATCGCGTTGCGTGAACAGGCATTGGCCGCCTTCAAGGAGCACATGCCCAACGAGCCGCGCTGGCCCAATGTGGGTGAAAAGCTGATCGCGACGGATCGTCGTGTGTATGTTGCCACCTACCCGACGATGCTCAACATTATCCGGGACGAGGCACAGCACCTGTCGCCGCACTTCTTCGATTTCATCGTCGTCGATGAAAGCCATCGCTCCATCTACAACACCTTTGGCGAAGTGCTGGGCTACTTCAAGACCATCACGCTGGGCCTCACGGCCACGCCGACCGACATCATCGACCACAACACCTTCCAGCTTTTTCATTGCGAAGATGGCATTCCCACGTTTGCCTACACCTATGAAGAAGCCGTGAACAACGTGCCGCCCTACCTCTGCAACTTCCAGGTCATGAAGATTCAGACCAAGTTCCAGATGGAGGGCATCAGCAAGCGCACCATTTCGCTGGAAGACCAGAAGAAGCTGATCCTCCAGGGCAAGGAAGTTGAAGACATCAACTTCGAGGGCACTCAGCTTGAAAAGCAGGTGATCAACAAGGGCACCAACACCCTGATCGTCCGCGAGTTCATGGAAGAAGCCATCAAGGACGCCAACGGCGTGCTGCCAGGCAAGACCATCTTCTTTTGCGCCACCAAGGCCCATGCCCGGCGCGTGGAAGAAATCTTCGACAAGCTTTACCCGCAGTACCACGGTGAGCTCGCAAAGGTGCTTGTGTCGGATGACCCGCGCGTCTACGGCAAAGGTGGCCTGCTCGATCAGTTCACCAACAACGACATGCCTCGCATTGCCATCAGCGTGGACATGCTCGATACCGGCATCGACGTGCGTGAGATCGTCAACCTCGTGTTCGCCAAGCCGGTCTACTCCTACACCAAGTTCTGGCAGATGGTCGGGCGCGGCACACGCCTTCTGGAAACCAGCAAGCCCAAGCCCTGGTGCCTTGAGAAGGATGTGTTCCTGATCCTCGACTGCTGGGACAACTTTGAATACTTCAAGCTCAACCCCAAGGGCAAGGAGCTTAAACCGCAGTTGCCGCTCCCGGTGCGGCTGGTGGGCCTGCGCCTCGACAAGATCGAAAAGGCCAATGACAGCGGCCATGCCGACATCGCCACGAGTGAAGTCGCCAAGCTCCGCCTGCAGATTGCCGCGCTACCCAAAGAGTCGGTGGTGATCAAGGAAGCCGCCGCCGCGCTGGCGCGGCTGGATGATGACAACTTCTGGATAAGCCTCAGCCACGACCTGCTGGAGTTCCTCCGTGCTGACATCAAGCCGCTGTTCCGCACCGTGTCCGAGGCCGACTTCAAAGCCATGCGCTTCGAGCGCGACCTGCTGGAGTACTCGCTGGCCGTTTTGAGCGACGAAAAGGAACAGGCCGACACCCTCAAGGAAGGCATCGTCGAGCAGATCAGCGAACTGCCGCTCTCCGTCAGCTTCGTCAAGCAGGAAGAGGACCTGATCCGCGCCGCGCAAACCAGCCACTACTGGGCCAAGGCGGATGAAGACGCCTTCGACGAACTGATCGCCAAGCTCGGCCCGCTGATGAAATTCCGCGAGCAATCCACCGGCCAGGAGCAAACCCACCTCGATCTGGCCGATGAGCTGCACAAGAAGGAATGGGTGGAGTTCGGCCCGCAACACGAGGCGGTCAGCATCACCCGCTACCGCGAAATGGTGGAAAACCTGATCGCCGAACTTACCGCGCACAACCCCGTGCTGCAGAAGATCAAGAACGGCGAAACAGTGAGCAGCGAAGAGGCCAATGCACTGGCCGAACTGCTGCACGAGGAACACCCGCACATCACTGAAGACCTGCTGCGCCAGGTTTACAAAAACCGCAAGGCGCGCTTCATCCAGTTCATCCGCCACATCTTGGGCATTGAAGTGCTCAAAAGCTTCCCTGAGGAAGTCAGCGCCGCCTTTGACCAATTCATCCGCGCCCACACCACGCTCAGCAGCCGGCAGATGGAATTCCTCAATCTGCTGAAGGGCTTCATCATCGAGCGCGAAAAGGTGGAGAAGAAAGACCTGATCAACGCCCCCTTCACGGTCATCCATCCGCAGGGCATCCGTGGCGTGTTCAGCCCGAACGAAATCAACGAGATCCTGCAGCTGACCGAACGGTTGGCTGCCTAAATAACAGGGCACACCATGCTGCAAAACAACCCCGAACTCAAAAGCAAGATCGACCAGCTCTGGAACAAGTTCTGGAGCGGCGGCATCAGCAACCCGCTCACCGCCATCGAGCAGATCACCTACCTGCTGTTCATGAAGCGGCTCGATGAACTGGACCAGAAGCGCCAGGCCGATGCCGAGTGGACTGGCGAGAACTACATCTCCAAATTCACTGGCACGTGGATTCCGCCCAATGAACGCAACTGGCCAGCAGCGGAGCAGCGCCCCATCGAAAAGCGCAGTCTACGCTGGAGCGAATTCAAGCGCATGCAGGCTGAAGACATGCTGCAGCACGTGCAGGGCAAGGTGTTCCCCTTTCTCAAGGACCTGAACGGCGCCGAGTCCAACTTCACCCACCACATGAAGAATGCGGTCTTTATCATCCCTAAGCCCGCTCTGCTGGTGGAAGCGGTGAAGACCATCGACGACATCTTTGAGGTGATGGAGAAGGACTCGAAGGAAAAGGGCCAAGCCTTCCAGGACATCCAGGGCGATGTCTACGAGTTCCTGTTGTCCGAGATCGCCACCGCAGGCAAGAATGGCCAATTCCGCACTCCGCGCCACATCATCAAACTGATGGCCGACCTGGTGCAGCCACAACTGGGCCACAAGATTGCCGACCCGGCCTGCGGTTCCGGCGGCTTTTTGCTTGGCGCGTATCAGTACATCGTCACCGAACTCGCAAAAAAAGCGGGCGCCAGAGACATCAGGCCCGATGAAGACGGCTTCACCCGCACCTCGGTGGCCGCCGCGCTCACCGAAAAAGCGCAAGCCATTCTGGTCGGCTCACTGTGGGGCTATGACATCGACCAGACCATGGTGCGCCTGGGTCTGATGAACCTGATGATGCACGGCATCGACGAGCCGCGCATCGACTACAAGGACACCCTTAGCAAGAGCTACACCGAGGAAGCCGAATACGACATCGTGATGGCCAACCCGCCCTTCACCGGCAGCATCGACAAGGGCGACATCAACGAGCACCTACAACTGGCCACCACCAAGACCGAGCTGCTGTTTGTCGAGAACATCTACCGCCTGCTCAAGAAGGGCGGCACCGCCTGCGTGATCGTGCCGCAGGGCGTGCTGTTCGGCTCCGGCGGGGCCTTCAAGACGCTGCGCCAGATGCTGATGGAGCGTTGCGACCTCAAGGCCGTGATCACCCTGCCCAGTGGCGTGTTCAAACCCTATGCCGGGGTCAGCACAGCCATTCTGCTGTTCACCAAAGTCTGGGGGCCGAAAGACAAGGTGAGCAAAGCCGCCACCGAACACGTCTGGTTTTACGAAATGGCCGCCGATGGCTATTCGCTGGACGACAAGCGCAGCAAGCAGGAAGGCTTTGGTGACCTGCAGGACATCATTGCCAGGTACCGCGCTCGCGATGCGGCGACCGATACCGACCGCACCGCCAAATGCTTCATGGTGCCGCGCGCCGAGATTGCCGATGAGAAGAACAACTTCGACCTCTCGCTCTCGCGCTACAAGCAAAACGTGTTCGAGGAAGTGCCCTACGACGCGCCGGGCGTGATTCTCGATCGGTTGATTCAGGCTGAGGTCGGCAAAGTAAAAGAGGCGGACCTGACCAACGTGCAAAGTGGCATCGTGCGCGAGTTGCTGGAGTTGAAGGGGATGGTGGGATGAAGTCGCACCGCTTTTCCGAGGTCGTTACTGACGTCACCGCCAAATTTACGAAAATCAAAGCATCCGACTATCAAGGACAAGGTCAATACAAAATCATTGACCAAGGCAAAGGGTCAGTTGCTGGATACACAGACGATGCCAGTCTCGTTAATAGACAGTTGCTCCCGGTAGTGGTTTTTGGTGACCACACGCGCACCTTGAAATATGTAGATGAACCAATTGCACTTGGCGCTGATGGTGCTAAAGCGCTATGGGTAAATCCGGACCTGGCAAGTGCTCGTTATGTTTACTACTACCTACGTTCCATTCAGATCAAGGAGGCGGGTTATAGCAGGCATTTTAAGTTTCTCAAAGAAGTTGAGATACCAATCCCTTTCAAAGATGACGCCCCAGACTTCGACAACCAAATCCGCATCGCCCATTTGCTCGGAAAAGTGGAAGGGCTGATCGCCCAGCGCAAACAGCACTTACAGCAACTCGACGACCTGCTCAAGAGCGTATTTCTGGAGATGTTTGGTGACCCTGTGCGGAATGAGAAGAGGTGGGATAAACCTGAGTTGAAAGCCTTCGGCAAGATTTCGACCGGCAACACGCCACCCAGAAATGAGCCTGCAAATTACGATGGCGATTTCATCGAGTGGATTAAAACGGACAACATCACCGGTGATGCTGTTTTCGTCACGCCGGCCACCGAGCACCTTTCTGAGGTTGGAGCGAAAAAGGCGAGAACGGTCACGAACGGTGCCTTGCTTGTGGCCTGCATCGCGGGCAGCGTCGAGTCAATCGGGCGTGCCTCGTTAACAGATAGGACGGTGTCTTTCAATCAGCAAATCAATGCCATCCAGCCCGACAAGGATGTAAACGCCCTCTATCTGTATGGTTTGTTTAAGTTGTCTGGGGCTTACATACAGAGCCACGCTACGAAGGGGATGAAGAAGATTATTACAAAAGGCGATTTTGAGAAGATCTCGATGATCAAGCCGCCCGTTGAGATCCAGAATCAATTCGCTGTCATCGTCGAAAAAGTCGAAAACATCAAATCCCGCTACCAACAGAGCCTCACCGACCTCGAAGCGCTCTACGGTGCCCTGAGCCAGCAGGCCTTTAAGGGCGAGTTGGATTTGTCGCGGGTAGCCGCCCCCATCGAAGGAGAAAACCCCGTGGCCGCTGCCGTTCCTGCGCCCATCACAACACAGGTGATCGAGCTGCCCGAAACCGATTTACTGTTACCCGCACTACAAGACCGCACACAGCTCGTGCCGCTGCTACGTTTCTGGCTGGAGGCCTATCGCACGCAGCTGGGCAGTGCGGCTTTCTCCCTCGAGCGCTTCATTGCCGCCGCGCAAACCCGGCTGGCCGAACTGCACCCGGACCATGATTTCACACTTAGTGCGAGCGACTACGAAGCCATCAAGGCGTGGGTGTTTGATGAGATTAAAAATAGAAAGCTTAAACAAACCCGAGACATTATTTGTATCAACGGCAGGCGGCAGTTCGGCAATCAGATTTTGTTGCGTGCCAGGAGGTACGCTCAGCAATGAAATTACTCCGCTTGAAGATCACCGACCCAGGCGGCTTTCGCAGCCTGCCCTGTGGGTTCGAGCACAACTTCCGCACCGAGTGGAACTTGCAGGACGAACTGGCGCAAGCGAATGACTTTGCGCCTTTCGTTTGCGCCGGGCCCAATGGCAGCGGAAAATCCAACCTGCTTGAAGCGCTGGCGGCGATCTTCTTTCAGCTGGAGCTCCTGCGGGTGCGCCGTAGCTTTCTGCCTGAGGTGCTGCAGGACGAGAACTTGCATACTTCACCAACCGGATTTGAGCTGGAGTACTTAATCAAGGTTCCGGTGATGTATACCGCCGTTGGATCTTCCCAATGGTTCAAGGTGGTGGTAAGTAAAAGACCAGACGCTAAGGAAGTCAAATGGTGGGTTTTTGACTCAAAAGATCAACCCTATGACGCGCTCAATACGATAGTCATCGACCATCTAATTCCACAGGTATTAGGTTACTCGTCAGGCGAAAATGAAATCCTGAGTCTGCCCTTTTTCAAGATGCGTTTCGTGCAGTTCGACGAGTACTGGAACGCTCTCGTCAAACAGTCCCGTTATTCAGGCCAACCTGAAACACGGCTGGTCTATCTCGACAGCGGCTTCAGCCAGGCCATCTTGCTGTGCAATCTGTTGTTCCAGGATGAAGCCACCTTGCTGCCATTCCGTGAGGACATGGGCATCGGAGAGCTGAAGGAATTTCGCATCATCTTGCGGAGGAGTATCCCTGTCACGCGTCATCAGGTGGACGCGTTCACATCGGGTGATTACATCTTGCCCACCGAAGCAGAGGATGGACGCTTTGTGGATACTGGTGCGATCTATCTGGAGCCAGACACCGGAGACTATCGGCTCAAGCTTCTGCAAGGTTTGGAAGGTGATGAGCGTACTTCGATCATCGAGAAGCTCAAGCGTTGCGCCACGCTGCACTTCCACAATGAGGCATCGGACACTCTAACCTTAGATTACCTTGTCAATGAGCAGACCAAGCAAGCCTTTCGCGCCAACTTTGATGACAAGCCTATTGGCTTATTCCAAGCGCTGCAAGTCCTTCTGACACTGAATCTGTATTCGGTCAGTGAGGTGCAGAAGTCGGGGCTTTACACCTCGACCAGTCACTACGTCAGCGAAACAGTGCCGACCCTGGCGTCCGATCAGCGCGCCACGCGCATCAAAAACTTCTACTTCACGAAGCAGGGCGTTGAAAAACCGATGCTTCTCAAAGAGTTGTCGGATGGCGAGCACCAGTTGCTGCACAGTCTCGGCCTGTGCCTGCTATTCCGCGAGACCAACAGCCTTTTCCTGCTTGACGAGCCCGAGACGCACTTTAACCCCGACTGGCGCGCCAACTTCATCAGCCGCTTGCGCCAGTGCCTGCCCGGCAGTGGTGAGTTCGCGCAGGAGATGCTGATCACCACCCACACGCCATTCCTGATTTCCGATAGCAAGCCGGAGAAGGTGCTGGTGTTTGCCAAGGACAAGGCGAGCGGTGAGGTGAACATCAGCCACCCGCCGTACAACACGCTGGGCGCTTCGATCAACAAGATCACCATGAACACTTTCAGCAAACGCGAAACCATCGGGGGCCATGCGCATTCCTTGCTGGAAGCGATGCGAGAGCGTTATGAACAGGGTGTCGACGACAAGAATGCCCTGATCACGGAGATTGATCAGCAGCTCGGTGATTCGGTGGAAAAAGTGCTGCTGATCAAGGCTATTCTTGAAGGCGATCAGTTAGGCAATGGGGAGGCGCAGGACTGATGCTTTTTCCGTACACCTATGTGCCGCATCGGATGGAAAAGATGAGACGTTTATCGACTTCATCTTCTACGCGGTGTGGTGCCAGGCACCGTCAAAAGGTCTCTATCGTCTGGAGCTGTTCGCCTGGAATCCTGAGTTGCTTGAAGTGATGACGGCGTTTCACTACGACGACAGCAAAGGGGCCGAGTTTTTTGCAGGACATGTAGAACGCATCTATGCACTCTTCGCGCCCTTGAGCGCTTGTCAGGTCGAGCAGCTTCGTCTCTGGTACAGGGCGAACAACGATGTGGAGCGCGTGTGTGCAAACGACCCCGCCATGTCGCTGAAGCGATACGCTGACTTCCCTGCGGAGCTGACGAATCTACATGATCAGCTGGCATCGTTCTTTAAAGGTCTGTATTCGCATGTGGAGATTGCCGCGCTGAAAAAGTGGACCGGTGGCATTGATGATCACTACCAAACCTTTGTGCAGACCAACAAGGCAGGGAAGTGCCCGTTTTGCGGGATGAACGATTTGCTGGGCGAATACCATAGCAAGCGCGAGGCCTACGATCACTATTTGCCCAAGGCACTGTACCCGTTCAATTCCATCAACTTTCACAACCTAGTCCCAGCTTGTCACCACTGCAACAGCAGCTACAAGACCAGTAAAGATCCAGCTTACACACCAAAAGATCCCGCCAAAGCAGCTCATCGTCGTGCGGTTTTCTATCCTTACAAAAAAGAAACGCACTCCATTGAGTTGCAAATCAATCTGCAGCACTCCAATATTTCCATATTAGCCCCGGAAGATATTTCCTTGCAATTTGGCCCCGTCGGCATTGCAGAGGAGATTGAAACTTGGAAAGACGTGTACGGCATTGAAGAACGCTACAAAGCTAAAATTTGCGGAGAAAATGAGGGAAAGTACTGGCTCACACAAGTGCTCGACGAATGGAAAGAAGATGGTCGAAATCCAGCTGATTTTTTGGCAACCTTGGCACGGCAAACCAAGAATTCTCCATATGCCGAGTGCAATTTTCTGAAAAAACCGTTCCTCGACGCTTGCCACAAGATTGGTGTCTTTTAGCCGCTCATAGTGCTGATGTCTTGCGACGTGGAGATTGATGACCCAAATGAAAACGCCCGGCATGTCCGGGCGTTTTCATTTGGGTCATCTGCTGGATATTTTCAATATCTGCGTCAGGCCATTTTCACTAACTTATCGAGATTTTCACTTTCTCTGTCATCCGACAGCCGTCACACATCAATATTCCCCGCCCGCAACGCATTCGTCTCAATGAACTCCCGCCGCGGCTCGACCTCGTCTCCCATCAGCATCGTGAACACCCGGTCCGCCTCGATCGCGTCCTCGATCTGCACGCGCAGCAGGCGGCGCACTTCGGGGTCCATGGTGGTTTCCCAGAGCTGGCCGGGGTTCATCTCGCCCAGGCCCTTGTAGCGCTGGCGGCTGGTGGTGCGTTCGGCTTCCTTGATGAGCCAGGCCATGGCCTGGCGGAAGTCGCCCACTTTTTCGTCGCGCTGGCGTTCGCCTTCGCCGCGCTGCGCCTTGGCGCCCTCGGCCAGCAGGCCGCGGAAGGTGTTGGCGGCTTCGGCCAGGGCGGCGTAGTCGGCGCCGTGCACGAAGTCCTGCGTGATGATGCTGCTCTTGATGTTGCCGTGGTGGCGGCGGCTGATGCGCAGGATGGGCTTGTCGGTGCGGGCGTCGAATTCGCCGGCCACCTCGGCGGGCACGCCGGTGGTGGTGAGCTCGCGCAGCTTGGCCTGGAGGGCGACGGCGCTGGCTTCGGCGTCCTGCACGGTGTCGAGGTTCAGCGCCACGCCGTCGGCGATGGCGCGCAGGGCTTCGCGGTCCATGAAGACCGAGAGGCGCTCGATGACGGCCTCGGCCACCTGGTGCTTCTGTGCCAGCGTGGCCAGGGTCTCGCCGTCCAGCGTGCGGGGCTGGTCGCCGCCGGTGGTCACGCTGGCGTCGCGCAGGGCCACGCGCAGCAGGAAGGTGTCGAGCGCGGGGCCGTCCTTCAGGTACAGCTCTTCCTTGCCGTTCTTGACCTTGTAGAGCGGCGGCTGGGCGATGTAGATGTGGCCGCGTTCGACCAGCTCAGGCATCTGGCGGTAGAAGAAGGTGAGCAGCAGCGTGCGGATGTGCGCACCGTCCACGTCCGCGTCGGTCATGATGATGATGCGGTGGTAGCGCAGCTTGTCCACGTTGAAGTCGTCGGCGCCGCTCTTGCCGGTGCCGTCCGCGCTGGCCTTGCCGATGCCGGTGCCCAGGGCGGTGATGAGCGTGAGGATCTCGTTGGAGGTGAGCAGCTTCTCGTAGCGCGCCTTCTCCACGTTCAGGATCTTGCCGCGCAGCGGCAGGATCGCCTGGAACTTGCGGTCGCGGCCCTGCTTGGCGGAGCCGCCGGCGGAGTCGCCCTCGACGATGTAGATCTCGCTGAGCGCAGGGTCCTTCTCCTGGCAGTCGGCCAGCTTGCCGGGCAGGCCCATGCCGTCGAGCACGCCCTTGCGGCGCGTCATCTCGCGGGCACGGCGCGCGGCTTCGCGGGCGCGGGCGGCTTCGATGATCTTGCCGCAGAGGATCTTGGCGTCGTTCGGGCGCTCTTCCAGGTAGTCGGTCAGCGTCTTGGCGACGATGTCCTCCACCGGTGCGCGCACCTCGCTGGACACCAGCTTGTCCTTGGTCTGGCTGGAGAACTTGGGCTCGGGCACCTTGACGCTCAGCACGCAGCAGAGGCCTTCGCGCATGTCGTCGCCGCTCACCTCGACCTTGGCCTTCTTGGCCAGTTCCTGCTGCTCGATGTACTTGCCGATCACGCGCGTCATCGCGGCGCGCAGGCCGGTCAGGTGGGTGCCGCCGTCGCGCTGCGGGATGTTGTTGGTGAAGCACAGCACCTGCTCGCTGTAGCCGTCGTTCCACTGCATGGCCACTTCCACGCCGATCTCGGTGCCGGGGATGCCGCCGTAGCTGTCGGCCGGGCGCGTGCCCGTGGCGTGGAAGGCGGTGGGGTGCAGCACCTTCTTGTTGGCGTTGATGAAGTCCACGAAGCCCTTCACGCCGCCCGCGCCGGAGAAGTCGTCTTCCTTGCCCGTGCGCTCGTCCTTCAGGCGGATGCGCACGCCGTTGTTCAGGAACGAGAGTTCGCGCAGGCGCTTGGCGAGGATCTCGTAGTGGAAGTCGTGGTTCTCCTTGAAGATCTCGGTGTCGGGCAGGAAGTGCACTTCGGTGCCGCGCTTGTCGGTCTCGCCGGTCACGCGCATGGGAGAGACCTCAACGCCGTTCGCCGTCTCCAGGATGCGGTTCTGCACGAAGCCCTGGCTGAATTCGAGCACGTGCACCTTGCCGTCGCGGCGCACCGTGAGGCGCAGCATCTTGCTGAGCGCGTTCACGCACGAGACGCCCACGCCGTGCAGGCCGCCCGAGACCTTGTAGCTGTTCTGGTTGAACTTGCCGCCCGCGTGCAGTTCGGTGAGCGCGATCTCGGCGGCCGAGCGCTTGGGCTCGTGCTTGTCGTCCATCTTCACGCCCGTGGGGATGCCGCGGCCGTTGTCCACCACGCTGATGGAGTTGTCGGAGTGGATGGTGACGACGATGTCGTCGCAGTGCCCGGCCAGCGCCTCATCGATGGAGTTGTCCACCACCTCGAAGACGAGATGGTGCAGGCCGGTGCCGTCGGAGGTGTCGCCGATGTACATGCCGGGGCGCTTGCGCACGGCCTCCAGGCCTTCCAGGATCTGGATCGCGCCCTCGCCGTAGCCGTCGACGGGTGCGACGGCCTGTGCGGGCGCGGAGGCGGCTGCGATGGACTGCGCTTGGGTGTCGCCCGCGGGGGGGGTGGGCTCGGGCAGGGTGTTCTCAGCGGTCATGGAAGGCCTTGGGGTCCGGGGATGCCTGTGGGCGGCTCCCCATGGGGGTCAAAAGAAGTCTTTGGGGCCTCATGCCGCCGGATTCATTGAATAGTTTGCTATGAAAATAATAGCGATCCGATCCGGCGGAGGCCGCGCATGCGTCAGATGCGCATGGGCATCACGACGTACTTGAAGCGGTCGTTCTCAGGAATGGACATCAGCGCCGAGCTGTTGCCGTCGGAGAGTTCGATCTGGACCATGTCCTGGTCCATGTTCGCGAGCGCGTCGATGAGGTAGGTCACGTTGAAGCCGATCTCGATCGCGTCGCCGCCGTAGTCGATGTCGAGCTCGTCCACGGCCTCTTCCTGCTCGGCGTTGTTCGACGCCACGCGCAGCAGGCCGGGCTCGAGGTTCAGGCGCACGCCCTTGAACTTGTCGCTGGTCATGATGGCCGTGCGCTGCAGGCTGGCCAGCAGGGGCGCGCGGCCCAGCGTGATGCTGTTCTTGTGGTTCTTGGGGATCACGCGGTTGTAGTCGGGGAACTTGCCCTCCACCAGCTTGGTGACGAACTCCATGCCGCCGAAGGTGAACTTCGCCTGGTTGTTGGCGAACTGCATCTCGATGTGGGGCTGGTTCTCGCCGCCGGCGTCCGACAGCAGGCGCTGCAGCTCCAGCACCGTCTTGCGGGGCAGGATCACCTCCTGCTTGGGCACCTCGACGTCGAGCGTGGCGCTCGCGAAGGCGAGGCGGTGGCCGTCGGTGGCCACCAGCGAGAGCGTGTTGCCCTCGGCCACGAAGAGGATGCCGTTCAGGTAGTAGCGGATGTCCTGCACCGCCATCGCGAAGGAGACCTGGCCGAGCAGCTCCTTGAGCACCTTCTGCGGCACGCTGAACGCAGGCCCGAACGCGGCCGATTCCTGCACCAGCGGGAAGTCCTCGGCCGGCAGCGACTGCAGCGTGAAGCGGCTCTTGCCGCCCTTGAGCACCAGCTTGGACTGCTGCGATTCCAGGCCCACCGTCTGGTCGGCGGGCATGGTCTTCAGGATGTCGATGAGCTTGCGCGCGCCCACCGTGGTGGTGAAGTCGCCCGTGTCGCCGCCCAGTTCCGCGGTGGTGCGGATCTGGATTTCAAGGTCGCTCGTGGTGAGCTGCAGTGCGTTGCCGGTCTTGCGGATCAGCACGTTGGCCAGGATGGGCAGCGTATGGCGTCGCTCGACGATGCCCGAGACCGATTGCAGTACCGCGAGAACCTTGTCTTGTGTTGCCTTCAGGACGATCATGTCTTCAACCCCTAATGATTTTTGCGACGGTGCCAGGGCGGCTGGCGGCCGCGCGGGCCCGGCCCTCGCCGGCCGCCCACGGCCAACCTGGCATTTTGCCTGCGAACCGGGTCATTTCCTGGGTGCGCGGGGGCATCGCCGGCACGGTACGCGCTCAGCCCTTGAGGGTCTGTTCCAGCACGTGCAGCTGCTGGTTCAGTTCGGTGAGCTGCTGGCGCTCGCCGGCGATCTTGCGCACCGCGTGCAGCACCGTCGTGTGGTCGCGCCCGCCGAACAGCTCGCCGATCTCGGGCAGGCTCTTCTGCGTGAGTTCCTTGGCGAGGTACATGGCGATCTGGCGGGGCCGCGCGATCGAGGCCGGGCGCTTCTTGCTGTACATGTCGGCCACCTTGATCTTGTAGTAGTCGGCCACGGTCTTCTGGATGTTCTCCACACTGATCTGCCGGTTCTGGATCGACAGAAGGTCGCGCAGCGCCTCGCGCGCGAGCTGGATGGAGACTTCCTTCTGGTTGAAGCGGGAATAAGCCAGGATCTTGCGCAGCGCGCCTTCGAGTTCGCGCACGTTGGAGCGCACGTTCTTGGCGACGAAGAACGCCACTTCCTCGGGCATCTCGGCGCTTTCGGCGCGGGCCTTGTTGATCAGGATCGCCACGCGCATCTCCAGCTCGGGCGGCTCGATGGTCACCGTGAGGCCCGAATCGAAGCGCGACACCAGCCGCTCGTGGATGTTCGCGAGGCCCTTCGGATAGGTGTCCGAGGTCATCACGATGTGGCTCTTCTTGGCGAGGAGCGCCTCGAAGGCGTTGAAGAATTCTTCCTGGGTGCGGTCCTTGTTGGCGAAGAACTGCACGTCGTCGATCAGCAGCAGATCGAGCGAATGGTAGTGGGCCTTGAATTCGTCGAAAGTGCGGCGCTGGTAGGCCTTAACCACATCCGACACGAACTGCTCGGCATGGATGTAGAGAACTTTCGCGTCGGGCTTGTCCTGCAGCAGCCGGTTGCCCACGGCATGCACCAGGTGGGTCTTGCCCAGGCCCACGCCGCCGTAGATGAAGAGCGGGTTGTACAGATGGCCCGGCGAGCCGGCGACGTGCATGGCGGCCGAGCGCGCCATGCGGTTGGCTGTGCCTTCCACGAGGGTCTCGAACGTGAGCGCGGGGTTGAGTCTCGAGCGGAACGGCACCGCCGCGGGCTCTTCCGGGGCGGCCCCACCAGACGAGGGTTCCGCGGCCATGGTCGTTTGCTGGCTGAAGGGGCGAACCACCGTACGGGTAACGCTTTCCCGCTGAGCAAGCGCTAACTCCAGGGTGACGGGCTGGCCGTAAAGGCCTTCCAGCAGGGCCGTGATGCGGCCGGAATACTGGGCGCGGATCCAGTCGAGCTTGAAGCGGTTGGCCACCAGCAGGGTGACCTTGGAGAAGTCGGGGGCGACCTGGGCGGCGAGGGGCTTGATCCAGGTGTTGAACTGCTGTTCGGGCAGGTCCTGCGCGAGCTGTTCCACGCAGGCTTGCCACAGCCCTTGGCCGGGATCGGCACCGGCATCGAGGTCGGGGCTGTGGGAGGGTTCCTCGGTCATGAAGTCGGTTTGTTGTTGTGGATAGGAGGAACGGATCAGGGCCGGGGATTGTAGCTTTTCAAGGGGTTATCCACAAGCTGGGCGGGGCGTTGGAAGGCCTGATATAAACGCGCGTCCGTTCCCTGAGCATTGCCACCCGGGGCCAAGCCTGTGATAATCGCCGGTTTCCCTGAATGTGTTCAGGGCGATAAAGCCCGGGCGGCTCCTGTCTTGCAAGGCCTTCAGAGCCCTGCGATGGGGAGCGCGTGCGGCTCGCACGGCCCGAGTGGTGGGCCATGCGACACGCGACGGGCCGGCCGATCGAAGCCGGGCCTGCAACCTAAGAACCTTCCAGGAATCGATCATGAAACGTACTTACCAGCCTTCCAAGACGCGCCGTGCGCGCACCCACGGTTTCCTCGTGCGCATGAAGACGCGCGGCGGCCGTGCCGTCATCAACGCACGCCGCGCCAAGGGCCGCAAGCGTCTGGCCGTCTGATACGGCTTTGCCATCGGAAGAGGCGCCCGCGTTGCTTCGCCTGGCCGTGCTGCTGCACTGCCCGGAGCCCCGCGCCTTGCCTTCTTCCTGATTGCCGACCCGTATGAGGCCGCCACGGCGTCCGGCCCGCTCCGCGGGCGATGGGGGTTCCATGCAACGGCTCAAGACCCGTCCGCAGTTCCAGGCCGCCATGGCCGGGGGAACCATTTCCCGGACGCCGCACTTCGCACTGCACCGCCTGCGCCTGGATGCAGCCCCGGCCGATCCGGCCTCGGGCACCGCTCTCCCGGCCCCGGCTCCATCGAACGCTTCCCCCGCTCCAGGGCCCGGCGCCTTGCCTTCGTGGCAAGGCCCGCAGGCCCTGTTTGCCATGGGCAGCGGCATTGCAGGCGATCCCTGGCTGGGGGCGATGGTGCCCAAGCGCTGGGCGCGCCGCGCGGTGACGCGCAATGCGATCAAACGGCAGATCTACGCCATGGCTCCCGCTTTCGGGCCGCAGCTGGGAGCTGCCGCGCATGTGGTGCGGCTGCGCGCGGGGTTCGACCGCAAGCAGTTCCCGAGTGCCGTGTCGGAGGCGCTCAAGCAGGCGGTGCGTGCAGAGTTGCTGCAGCTTTTCGCCCAGGCCGTGCGCAAGCCCGGCAAGGCGCAGGCACCGGCCAGGCCCTTGGCGGCGCCAGCGGCGGATGTGCCGGTGCAGCCGCTTTCGGGAACTGCCCGGCCGTGATGCGCACGCTGCTCATGGCGCTGGTGCGCGGCTACCGCTTCTTCCTGAGCCCCTGGCTCGGGTCCGCGTGCCGTTTCGAGCCCACGTGTTCCGTCTATTCGCTGCAGGCTCTGGAGCGCCATGGCGCTGCGGCCGGCAGCTATCTCACTTTGCGGCGCCTCGCGCGCTGCCATCCCTGGTGCGATGGCGGCCACGATCCGGTGCCGGACCAGCCGCCGCGCCTTTTCTCGCGGCTGACGGGCACCCCCGCGACCGAGACCCCCACTCCTTCCTCTCCAAAGAAGTCTTCATGAACGACATTCGCCGCACCATCCTGTGGGTGATATTTGGCTTTTCCATGGTTCTGCTGTGGGACAAGTGGCAAGTGCACAACGGCCACAAGGCCACTTTCTTCCCTGCTGCGGCGCCTGCCGCCGTCGCTTCGGCGCCCGCGTCCGCGTCCGCGTCCACCGGCAGCGCCAGCGTGCCGGGTGGCGGAGTGCCCGCGCCGAGCCCCACCGCCAATGCCGCGCCTGCGGCCGGGGCCCAGCAGGTACCTGCCGGCACCACGCCTGCGCCTTCCGTGAATGCACCGCGCGAGCGGGTCACCGTCACCACCGACGTGTTGCGGCTCACGTTCGACAGCGAAGGCGGCTCGCTCACGCATGGCGAACTGCTGGGCTATCCCGACATGGCGGACAAGTCCAAGCCTTTCACGCTGCTCGACGAGAGCGCGCAGCGCGTCTATGTGGCACAGACGGGCCTGGTCGGCAACGGCAATGCCTATCCCACCCACAAGACGCCGATGTCCGTGGCGCCGGGCAACCGCACGCTGCAGGACGGGCAGAACGAGGTCAGCGTCCGCTTCGAATCGCCCGACCTGGGCGGCGTGAAGCTGGTCAAGACCTGGACCGTGAAGCGCGGCGCCTACGACGTGGCCGTGAAGCACGAGGTGGTGAACACCGGCACGGCGCCCGTCTCGCCGCAGCTCTACCTGCAACTCGTGCGCGACGGCAACAAGCCGCCGGGCGAGTCGTCGTTCTATTCCACCTTCACCGGCCCCGCCGTCTACACGGAGGCCAAGAAGTACCACAAGGTGGATTTCAAGGACATCGAGAACGGCAAGGCCGAGATCGACAAGTCGTCCTCCAACGGCTACGTGGCCATGGTGCAGCACTATTTCGCGTCGGCCTGGCTGCTGGCCGACGGCGTGCAGCGCGACCTGTTCGTGCGCAAGGTGGACACCAACCTGTATTCCGTCGGCATGCTCGCCTCCGTCGGCGAGATCGCCCCGGGGCAGACCAAGACGGTCGATGCGCGCTTCTTCGCGGGCCCGCAGATCGAGACGATGCTCGAGAAGCTCACGCCCGGCCTGGAACTGGTCAAGGACTACGGCTGGCTCACGATCCTGGCCAAGCCGCTCTACTGGCTGCTGGACCAGCTGCACAAGGTGCTGAACAACTGGGGCTGGTCGATCGTCGCGCTGGTGTTCCTGCTCAAGATCGCGTTCTACTGGCTCAACGCCAAGGCGTACGCCTCCATGGCCAAGATGAAGGCCATCAACCCGAAGATCATGGAAATGCGCGAGCGGCTGAAGGACAAGCCGCAGCAGATGCAGCAGGAGATGATGCGCATCTACCGCGAGGAGAAGGTCAACCCGATGGGCGGCTGCTTCCCCATCATGATCCAGATCCCCGTGTTCATCGCGCTCTACTGGGTGCTGCTGTCGAGCGTGGAAATGCGCAACGCGCCCTGGATCGGCTGGATCAAGGACCTGTCCTCGCCCGATCCGTTCTTCATCCTGCCCCTGCTCATGACCGCCAGCTCGCTGCTGCAGACGGCGCTCAACCCCGCGCCGCCGGATCCGATGCAGGCCAAAATGATGTGGTTCATGCCGCTGATCTTCAGCGTGATGTTCTTCTTCTTCCCGGCCGGCCTGGTGCTGTACTGGCTGACGAACAACATCCTGTCGATCGCTCAGCAGTGGATCATCAACACCCGCATGGGCGTGCCGCCGCAGTTCAACCTGCCCAAGTTCCGCTGATTCTCCCGCTGCGGGAAGGAGCACCGCTTTCGCGGTGCGCCATCCGGGCAATCCCCAACGGCCACCTGCGTGTGGCCGTTGTCTTTTGGGTACGAGGATTGCTAGTCTTGCTGTTCTTCTATCGACTCCCCTTTTTGGAGGCTTGCTGATGACGCAGCGTTTGAATTTATCCCTCGGAACGATCGCCCTGGCGGCCTTGCTCAGTGCCGGCGCGGCGAACGCCGCCACGATGCGCTGGGCGGGTGCGAACGACATCCTGACCGTGGATCCGCACGCCCAGAACCACCAGACCACGCACGCCTTCCTGCAGCAGGTGTACGAGAGCCTGGTGCGCTACGACCAGAAGTACCAGATCCAGCCCGCCCTGGCCACCAAGTGGACGCAGGTCTCGCCCACGCAGGTGCGCTTCGAATTGCGCAAGGGCGTCAAATTCCACGACGGCGCACCGTTCACGGCCGACGACGTGGTGTTCTCGCTCACCCGCGCGATGACGCCGCCTTCCAACATGCAGTCGTCCGTGCAGAGCGTGAAGGAAGTGAAGAAGGTCGACGACTTCACCGTGGACCTCATCCTCAAGGGCCCCAACCCGGTGCTGCTGCGCGAGCTGACCGAGGCGCGCATCATGAACAAGGCCTGGGCCGAGAAGAACAACTCGACCAAGGCGCAGGACTACGCCGGCAAGGAAGAGAACTTCGCCTCGCGCAACGCCAACGGCACCGGCCCATTCATCCTGGTGGGCTGGCAGCCGGACGTGAAGGTCACGCTCAAGAAGAACCCCGAGTGGTGGGACAAGCCCTCGGGCAACATCGACGAGGTGGTCTTCACGCCCATCAAGTCCGCCGCCACGCGCTCGGCCGCGCTGATTTCGGGCCAGGTGGATTTCGTCGTCGATCCGCCGCCGCAGGATCTGGCCCGCATGAAGGCCAGCCCCGACATCAAGCTGATCGAAGGCGCCGAGAACCGCACCATCTACCTGGGCCTGGACCAGTTCCGCGACGAGCTGCCGGGCGCCGGCACGCCGGGCAAGAACCCGCTCAAGGACAAGCGCGTGCGGCAGGCGCTCTACCAGGCCGTCGATTCGGCCGGCATCCACAGCCGCACCATGCGCAACCTGTCGGTGCCCGCCGGCACCATGGTCGCGCCGATGGTGAACGGCTGGAGCAAGAGCCTGGACGAGCGTGCCGCCAAGTACGACGTGGAGGCCGCCAAGAAGCTGCTGGCCGATGCCGGCTATCCCAACGGCTTCTCGCTCAAGCTCGATTGTCCCAATGACCGCTACGTGAACGACGAGGCGATCTGCCAGGCCGTCACCGCCATGTGGACCCGCATCGGCGTCAAGACCACGCTGCAGGCCGCGCCGATGGCCCAGTTCGTCAGCCGCGTGATGAACAACGACGTGAACGCCTACCTGTTCGGCTGGGGCGTGGCCACGTTCGATGCGCTCTACTCGCTGGATTCGCTGATGTCCACCAAGGACGGCAAGACCGCCGCGGGCGTGTACAACGGCGGCCGCTTCAGCGACGCCAAGCTCGACGGCATGATCGGCCAGATCAAGGTCGAGATGGACACCGCCAAGCGCGACGCGCTCATCGCCGATGCGCTGAAGCTGGTCAAGGACGAGTACTACTACATCCCGCTGCACCACCAGATCCGCCCCTGGGCGATGCGCAAGGGCGTGGAGACGCTGCACCGCGCGGACGACCGCCCGATGCCCAACTGGACGACCATCAAGTAAGCAGCGGCGGCGGCCGCGGGCTGCCCGCTATCGGAACCATAGCGGCATGCCGCCGGATCCATTGCGTTTCAAGGCGAAAAGGCCAAAAACGCAATGGATCCGGCGACATGCCGCTATTTATTTGATAGCGAATCTGCCGGCATGACCTGGGGGAGGGCGGCTGGCGGCTATCATGCGCGGCGTTCCTGGCGGCCGACCGGCCCGCGCCTTTCTCGCCACTTTCCGCCTCCATGCTGTCCCGCCATTCCGACCCCATCGCCGCCATCGCCACCGCTCCGGGGCGCGGGGCCGTGGGCATCGTGCGCGTCTCCGGCAAAGGGCTGGATGCGCTGGTGCAGGCACTGTGCGGCCGCGCGCTGCGGCCGCGCGAGGCCACCTACCTTCCGTTCCGCGACACCGCCGGACAGGCCATCGACCAGGGCCTGGCGCTGTACTTTCCCGCGCCCCACAGCTACACCGGCGAGGACGTGCTGGAGCTGCAGGCGCACGGCGGGCCCGTGGTGCTGCAACTGCTGCTGGCGCGCTGCCTGGCCGCCGCCGCCACGGCCGACGCCGCCACCGGCCGGCCCGTGCTGGCCGGCCTGCGGCTCGCGCAGCCGGGCGAATTCACCGAGCGTGCCTTCCTCAACGACAAGATCGATCTGGCGCAGGCCGAGGCCATCGCCGATCTGATCGACGCCAGCACCGAGGCCGCCGCGCGCAGCGCCAGCCGTTCGCTCGCGGGCGCGTTCTCCGATGAGATCCACCGCCTGCGCGACGCCCTGGTGCACCTGCGCATGCTGGTGGAGGCCACGCTCGACTTCCCCGAGGAAGAAATCGACTTCCTGCGCAAGTCCGATGCCCATGGCCAGCTGGCGGCACTGCAGGCCACGCTCGCGGAGGTGATGCGCCGCACGCGCCAGGGCGCCCTGCTGCGCGAGGGCATCAAGGTGGTGATCGCAGGGCAGCCCAATGCGGGCAAGAGTTCGCTGCTGAATGCGCTGGCCGGCGCCGAGCTGGCCATCGTCACGCCGATCGCCGGCACCACGCGCGACAAGGTGCAGCAGACCATCCAGATCGAGGGCGTGCCCCTGCACGTGATCGACACGGCCGGCCTGCGCGAGAGCGAGGACGAGGTCGAGAGGATCGGCATCGAGCGGGCCTGGCAGGAGATCGCCGCGGCCGACGCCGTGCTGTTCCTGCACGACCTCACGCGCGCGGATGCTCCTGAATACATAGCAGCGGATTCAATGATTGCGGCGGCACTGGAGCAAAAACTGCCCGATCACGTGCCGGTGGTCGACGTCTGGAACAAGAGCGACCGTGCCGGAGGGGGGCCCACCGCACCACAGGAACCGGCGGCAGGCGGCCACGCCTCGGTACGCCTGTCCGCGCGCACCGGCGATGGGCTGGACACCCTGCGCCGCGTGCTGCTGGACATCGCCGGCTGGCAGTCGGCGCCCGAGGGCATCTACACCGCCCGGGCGCGCCATGTGGAGGCGCTGCAGGCGGTGGATGCGCACCTGATGGAAGCGGCCGCCCAGCTGCAGGCGCAGGGTCCGGCACTGGACCTGCTGGCCGAGGAACTGCGGCTGGCCCAGCAGGCGCTGAACGCGATCACCGGCGAATTCACCTCCGACGACCTGCTGGGCGTGATCTTTTCCAGCTTCTGCATCGGCAAATGAGCCCGACGGCGTCCGCATGATGGCCGCTGGTTTGTAAAAAGAGGTAAGGGCTGCTTGTGTGTGCGGGGTTGCGGGGATACCGTCCCGCCACTATGAATGCCGTGCTGTCCCCATCCTCTTCCACCACCAAGGCCGACCTGAGCGGCCTCGTATACGCGATCGCCCAGTCCGTGGCGGAAGACGGGCTCTCCAATCCCTTCACGACCGAGCAGTGGGACTTGCTGGCCGGCTACCTTTTGCCGATGCAGGTCGATGCGGGCCACACGCTGTTCACCCAGGGCGTGAAGGACCGCACGCTCTACCTCATCGAAAGCGGCAGCTGCAGCGTGCACTACGAAGACGAGAAGGGCCGGCTGCGGCTGGCCATCGTGGGGCCGGGCTCCCTGGTGGGCGAAGGCGCCTTCTTCTCGCACCGCCCCCGCAGCGCGACCGTCCAGACAGGCGCGCCCAGCAAGCTATGGACCCTGACGGCGCTGCGGTTCACCGAATTGTCCAACCGGCAACCGGCCGTGGCGCTGGGGCTGGCCATGGCCGCGGGCTCGGTGCTGTCGCGGCGGCTGGGCAACCGCCGCCGCCGTGTTGCGGCAACCTGACAGAACGCGGCGGCGCAGCGATCGGACGGGGCGGTTCCGGATCCGCAGCCCGGGAGGGCCGGATGCCACGATTACACTTGTTGCAGTCGTCCGCCCCGTTGAAAGAAGGCCCGTCGCATGTCCCTGTTCAGCTGGTTTTCCCGCAAAACGCCCTCGCCCCGGCCCCGCCCGGTCGCGGAGCCCACCGGCCTGCTGAATGCGGACGCCACCGTCCCCCTCATCCCCGGGCGCAGCGGCAGGCCCGCCGGGCCCCCGGCACCCGCCGACCACGCCGCCAACCGCAAGAACGAACGCATGGAGCGGCGCGAGCTGCTCTACACGGTGGTGCGCGATGCGATGGTCCGTGCCAGCGTGCTGTCGGCCGGCTACAAGTTCAAGGTCCTGTCGCTGGACCAGCGGGGGCGCCAGTTCCTCGTGATGATCGACCTCGCACGCGAATACGGCGGCGAGACCGTGCGCCTGAGCGAGATCGAAGCACTTATCGCCCAGACGGCGAAGTCGCGCTTCGACATCCTCGTGACGGCCGTGTACTGGCGCATCAACGACCATGTGGCCGTGGGCGTGCCGGGCAAAAGCACTTCCGCACCGGCGGGCCATTCCAGCCCTGCCCACCCCCCCGCGCACAGCCCGGTGTCGGCACCGGCACCGCTGCTTCCCGCTGCCGCCGTCCGTCCCCCAGCCCCGCAGGAGCCGGTGTCGTTGCTGGCGCCGCGCAATCCGTCGCCCCTGGTGCCGCCCGCACCGGCCGAAGCCGCTTCCAAGGGCGCGGCGCCCGGCAAGGCCTATGAGCCGATCGAGGCGGACGAGGTGGCGGCCTTCAAGCGCGCGCTGGGCACTGCGGCCGCTGCCGCGCGTGCGCCGGCCGCCGCCGCCTCGCCGGGAACCACCGTGCGCAGCGGGCCGCTGCTGCCGCCGGCCCCTCCAGGATTCGAAGACACCGAGATGCCCGGCCACGGCGCCGAAGGATCCGCACCCGACCTGAGCACCACGCAGTACGGCGAACTGCGCTGACGTTCCCGTGGCCCGGCCCGGCCGCCCAACCATGCGGGCCGGCATCATCTGCGGCTGCGGCCCGCCATTGCCCGTGGCGGGCTCAGTACACATCCCGCCGATAGCGGCCTTCCGCGATCAGTTTTTCCGTTCCTTCGTCGCCCAGCATGTCCAGGAGCACCCGGTCCACGCCGGCCGCCATGCCTTCCGCGCTGCCGCACACGAACAGCACCGCGCCTTCGTTCAGCCACTCTTGCAGTTCCGGCAGGGCCGCCCGCAAGGCCTCCTGCACGTAGCGGTGCGGGCTGTCCGCGTCGCGGGAGAACACGCGCTGCAGCCGCGGCAGATAGCCCTGCGACTGCCAGGAGGCGATTTCCTCGGCGCAAAGGCTGTCGACCGCCTGCTGCCTTTCCCCGAAGAGCAGCCAGTTGCGCCGTTGCCCGGACCGCACCCGCGCACGCAGATGGGACCGCAGCCCGGCGAGCCCGGATCCGTTGCCGATGAAGAGACAAGGCCGTCCCCCGGTTCCCTCCGCGCTGAAGCGGGGGTTCTCGACGAACCGCAGCGATTGCACGCTGCCCAGGGGCGCGTGGGCCGTCAGCCAGCCCGATGCGATGCCCAGGCCCCGCGCGTGCCGTTCCTGGCGCACGAGTAGTTGCAGCGCACCGTCCTCCGGCAGCGACGCGACGGAATAGGTGCGCGGCGCCAGGGGCACCAGTCCATCCACGCAGACCTGCGGGCTGGACTCCACGGGCAAGGAGGGCAGCACGCTGCTCGCCAGCGCTTCGGCCAGGGTTTCCCGGGCCGCGCCGCGGCGGACCGGGGTCCGCCCGTCGAGCCCGGCGGCCTCCAGCCACGCCGCCACCGTGTCGGTGGAATGGCGGGGAAGGATGTCCACGAGGGCGCCGGGCTGCCAATGGGGGCCCTCCCCGGCATCCGCCGGGCGCAGGGTGATTTCCAGCAGCGGGCCGCCCAGGCTTCCGGGGTTCAACAGTTCCCGGTGTTCGAGGCGCCACGGTTGCAGCGCCGCGGCGGGAGCCTCCGTGCCCGGCGGGGCCGCCGGGACCGTTGCCAGCTTTTCCAGGCCCTCCAGAGCGGCCAGCGCTTCGTGCCAACGCCCCAGCGCGCCCGGATCTCCGTCGTCCACTTCGATCAGGGGGAACAGCGGCTGTGCCCCCCAACGCCGCAGCTCTGCGTCCAGGGCATGCCCGAAGCCGCAGAAGTGCGTGTAGTGGCGATCGCCCAGCGCCAGCAGGGCATAGCGCATGCGGGCCAGCGGAGCCCCTCCTTGCCCGCCCGGGCCCTGCTGCAGGCTCCGCATGAAGCGGCGCGCGCCGTCGGGCGGTTCGCCCTCGCCGAAGCTGCTGGCGACGATCAGCAGGCGGGCATGGCTCCCCAGGTCTTCCGGCGCCAGATCCTGCAATGCGCGGGCTTGCGACGGCAGCCCCGCCTGTTGCAGAGCGCTGGCGGTCTGCAGCGCGATGCGCTCCGCCGTTCCGGCCTGGCTGGCATAGGCGACGAGCAGGGTGCCGGTTCCGGCAGGCGTTCCCTGGTGGGCGGCGGCCTGGCCGCTCTCCGCTGTGTGCCGGGCGGCGTCCGCGGCCCGGCGCTGGCGCCGCCGGCCCAGATAGAGCATCCAGCCCGTGATGGCGAAAAGCGGCAGCGCCAGGCTGGCCGCGGTGACCGCCATGCGTCCGGGCAGACCGAAATAGGTGCCCATGTGCAGCGGATAGATGGTGGAAAGCGCGCGCGCTCCGAGGCTGCGCTGGCCGTAGCGGTCGTCGGTGGTGATGTTGCCGGTGCGCAGGTCGATCAGCATGCGGTGGCGGGCCCGCTCGTGCGGGGCATCCTGGCCCAGCCACTGGATCTGCAGGGGTTGGTCCGCGCGCTGCGGGAAGCGCAGCACGGCCAGCCTCCAGCCCGGCGCCTGTTGTGAAAAGCTGCGCCACGCCGGAGCGAGGTCCGGCGCCGGCCCCGAGGGTGCCCGGGCTCCGCCTTCTGAGGACCGGGCGGGCGTGGCCATGGCTTGCCGCGGCGGGCGCTGCTGTCCGGCCCAGCCGTCCACGGTGTCGCGGATGGCGTCGAAGGACCAGTACAGGCCCGTGGCCGTCAGCGCCACGTAGACGACCAGGGCCCAGGTCCCGGCCACCGCGTGCAGGTTCCAGAGGAAAGGCCGGCCCTTGAGCTGCGTGTCGAATGCCAGCCAGGTGCGCCAGCGCAGAGGATGGCGGGGCCAGCGCAGGTACAGGCCGGACAGTGCCAGGCCCAGCAGGCACAGTGCGAGCACGCCCGTGGCGACGCGCCCGGGCTCGCGCGGCAGCAGCAGCCAGCGGTGCAGGGATTCGATCCACTCGAAGGCATCGTGCCCTTTCAAGGCGGGCTGCTCGGCGCCGGTGTAGGGGTGCAGGTAGGCCGCGTCCCCCCGGCGTTCCCCGTTGCGCGCCGCGAAGCCGATGCGCGCTGCCGTGCCGGGCTCCGACTCCACGGTGAGCACATTGACGCGGCGGTCGTTGCCGCGCCGCGCGAGCGCTTCCAGCAATTGCGGCGGGGTCAGCGCGGGCGTGGTCTGCGGCGCGACGTGCCGAACACCCGGGTTGACCAGGTCCAGCAGTTCCTCCCGGAAGGCCAGCAGGGCGCCCGTCATCCCGATCACGATGAGCACCGTGCCGGCCGTGATCCCGACGAACCAATGCAGCTGGAAAAAGACCTGGCGCCATGCAGGCAGCGCGAGCCACCGGCTGCCGCGGGCGGGAGCGGATACCGAGGGCAGCGATGTCTCCGGATTCGGCACGGGCTGGAGCGCTTCGCGCGCCGGGGCGGTCACAGCGCGCCCTTCATGGTGCCCCTGGCCCTGCGCGGCACCTCCGGGGCAGGCGACGGGCACGGACAGTGGAGGCAGAGCGGGAGCTGGGCAGGCATGGAAGAAAGGCGGAGAGGGGCCTAGGAGGCGCGCACGCGCAAGACGGGCCCGGGCTTTCGGCCGGGACCTGCGATGAGAATGATTGTTATTTTACCGCCGTGCCTTCGGCAGCTCTGCCGCGCGCTGCGCCGGAAGGCCGGCGCGCAGGTGGCCCGGCGCGGGCCTGGGCTCAGACGGTTCAGTGGCCGGCGAAATCGACCAGCGTGAAAAGCGGCAGGCCGGATTCGCGCAGCCGGCGGGAGCCGCCGAGTTCCGGCAGGTCCACGATGGCCGCGCCTTCGGTCACCGTCGCGCCCAGCCGCTCCAGCAGCTTGCGGCCCGCCATCATCGTGCCGCCAGTCGCGATGAGATCGTCGATGAGCAACACCCGGTCGCCGGCCTTGACGGCATCGGCATGCAATTCCACCGTGGCACTGCCGTACTCCAGTTCGTAGGTTTCCTCGACCGTGGTGAACGGCAGCTTGCCCTTCTTGCGGATCGGCACGAAGCCGATGTTGAGCTCGTAGGCCACCACGGCGCCGAGGATGAAGCCGCGCGCATCGAGCCCGGCCACCACGTCGGGGCGCAGCGCCTTGTCCATGTACCGGTGGACGAAGGCATCGATGAGCACGCGGAAGACCTTCGGGTTCTGCAGCAGCGGCGTGATGTCCCGGAACTGCACACCCGGCGCAGGCCAGTCGGGCACGGTGCGGATGTATTGGCGGAGGTATTCGTTGACGCTGAGGTCTTGCATGGCGTGAATTCGTCCGGGAGGTGGCCGCGTGGCCGTTCGGGCGAGGCAAAACCGGCAGTGTAGGGCGGGAGCGGATGCCGTCCCATCCGCATTGGCGCATCAGCCGCGCAGCAGTGCGTCTTCCGCCAGCGCCAGCGCGGCGGGATGGCCCGAGATCACGAGCGTGTCGCCTTCGGAGAGCACGCTTTCTCCCGAGGGCGTGGAACTGCGGCCGTCCTTGTGGCGCAGGTTGACCACCCGTACGCCGATGGCGTGCATGGGCAGGTCGGCCAGTGCCTGGCCCAGCGTGCCGGCGCCGGGGGGCAGGGTGACCGTGGCGAGGCGCTCCTGCTCGCGCTCCGAGCCGGTGTCGTCGTCGGCACCGTGGAAGTAGCCGCGCAGCAGGTTGTAGCGCGCATCGCGCTGTTCCTGCACGAGCCGCAGCACCCGCCGCATCGGAACGCCCACGAGCGCCAACGCATGGCTGGCCAGCATGAGCGAGCCCTCGATGGCCTCCGGCACCACTTCGGTCGCGCCGGCCGCCTGCAGCTTGTCGAGGTGCAGGTCGTCCTGCGTGCGCACCACCACCGGCACCTGCGGCGCGTGGGCCCGGGTGTTCGCAAGCACCTTCATGGTGGCAGGGATGTCGAGATAGGTCACCGCCACGGCGCTGGCACGCACCAGGCCTGCCGCCATCAGCGCCTGCAGGCGCGTGGCGTCGCCGTACACCACCGAATCGCCCGCGGCAGCCGCCTGCCGCACGCGGTCGGGATCGAGGTCGAGCGCCATGTAGGGAATGTGCTCGCGCTCCAGCATGCGCGCCAGGTTCTGCCCGCAGCGGCCGTAGCCGCAGATCAGAACGTGGCCGCTGGTATTGATCGCCTTGCGCGCGATGGTGGTCATCTGCAGCGACTGCTGCAGCCAATCGCTGGCGACCAGTTTCATCACGATGGGGTTGCTGTACTGGATCAGGAACGGCGTGGCCAGCATCGACAGCACCATGGCCGCCAGCACGGGGTTCATGAGCGCGGGCTCGATCAGCGCATGCTCCTGCGTGAGGGAAAGCAGCACGAAACCGAACTCGCCGGCCTGCGCCAGGTAGAGCCCCGTGCGCAGCGACACGCCCGTGGTGGCGCCCATGCCACGCGCGAGCACCAGGATCACGCCGGCCTTGAGGAGCAGGGGCACGACCAGCAGCACGAGCACCAGCGCCCAGCGCTCCAGCAGGATGTGCCAGTCGAGCATCATGCCGACGGTGATGAAGAAAAGCCCCAGCAGCACATCGTGGAACGGGCGGATGTCGGTACCCACCTGGTGGCGGTACTCGGTTTCGGACACCAGCACGCCCGCGATGAACGCGCCCAGCGCGAGCGACAGGCCCGCCTCTTCCGTGAGCCACGCCAGGCCGAGCGTGATGAGCAGCAGGTTCAGCATGAACAGCTCGTCGCTCTTGCGGCGCGCCACGAGGGTGAGCCACCAGCGCATCACGCGCTGCCCGCCCACCAGCAGCACGGCCACCAGCACGGTGGCCTTCAGCAGCGCGAGCCCCAGCGCCACCAGCAGCCGCTCCGGCGAGGAGCCGAGCGCGGGGATCAGCACCAGCAGCGGCACCACGGCCAGGTCCTGGAACAGCAGCACCCCCAGCACGCGCCGGCCGTGTTCCGTTTCCAGTTCCGCGCGCTCGCTCATGAGCTTGACCACAATGGCCGTGCTGCTCATCACGAGCGTGCCGCCCAGGGCCAGAGCGGTCTGCCAGCCCATCTGCCACAAGCCTCCTGCAAAGTGGGAAAGCAGCAGCATGCCGGCCATGCCGGCCGTCAGCGTCAGGGCCACCTGGAGCAGGCCCAATCCGAAAACGAACTGGCGCATGGCGCGCAGCTTGGAGAGGCTGAATTCCAGGCCGATCGAGAACATCAGAAAAACGACCCCGAATTCCCCGAGGTGGCGAACGCCTTCGGAGTTCTGGGTGAGCGCGAGCGCATGGGGTCCGATCAGGATGCCTGCGGCCAGGTAGCCCAGCATCGGCGGCAGCTTGAGGCTGCGGCATGCCACCACGCCGAGCACGGCGGCCAGCAGGTAGAGCAACGTCAGGGCAAGCGAGGACATGCCCGATGCTAGCCGAGCGTCGCGGTGTTGCTGCGCTCCCGGGGTGCCTGCGATGGCGCCCGGGACGGCCCCGGGCCAGCCGTTCGGCGCGCCCGGCAGGGCATTGGCGGTTGCGGCGGGCGGGGAAGGGGCGACGAATAGAATCCGGGGATGCCTTCCGCTCCCCCTGCACCGGTGCCGACCGCCTTGCCGCCGGCGCCTTTTTCCGCCGAACGCGCCCTCCGACTGGCCCGCGAGACCTTTGACATCGAGGCCGCCGCACTGGCCGGCCTGGCTGCCCGTGTGGGCGATGCGTTCGCCGAAGCGGTGCGCCGCATTCTGGACACCTCGGGACGCGTGGTGGTCATGGGCATGGGCAAGAGCGGGCACGTAGGCCGCAAGATCGCGGCCACGCTGGCATCCACGGGCACCCCCGCGTTTTTCGTCCATCCGGCCGAGGCCGCCCATGGCGACCTCGGCATGGTGACACCCGGCGATCTGGTGCTGGCCATCTCCAACAGCGGCGAGAGCGGCGAACTCACCGTGCTGCTGCCCGTGCTCAAGCGCCTGGGCATTCCGCTGGTGGCCATGACGGGCGGCCTGCACTCCACGCTGGCCCGCCATGCTGATCTGGTGCTCGACTGCAGCGTCGATCGCGAAGCCTGCCCGCTCAACCTCGCGCCGACGGCCAGCACCACCGCCCAGCTGGCCATGGGCGATGCCCTGGCCGTGGCCCTGCTGGATGCGCGGGGCTTCCGGTCCGAAGACTTCGCGCGGTCCCATCCCGGTGGGGCGCTGGGCCGCAAATTGCTCACCCATGTGAGCGACGTGATGCGCTCGGGCGATGAAGTCCCCCGCGTATCGCCTGAGGCTTCCTTCAGCGAACTGATGCGGGAGATGAGCGCGAAGCGGCTGGGAACATCGGCGATTGCGGATGCGTACGGCAAGGTGCTCGGCATCTTCACCGATGGGGATCTTCGACGCCGCATCGAAGCGGGCGCCGACCTGCGCAGCGTCACGGCCCGCGACGTCATGCAGCCGGGGCCGAGGACCATCGCGCCCGATGCGTTGGCGGTGGATGCCGCCGAGATGATGGAGCGTCATGCCATCACCAGCGTACTTGTCACCGCGGCAGACGGCGCGCTGGTGGGTGTCGTCCACATTGGCGACCTTATGCGGGCTAAGGTCATCTGATGCCACATCGGAACATCGCCATGCCTGCATCGACTTCCACGGTTACCGGCGCGCTGCCTGCCCTGCGGCCGGCATTGCAGTTCGATCCTGCCCTGCTGCTGCGTGCGCAGGATGTCCGGGTCGCTTTCTTCGACGTCGATGGCGTGCTGACCGACGGCGGGCTCTACATCGGCGAGGCCGGTGAAACCCTCAAGCGGTTCCATACGCTCGACGGGCACGGCATCAAGCTGCTGCAGAGAGCGGGCATCGTGCCAGCCGTCGTGACCGGGCGCGACGCGCCTGCACTTCGGCTGCGCCTGCAGGCCCTGGGCGTGGTCCACGCACGGTTCGGCACCGAGGACAAACGCCCTGCGGCCGAAGCCATCCTGGCGGAGCTGGGGCTCGGCTGGCACCAGGCGGCCGCGATCGGCGACGACTGGCCCGACCTGCCGGTCATGCGGCGCTGTGCCTTCGCTTGCGCGCCTTTGCAGGCCCATGCGGAAGCGCGGTCCGTGGCCCACTACACCACCTCGGCCCCGGGCGGTGGCGGTGCGGCACGCGAGTTCTGCGACCTGTTGCTGGTGGCCAGTGGTCACTACGCAGCGTTGCTGGAGGCCCACGCCGCATGATCGGCCGCGCTCGCAGGGTATGGGACCGGCTTTCCCTGTATCTGCCGGTAGTGCTCATGGGCGTCATGGCCCTGGGCACCTGGTGGCTGGTGCGCAACGCGCCCAAGCCGGTGCGGCCCGCCCAGGTGGCGGCTCCCACGCATGAGCCCGACTATTTCATGCGCGATTTCTCGGTCAAGAGTTTCGATGCCACGGGGCGCCTTCAGAGCGAAGTGCGCGGCAAGGTCGCTCGGCACTACCCCGATAACGACACACTGGAAATCGACAACGCGCACATGCGTTCCGTGGGGCCGGACGGCCGCATCACCGTGGCCACCGGCAACCGGGCGCTCACCAATGCCGACGGCTCGGAAGTCCAGCTGTTCGGCAATGCCGTCGTCACTCGGGAGCCGCTGAACCGGCCCGGCCATGAGCCCATGCCCCAGTTGCAGTTCCGGGGCGAATTCCTCCACGCCTGGCTCAACAGCGAGCGTGTGCGGTCGAACCAGCCGGTCACGCTGACACGGGGCTCGGACCAGTTCACCGCCGACAGCATGGAGTACGACAACCTGGAGCAGATCATGCAATTGCGCGGCCGGGTGCGCGGCATGCTCATGCCGCCGTCCCGCTGACCTCGGCCTGTATCTGCCGCCCCCAACCGCTCCATCGTCATGGGAGACCTGCAATGAGCCCTCGCCCCCTGGTTTTCATCACCGGTGCATCCAGCGGCATCGGGCAGGCGTTGGCGCTGCGCTACCGCCAGGCAGGCTACCGGTTGGCCCTGGTGGCACGGCGCACGGCGGAAATCCAGGCCTGGGCGGATGCCAGCGGCCTGGGCGCCGACGATTTCCGGATCTATCGCGCCGACGTGGCGCAGCCCGACAGCATCATTGCGGCGGGCACGGAGTGCATGGCCGAGCAAGGACTGCCTGACGTGGTGATCGCGAATGCCGGCATCAGCGTCGGCATGGACACGTCGGAGCGGGAAGACCTCGATGTCATGGCCCGGACCTTCGCCACCAACAACCTGGGCATGGCAGCCACGTTCCATCCCTTCGTGCCGGGCATGGTCCAGCGTGGAAGCGGCACGCTGGTGGGGATCGGCAGCGTGGCCGGCATCCGCGGCTTGCCGGGTCACGGTGCCTATTGCTCCAGCAAGGCGGCGGTCATCAGCTACTGCGAGAGCCTGCGGGGAGAATTGCGGCCCAGTGGTGTGCGGGTGGTCACGCTCTGCCCGGGTTATATCGACACGCCGCTCACGCGCCAGAACCGCTATGCCATGCCGTTTCTCATGCAGCCCGCCGATTTCGCCGACAAGGCGTATGCGGCCATCGGCGCAGGAATTCGTTATCGCGTGATTCCCTGGCAGATGGGCGTGGTCGGCAAGTTGTTGCGTCTGCTGCCCGGCGGCTTGTTCGACCGGTTGCTGGCGGGCCGGCCCCGCAAGCATCGTACAGGCCATGCGCATGGCGGCGCCGGGGACGGGGCGGGCAAGGAACGGCAGAACTGAAGAGCCTGCTGCGGCAGAGCGGTACAGCCGCGTTCAAAAGGGCCTTGCCCGGCTTGGTCCCTGAAGGCGGGGCTAACAGAACAACATGTGGCGGCACCATCAAAGCAAAAGGCCCCGAAGGGCCTTTGGACACAAAGAATGCTGGGCCTCGCCGAAGCAACCCAGTTGACGCACTCTGCAGGTGCTCAGTAGCCGCCGCCGTTGTTGCCGCCGCCACCGCCGTAACCGCCGCGGCCACCACCACCGCCACCATTGCGCGCACCGGAGCCATAGGGGCTGCGAAAGCCGCCATCACCACGGCCACCATAGCCACCACCGCCGCCTTCGCGACCGCCGCCACCATAGCCGCCACCGCCACCGCCATCACCACGGCCACCGCCGTATCCACCACCGCCGCCGCCACTGCGGCCACCGCCGTAGCCGCCACCACCACCGCCAAAGCCGCCACCGCTACGGGGAGGGCGAGCCTCCATCGGACGGGCCTCGTTGACCACGATGCTGCGGCCGCCCAGGGATTGGCCGTTCATGCCGTTGATGGCTGCCTGGGCCTCGGCGTCGCTGCCCATTTCGACGAAGCCGAAACCTTTGGAGCGGCCCGTGTCGCGTTCCATCATGACTTTCGCGCTGGTCACGGCGCCGAATTCGCCGAAGGCCTGCTCGAGATCGCTGTCGCGCACGGAGTACGGCAGGTTGCCTACGTACAGTTTGTTGCCCATCACGGGACTCCTCAAAAACACATGGAAAAAGCGATGGAGTCCCGAAAACGCAGCCAGTCGGTCATTTAGAGCCCCTATGCGCGAAACTGACGGATCCCCGCAATGCAACGCGAAAAAAGATTTTCGCCGAAGCATTATGGGCCATAAAGAGTTGAAAAGATCAAGCCGTCCCAAGCCTCTGATTCACTTGGGCATGAATAAAAAAAGGACCCGTGAGGGTCCTTTTTTGTATCTGTTGGCAACCGCGCTGAGCGGTAACCCATCAGTAGTTGCGGCCGCCGCCGTAGCCGCCGCCATTGCCGCCGCCGAAGCCGCCGCTGCGGCCACCGCCGCCGTAGCCACCGCCACCATTGCCGCCGCCGAAGCCGCCGCTACGGGGAGGGCGGGCTTCCATGGGACGTGCCTCGTTCACGACGAGATCACGGCCACCGAAGTTCTGGCCATGGGCGCCTTGGATGGCGGCTTGTGCTTCGGCATCGCTGCCCATTTCGACGAAGCCGAAACCCTTGGAGCGGCCGGTGTCACGTTCCATCATGACCTTGGCGCTGGAGACGGAGCCGTATTGGCTGAACGTCTGTTGCAGGTCGTCGTCACGGAAGGAATAGGGCAGGTTGCCCACGTAGAGTTTGTTGCCCATGAAGGACTCCTAAAAAAAACAAGAAAACGCGATGGAGCCCGACGCAACCAGCAAACCTGTGACGATTTCAGAGACGCGAAACCGACCAATCACCGCAATTTGCATCCCTGCGAGCAGAAACGCCGAACCATTATCAACCAACTATTCCGGAGTGCAGGATGAAAATTGGCGCGGTTGCAACGTTCGAGGGGAGTATTTACCCGGGTTTTGCGTGGCGTGGGTGGTTTTGGCCGACCGATGAGCGGCTCGAGGCACGCACTACAATCGCGGCAGTCTTTGGGGAGTAGCCCGCCCGGCGCCATGTGCTGCACGGGGGCATGCGTCAACAAACTTGGGCCGTTCCGGCCTATGGCGCATGCGGTTCCACCGAACTGGGCGAGACCATTGACTGCGTACCGATCCAATGGCCGGAGTCGGGGCGCAGTCAATGCTGTCTGCTCATATATCCGGCCGGATATCCCCACGCCATGGAAGCCTTTCTCGTTTCTACGTCCATCGTCGCGCTCGCCGAGATGGGCGACAAGACCCAACTCCTCTCCCTCGTCCTGGCGGCCCGTTTCCGCAAGCCCTGGCCCATCGTGCTCGGCATTCTCATGGCGACCACGGCCAACCATGCCCTGGCGGGTGCGGTGGGCGCCTGGGTGACCACCGTCATCGGCCCGCAGGTGCTGCGGTGGATCCTGGGCTTGTCGTTCATCGCCATGGCCGCGTGGATGCTCATTCCCGACAAGCTGGATGAAGACGAGGCCGCCGGGCCGCCGCGCTTCGGCGTGTTCGGCACCACGCTGGTGGCGTTCTTCCTGGCCGAGATGGGCGACAAGACCCAGGTGGCGACGGTGATGCTGGCTGCGCAGTACAGCGCCTATGCCTGGGTGGTGGCGGGCACCACGCTCGGGATGATGCTGGCCAATGCGCCGGTCGTCTGGCTGGGCGAGCGCATCACGCGGCGCGTGCCGATCCGCGCGGTGCACGTGGTGTCGGCGATCATTTTTGTGGTGCTGGGGCTGATCGCGCTGTTCGCTCCTGCGGCCGGTCCTTTGGCATAATTGCCGCTCACGCGCCGATTTGCCATAGCTTGCGGGCGCTTTATAAATCCAGCTAAAGACCCGACCGATGGTGCATAGCGACGACCCGGCCTCGTTTTTAGCGATGCCGGGTTTTTTCTTTCCATGTCGTTCATCGCCACACCGCAATCCATGCATTTCGCGGAGCCGCTACCCCTGCTGGGGGGCGCATCGATCCGCGACTACACGCTGGCCTACGAGACCTACGGAACCCTGAACGCCGACCGCTCCAATGCGGTGCTGGTGTGCCATGCGCTCAATGCATCGCACCACGTGGCGGGCGTCTACGAAGGGCAGCCGCGCAGCGAAGGCTGGTGGGACAACATGATCGGCCCGGGCAAGCCGGTGGACACGGACCGGTTCTTCGTGATCGGCATCAACAACCTGGGCTCCTGCTTCGGATCGACGGGGCCGATGCATCCGCACCCCGATACCGGCGAAATCTACGGCGCCGATTTCCCCGTGGTGACCGTGGAAGACTGGGTGACCGCCCAGGCGCGCCTGCTGGACCGGCTGGGCGTGCAGCAGCTCGCCGCCGTGCTGGGCGGCAGCCTCGGCGGCATGCAGGCGCTGTCGTGGTCGCTGCAGTACCCGGAGCGCATGCGCCATGCGGTGGTGGTGGCGAGCGCCCCCAACCTCACGGCCGAGAACATCGCGTTCAACGAGGTGGCGCGCCGCGCGATCGTGACCGACCCGGATTTCCATGGCGGCCATTTCTACCGCTATGGCACGGTGCCCAAGCGGGGCCTGCGCATCGCCCGGATGATCGGCCACATCACGTACCTGTCCGATGACGTGATGAACGAGAAATTCGGCCGCCAGCTGCGCGAGGGGCTCGCGCCCAAGTACAGCACGCAGGACATCGAGTTCCAGATCGAGAGCTACCTGCGCTACCAGGGCGACAAGTTCAGCGACTACTTCGATGCCAACACCTACCTGCACATCACCCGCGCGCTCGACTATTTCGATCCGGCGCTGGCCTACGGCGGCAACCTCACGCTGGCGCTGGCGCGCGCCAGCGCGAAATTCCTGCTCGTGAGCTTCACGACCGACTGGCGCTTCTCCCCGGCGCGCAGCCGGGAGATCGTCAAGGCGCTGCTCGACAACCGGCGCAGCGTGAGCTACGCGGAGATCGACGCGCCGCACGGCCACGATGCCTTCCTGCTGGACGACGCGCGCTACCTGGGCGTGATGCGCTCTTATTTCGAAGGCATTGCCAAGGAGTCCGCCGCATGAGCGATCCATCCACCATGCATGCGATCGCACGCCTCGTGCCCCACGGCGCCCGCGTGCTCGACCTTGGCTGCGGCGACGGCGCGCTGCTCGCGATGCTGCAGCGCGAGCGCGGCTGCACCGGCTACGGCGTGGAGATCGCCGACGAGAACGTGCTGGCCTGCGTGCGCCGCGGCGTGAACGTGGTGCAGCTCAACCTCGACGAGGGGCTGGCCATGTTCAACGACAACGCGTTCGACGTGGTGCTGCAGATCGACACGCTGCAGCACCTGCGCAATGCCGAGGTGATGCTGCGGGAGACGGCACGCGTCGGCCGCGCGGGCATCGTCGCGTTCCCGAATTTCGCGCATTGGCCCAACCGCCTGTCCGTGCTGCGCGGGCGCATGCCGGTCACGCGGCGCCTGCCCTACCAGTGGTACGACACGCCCAACATCCGCGTGGGCACGTTCAAGGATTTCGAGGTGCTCGCGCACAAGAACAACCTGCGGGTGCTCGATGCCTTCGGGCTGCAGGGCGGGCGCGAGGTGCGCCTGCTGCCCAATGCGATGGCGGGAACGGCCGTGTTCCATTTCGAACACGACTGACGGCCAGGCACCCCGGAGACGGCAGAGGCTGGCCGTTCCGGGACTCTTCGTTTATTCTCCGGCGCCCCGCGTGCCCCTCGATTTCCCTGCCCGATCCGCTTTCCGCCATGTCCCAGTTCACGCTGCATTTGCCGACCATGCTGGTGATGACCGTCGTGGGCTCCCTGGTGATGGCGGCCGGGCTGCTGCTGGTGGGCGTGCAGCGGCGGCGCGAGGGCCTGGGCCTGTGGGCGGCGGCGCTGCTGATGCAGTCGTTGGCGTATGTGCTGCTCGCGCTGCGCGGGCGGTTGCCCGACGCGATTTCCATCGTGGCGGCGAACGGCCTGCTGGCCGGCGTGTTCGCCAGCCTGCTCGCGGCCCTCTACCAATACCTCCGCCGTCCGCTGCCGTGGCTGCAGATCGTGCTGCCGGTGCTGCTCACGCTGGCCCTGTTCATCGCGTTCCGGGAGGACTACACGGCGCGGCTGGTGCTGGCGGGCGTCATCTATCCGCTGCAGCTCGGCCTGGTGCTGTGGACGCTGGGCCGGCATCCGTCGGAGGGGTACGGCGCCCGGCTGGTGGCCGCGGGCATCTGGATGCAGGTGGCGATGCTGGTGGCCCGCGCGCTGGCCGCCGCCACCGGGCACCTGCCCACGGGAGGGCTGCTGGAGGCGAGCTTCTGGCAGCACGCGACCTTCCTCACCACGTTCGTCACGGTGCAGGCATCGTCCTTCGGGTTCATCTTCATGGCGCGCGACCGGGCCGATGCCATCAACCGCCGCATGGCCGCGCGCGATCCGCTCACCGGCGTGCCCAACCGCCGCGCGACCATCGCCGCGCTGGACCGCGACGTGGGCCGCGCCATCCGGTCGCGCGAGCCGCTGTCGCTCATGATGGTGGACATCGACCATTTCAAGCGCGTCAACGACGGGCTGGGCCACCTCGTGGGCGACCAGGTGCTGCGCGGCGTGGTGGACGTGATGGGCACGCGCATCCGCGCACAGGACATGATCGGGCGCTACGGCGGCGAGGAGTTCCTCGTGCTGTTGCCCGACACCCCGCTGGCGGGGGCGCAGCGGCTGGCGGCCGACCTTTGCCGCAGTGTGGAAAAAGCCCGCTTCGACACGTCCGCGGGGCCCGTGCAGGTTACGCTGAGCATCGGCGTGTTCGGCGGCCGCCTGGAGCCCGGCGATGGCTGGGACATGCTGATCGCCGCGGCCGACCGGGCGATGTACGACGCCAAGCACGGTGGCCGCAACCGTGTCGTCGTGGCGGATGCCCCGCTGCGGCTGCCGCCCCACGGCATGGGCCCCCGGGACGGCCCCGAGACACTCGCTCCCGGCGGCCCCTGAAGTCGCCGGCCCGCTGCGCGGGGACCCGCGCCGTGCGGCTGCGGCACCGCTCCCATCTTTTGAGGAACACCATGAACGCACCCATCGCCCCGCACCTCCTGCAACCGGCCGAAGCGCTGGACCACGTCAGCCGCCAGTGGGACGGCGACATCGTGCGCCAGCTCACCGACTACATCGCGATCCCCGCCAAATCGCCCGGCTTCGCACCCGACTGGGAGCAGCTCGGCCTGCTCGACACGGTGCTGCGCAATGCGGCGGCGTGGGTGGAGGCGCAGCGCGTGGAAGGCCTGCGGCTGGAGGTCATCCGCCAGCCGGGCCGCACGCCGGTGCTGTTCTTCGAGGTGGAGGCCACGCGGCCGCGTTCGGACCAGACCGTGCTCATGTACGGCCACCTCGACAAGCAGCCCGAGTTCGACGGCTGGCGCAAGGATCTGGGTCCGTGGACGCCCAAGTACGAGGACGGCAAGCTCTACGGCCGCGGCGGCGCGGACGATGGCTATGCGGTCTACGCCAGCATCGCCGCCGTGCAGGAGATCAAGCGGCAGGGCGTGCCGCACCCGCGCATCGTGGGCCTGATCGAGACCTGCGAGGAAAGCGGCTCGCGCGATCTGCTGCCCTACATCGATCTGCTGCGCCCGCGCCTGGGCAACGTGGAGCTGGTGATCTGCCTGGATTCCGGCGCCGGCAACTACGACCAGCTCTGGCTCACCACCAGCCTGCGCGGCATGGTGAGCGGCACGCTCAAGGTGCAGATCCTCACCGAGGGCGTGCATTCGGGCGATGCCTCGGGCCTCGTGCCCTCGTCGTTCCGCATCATGCGGCAGGTGCTCGACCGGCTGGAGGATTCCGCCAGCGGCCGCCTGCTGCCGGCGAGCTTCCACTGCGAAGTACCGCCCGACCGCCTCGCGCAGGCGCGCGCCACGGCCGCGATTCTGGGCGACGAGGTGATGCGGCGCTTTCCCTGGGCGCACTACGACTGCGGCGGCTCCACCGCCTTCGCGCTGCCCACCACCGACGACCCGGTGCAGGCGCTCATCAACCGCACCTGGACGCCCACGCTCAGCGTGACGGGCGCCGAAGGGCTGCCGGCCCTGCAGGACGCGGGCAACGTGCTGCGTCCCTACACCGCCTTCAAGCTCAGCCTGCGCCTGCCCCCGGTGGTGGACGCCGCCGAGAGCGTGCAGACGCTCAAGGCGCTGCTGGAGGACAACGCGCCCTACCAGGCCCGCGTGACCTTCGAGCCCGGCAGCGCGGCCAGCGGCTGGAACGCGCCGGCGATCACGCCGTGGTTCGAGACCGCGCTCAACGCCGCGAGCCAGGCGCATTTCGGCGCGCCCTGCGGCTACATCGGGCAGGGCGGCACCATTCCGCTCATGAACATGCTGAGCCAGGGCTTCCCCACGGCGCAGATGATGGTCTGCGGCGTGCTCGGCCCCAAGAGCAACGCCCACGGCCCGAACGAGTTCCTGCACGTGCCCTACGCCAAGAAGCTGACCGCCGCCGTGGCCCAGGTGGTCACGAGCCTGCCCGAGCCCGCTGCCGGAAGGTAGAACGCCAGGTTGGAGTCAAAGGGGCTCCATGCCGCCGGATCCATTGAATAGTTTGCTATTTATTTGATAGCAAAATAGATGCACGGCTCAGGCGGCCTGCGTGCGCCGCTGCCGCAGCGCCAGCCACAGCAGCCCCGCGCCCGTGAGGGCGATGGGTGCGATGGAGCCGTAGTTCAGCAGCGTCCAGCCCTGGGTGGTCACCAGCGCCCCGGACGCGAACGACGTGAGCGCCATGGTGGCGAACACGCCGAAGTTGATCGCCGCCTGGGCGCGGTCCTTTTCCTCGGGCCGGTAGGCGCGCATCGCCAGCGCGGTGCTGCCCGTGAAGAGGAAATTCCAGCCCACGCCCAGCAGGAACAGTGCTCCCACGAAGTGCTGCAGCTCCACCCCGGTGAGCGCGATCGCCACGCAGGCGGCATTCAGCGCCACCCCGGCGCCCATCACGCGCAGCACGCCGAAGCGCCGGATCAGGTGGCCCGTGAAGAAGCCCGGCGCGAACATGCCGATCACGTGCCACTCCAGCACGAAGGCGGCGTCGCTGAACGTGTGGCCGCAGACCTGCATGGCGAGCGGCGTGGCGGCCATGAGCAGGTTCATGACCCCGTAGCCCAGCGCCGCGCCCAGCATCGCGACGGCGAACACCGGATCGCGCACCAGCTCCGCCACCGACCGGCCCGCCGCGGCGCCGGCCGCGGTTGTGTGGGGCGGCACCGGCGGGAACCGCACGAAGGCCATGCAGCCCATCGACACCAGCGCCACGCCGACCAGCGCCAGGTATGCCCCCGAGAAGGGCACGCCCAGCAGGTCGCGCGTGTGGTTGGCGAGGTTGGGCCCGGCCACGGCGCCCAGCAGCCCGCCCGCCATCACGAGCGACATGGCCGTGTCGCGCTGCGGCGCGGGCGCGATCTCGGCGGCCGCGAAGCGGTAGAGCTGCCCGTTGGCGCTGTAGTAGCCCGCCACCACCGTGGCCGCGCACAGCAGCCAGAAGGCATGCGACCACACGGCCAGCGCGCACAGCAGCGCCGACACCGCCGCCACGGCCAGCCCGAGCTGGAACGACGCCTGCCGGCCCCAGCGCCGCTGCGCGCGCGCCACGAGCCCCGTGGACAGCGCCCCGCCCACCACGTAGCCCATCACGGGCAGGGTGGCCATCCAGCCGCGCGGCGCGAGCTGCAGGCCCACCAGCCCGTTGATGGCGATGAAGACGACGTTGTTGGTGAGGAACAGGCCCTGGCACAGTGCCAGCAGGCCGAGGGGAACGCGGTGGGAGGTCATGCGCCGATCTTGCCCGCTGCCACGGTGTCAAGGTCAAGCGGGGGCGGGTGTCATTGCGCGGCGGGCCCGCCCGGGGCCTTCAGCCGGCCTGCGGTCCGGTTGCGGCCGCCTTCCTTGGCGGCGTAGAGCGCCTGGTCGGCGCGCTCCAGGGTGTCTTCGATCTTCTCGCCGGGAATGTGCAGCGTGAAGCCAATCGAGACGGTGATGCGCAGCGGCGCCGGCGGGGCCTCGGCGGAGGCGCTGCGCGGGGCGTCGTGCGCCTGCGCTGCGACCTGCAGCCGCGCCACCGCCTCGCGCAGGCGCTCCAGCAGCGCGCGCGCCGCCTCGGGCGGGGTGTTGCAGAGCATCAGCACGAACTCTTCGCCGCCCCAGCGCGAGAGCACGTCGGCCTCGCGCACGCACTGGCGGGCGGCCTGGGCGAAGGCGCGCAGCACGCGGTCGCCGGCCGCGTGGCCGTGGGTGTCGTTGACGGCCTTGAAATGGTCCAGGTCCAGCAGGGCGATCGTGAGCTGGTGGCCCGAGCGCGCGACCCGCCGCTGCTCCAGCCGCATCAGCTCCAGCATGTGCCGCCGGTTGAGCAGGCCCGTCAGCTCATCGTGCGTGGCCAGATCGCGGATGTGGTCCAGCGCGCGCGCCAGCTCGTGCTTCTGCCGTCGCAGCAGCTCGCGCGTGGCCTGCAGCCGCGTGGTGAGGAAGGTGCTGCCCAGCAGCACCACGGCGGTCATGATCCCGTAGGCCGCCGACAGTGCGGGCGAATGGCCGGGCTCCCCGCGCAACTCCACCGCCATGATGGCGACGCCGAAGGCGGCCAGGGCGTAGAGCATCACGCCGAGCATCTGGCGCGTGGACAGGCCGAACATCCCGAACATCAGGATCACCGCCAGGATCGGCAGCGCGATGCCGCGTGCCTGCCCGCCGATCGAATACGCCACCGCGTTGCAGGCGATGGCGTAGACGATCTGCGCCAGCGTGAGGGACGGGTCGGCCCAGCGCTTCGACACGCCGCTGCGGATGAGCCCGTACACCAGCAGCAGGCCACCGGCCGACATCACGGTCCAGATCCGCACGGGGCCCGCCGCGGCCAGCCCCGCCGCCACCGCGATGTGCATCGCGGCCATGCAGCAGGCCATGAGCAGCGCCGCCAGACCGGCCATGGACAGGCGCGTGCGCTGGCGCCGGTCGGTCGTGAGGATGGCGTCGAGCAGGCGCGATCCTGCGGTCTTGCCGCCGGGTTTCGCGGACCGTCCTCGCGGCGGGGACGCTGGCGGCTCTGGCACCGGGGGTTCCTCCTTCGGGGCGCGGGGGCGCCGCCACGGTTTTACTCCAGGCTCCCGCGCCGGGACACGGCCCGGACCGCGTGCGAGGCTGGGAGAAACCCTAGGGCCGCGGGCCCTCTCGCCGTGCCGCGCCGGTGCAGCGGTCGCGCGCGTCCGCCGCTACCCCTCCATCGGCGCCAGCTGCGGCACGCCGCGGCGCTTGGCCACGGCGATGGGCGGGGCCCAGCGCGCGCCCTGGGGTTTCTTGCTGGTCACGAGGGTGATCTCGGCCGGCTCGAACACTTCCAGGTTGTGGGTGATGGGCGTGGTCAGCACGTACTGCGCCTGGGTGGAGCGCAGGAAGTGCCCCACGAGCTGGATGTTGCGCACGTCGAGGTGGGCGAAGGGCTCATCGATGAAGACGAAGCCGCCCGAGCCGCTTTCCTCGTCCTTGAGCAGGCCCACGAGCAGGATCAGCGACTTGATGACCTGCTGGCCGCCCGAGGCCTCGCCGTCGTTCATGCCGATGCTGCCCTTGCCGTCGAAGGCGAAGTGGACCTTGAGGCCCGCCTGCGCGAGCACGGTGTCGTCGTTCTCCAGCAGCGGCAGGTCGGCCGCGACCTCGACGCCCGCGAGCGCGCCCAGCTCCTGGATGTTCTTGCGGTAGCGGCGCACGGTGCTGCGCAGCACCTCGATGTAGCTCTCGCGCGCGTTGTGCACGGCCGTGCCGGCCTGGGCATTCTTGACCTGGTGGTCCGAGAGGCTCAGGCCCTGCTCGCGCACGGTGGCCTCCATGCGGCGGAAGCGCTCTTCCACGGTGGCGTCCTGCTCCCAGGTGCCCTGGTCCAGCTCCTGCTCCACGGCCTGCAGGCGCAGCTTGGCCTGGGTGTCGTTGACGTAGTCGTCTTCCAGGGCGCGCAGCGCGGCCGTGGCCGTCCAGCGCGGCGGGAACTGCCGGCGCCGGGCCTGGCTGCGCCGCGCGGCATCGAGGTGGCCGCGGCGGCGCCCTGTCCATTCCTGGGCGGCGCGGTCGGTGTCGCCGCGCGCGCGCTTGAGCTGCTGCTCCAGGCGCTGGTGCTCGTCGGTGAAGGCGCGGTGGCGATCGTGGGCGCGCGTGGCCTCGGTGTCCAGGCGCTGCCAGCGCTGTGCGGCCGCGATGCGCGCCTGCCTGGCTGCCGGCAGTTCCTCGCGGGCCTGGGCGAACTCGTCGCTGCGGCGCGCGAGTTCTTCGGAGGCGCTGTGGCCTTCGAGCGCGCGGCGCGTGTCGGTGACCTGGCGCTTCAGGGCCATCAGCCGGTCGAGCACGGGCGCGAGCTGCGCGTCGATCTGCGCCAGGTCGCGCTCGGCGGCGTTGCGGCGCGCGTGCACGGCCGCGGCGCCGAACTGGTGGTCGCGCGGTTCGACCCACATCGAGCGGGCGCCGCGCCCGTCGTGCATGTAGGCCTGCGGCGTGATCCAGGTGCCGCCCAGGCGCTTGCCCTCGCGCGGATCGGCCACGCAGCGCAGTTGCTGGAGCTGCTGCACCAGCCAGCGCGGCACCGGCGCGGTGAAGCGCACGTGGGCCAGCAGCGTGCCGGGTTCGCCGCGCAGGGGTTTTTCGCCGGGGCCGACGAGGTAGTGGCGGTAGCGCTCGCGCTCGCCGATGTCGTAGGCCTCGGCGAGGTCGCTGTCCTTGTCGAGCAGCACCACCCAGCGGTGGCCGCGCAGCACGCCTTCGATGGCGGCGCGCCAGGCCTCGTCCGCCACCTCGATCACCTCGGCCACGAACTGGTGGCCGATGCCCTGGGCCACGAGCCGCTTGCGGAACTGCTGCACTTCGGGCGGCAGCGGGGGCAGGCTCTGGCCTTCGAGGCCCTTGAGCGCCTCCTGCGCGATGCGGCGGCGCTGCTGCAGCGCCGAGCGCTCGTCCTGCGCCTCGGATTCCTGTGCCTGCAGTTGCCGCAGGTGCGCCTGCAGTTCGTCGGCATTGCTGCCCTTGTCCACCAGCGCGAGCAGTTCGGCCTCGCGCTTGGCCAGTTGCTCCAGCGGGGCCTCGTGGCGCGTGGCGCCGTCGAGCGCGGCGCGTGCCTCGTCGCGCTCGGCGCGCAGGCGTTCGGCGTCGGACTGCGCGAGCGTGCTCTCCTGCAGCAGCGTGAGCAGGCGCTTGTTCTGCGCGGCCTGCTCGGCCAGCGCCGTGCGGTGCTGGGTCTTCTGGCGGCGCAGTTCCCGCGCCTGTTTCGCGAGCCCTTCGCGCTCGCCGTGCCAAGCCAGCACCGGCAGCACCTCGGTGGCGAGGCGCTCGCGCTCGGCGAGCTTGAGCTGCCAGGCCTTGTAGCTCGCCACGCGGTTCTGCAGTTCGGAGAGCTGGGTGCGGCTGTGGTCGAGCTCGCGCTCGGCCTGCACCATTTCGCGCGTGAGCTGCTGCTGGTGGTCGCGCGCCTGGTCGTAGGCGTCCAGCACCTGCTGGTCGCCGAACACGTCGAACACCAGGCGCAGGAGTTCGCGCGGGCTGAATTCGCAGAGCCGGTCGGTCTGGCCCTGCTCCAGCGAGAGCACGCGCGCGATGGCGGCCGAGAGCCCCGCCGCGCCGAGCACGCGGCTCCAGGCCTCCACGCCCATGAAGCCGAGGTCTTTTTCGGGCGTGTCGCGCAGCTGCTCGATGGAGACATCGCCGTCCAGCAGGCAGTAGCGGCGCTGCCAGTCGCCGCCGTTCTTGTCGATGCGGCAGGCGAGGGTGACCTGGTCGGAGTAGAGCAGCCGGCGTGCGAATGGGCGGCTGGAGGTCTGGCGGCCCTGCGGCCGGTTGTCCACCACGGCGCGCAGCCAGGCGGTCTGCGCGCCTGCGTGGCGGGCGTAGGTGCGGTAGTCGCGCGGGGCCGAGCAGCGCAGGCCCAGCAGCGTGCGCATGGCGTCCAGCAGTGTGGTCTTGCCCGAGCCGTTGGGACCGGCGATGGTGATGATGGACGCGTCCAGCGGCAGCGCGACACGCTGGCAGTAGTCCCAGTGGACGAGTTCGAGGGTTTGCAGGTGGAACATGGGTCAGGCGGGCTCGGGCTCGGAGGAGGGCGCCGCGGCGCGTTCGCGCGCGAGCACGTCGGCCAGCGCGCCGTCGAGGATGCGCGGGGCCAGCACGTCGTAGTCGAGCAGCACGTCGAGCAGCGGGCCCTCGGCGATCTCGTCCTGGCGGCGCACGATGAAGCCGTGGCGCTCCAGCAGCTTGAGGTTGGCATCCAGCCGCAGTTTCTTGCCGAGCTGGTTGCCATAGTCCTCCAGCAGGGTCTTGTACGACAGCACGGGGCTGGCGAGCCGTGCGGAGGGCAGCGGCTTGGCGCCGGGGAAGAAGTCGTTCTGGCCGTCGCCCTCGGCCTCGGTGCGGCTCGTCTGGCGCTCGCGCTTCGGTAAAACGATGAGCGCCCACAGCACCACCAGCAGGGCCTGCGCGTCGCGCGGCAGGTCGAGGTTGTTGTTGGCGTTGAGCGCGCCTTCGCCCATCACGGCGTTCTGCGCGGGTGGCAGCAGGGCCACGCTCACGTGGTCGGCATAGATGCTGTCCACGAAGCGCAGGCCGGCCTGCGCGAGGCGCTGCTCGACCTGGGCGAACAGTTCGGCATCGACCAGCGCGCGCTTGACGCGCGGGTGGCTGCGCGGCAGCCAGCGGCGCGTGAGGAGTTCTGCGATCAGCAGGGCGGCGTCGTCCATGGGCAGCGGTCCATCCGGAAAGGGAAACGGGAAGAAAGAAGAAAAGGCACGAAAGAGCAGGGCAGCGGCGTGTGTCAGCGGGCGGGCTCTGCGGGCGCCTGGGCCTGCGCCGCCGCCGGGGCGTCCCCGGGCCAGTCGGCCGGCACCACGTGCCCGCAGCTCATGAGTTCCACCTGCGCATGGTCCAGCACCTGCGTGGCCGCCTCCCATTGCACGCGCCACGGCTGCCGCGCAAGCGCGCCCGTGGCGCCCGGCAGCACGCCGGCCTGCGGGTCGCCGAGCAGCGGCAGCAGCTGGGCCTTGTAAGCCACCTGCGCATAGCGGGCGGACGCGGGCACGGCGCCCAGCAGCGCCTCGGCCACGTCGCGCGGCGCGGCCTGGCCGCCCTGCGCCCAGGCGGAGAGCAGATCGGCCAGATCGCCCAGCTCGCGGGGCAAGGCCACCGCGGAGAGCGTGCCCACGGGCGCTTCCTGCGCGCCGGGCAGGTCCTCGGCAGGGCCTTGCGTGGGGCGGTCGCGCTCGAACTCGGCCTCGGTCACGTCCAGCAGCTCGTGCGGCGCGAGCGCGCACATCCCCACCGGCATGGCGAGCGCGCCTTCCGCCAATGCGCCGGGCTGGCGCAGTGTCTGCAGCCAGCGCTTCACATCGGTGCTGGTGATGCCGGTGGTGCCGAGCGTCACGCGCTGGCGGTCCACCTGCTGCAGCGCGCGGTTGAACTGGCTCGCCATGGCCAGCAGGCGCGACTGGGCCTGGCCCAGGGCGCGCGCCGCGCGCTCCATGGCGATGTGGCCGTGCGCGTGGCCGATGATGGCCGTGATGGCATCCGAGGCCCGGTCGATGAGTTGCGCCGCGCGGTCGTAGCGCTGGCGCGCGGCGCGCAGGCGGAACTCCGAGCCGCTCGCGATGGCATCGGCGAATTCGCCGTGCAGCCGCGTGAGCTGCGCCTGCAGCATCTGCAATTGGCCGGGGTCGAGCGCGCCGAGCTGGTTGGCGCCCACCACCTGCCCGAGCAGCGCGGCCAGCTCGCCGCCTTCGGTGTCCTGCACGGCCGCATCGCTGTTGGCCAGCGGCGCGAGCAGCCCCGCCACGCGCTGCGCGAGCGGCGGCAGCGCATAGGCGCGCAGGCTGTCGTCCCAGGCCAGCAGGCCCACGTCGCGGAAGCGCTTGAGCACCGTCTCCAGCGCTTCGGGGCGCAGCGCGTGGAACAGCTCGTCGATGCGCTCGCGCGCGAGTTGTGCCTCGCCCTGGCGCGCGAGCTGCAGGAACGCCCAGAGGCGCAGCTGCACGAGCGCCGCCGGGCCGTGGAAGAGCCCGCTCAGCGCCTGCGACAGCTCCTGCTCGCGCGCGATGCGCCAGAGCAGGGGGTCGTCGGTGGCGGCATCCGTGTCGCGGAAGAAGTCGAACAGCGCGCCGGCCGATTCGCCCAGGCCGCCGGCCGCGGCCAGATCGGCATCGGGCGCGTCGCTCCAGGGGGTGTCCGTGCCGGCCGGCAGGGGCCGGGCGAAGGCGTCGGGGGGCGCCGTCATCCGCAGGCCAGCAGCGAGAGCGCCGCCACGGAGGCCGTCTCGGCGCGCAGCACGCGCGCGCCCAGGCTGGCGGGCAGGAAGCCCTGCGACAGCGCCAGATCCTCTTCGTGCGGGGCCAGGCCGCCTTCGGGGCCATGCAGCACCTGCACGGCCGGGGCCGCGCCGGCGGCTTCCATCAGGGGCCGGCTGCCGTCCCGCAGCGACAGCACCAGCCGCGTGGCGCCGGGCGCGGAGCCCAGGCGCAGCCAGTCGGCCAGGGCGATGGGCGCGCCCACCAGCGGCACGCGGTTGCGCCCGCATTGCTCGCAGGCGGCCGCGGCGATGGCCTGCCAGTGGGCCTGGCGCTTCGCGGCCCGCTCGCCCGCGAGCTTGAGCACGCTGCGCGCTGCCGCCACGGGCTGGATGCCCGCCACGCCGAGTTCGGTGGCCTTCTCGACCAGCCAGTCCATGCGCTCGTTGGCGGGCATGCCCACGACGAGGTGCACGGCGCGCGGGGCCTCGCGCTCCACGGGGTCGTGCGCGCCCACCTCCACGTCCACGTCCGAGCGGCCCATGCGTGCAACGGTGGCCGCATATTCGCCGCCGCGCCCGTCGAACAGCGTGATCGCATCGCCGGGCTGCAGGCGCAGCACCTGCACGTGGCGGGCGGCGGCGGGCGGCAGGGCCAGCGCGGCGCCGCTGGCGAGCGGCGCGGGGCAGTGGAATCGGGGAGTGTTCACTGTTGCTATGTTTTTGATAGCTGACTATTCAGCAGATACGGCGGCATGGGCACCAAAACCCTCGCAAAGGTGCCGCCGGCCCTCAGACGCGGCCGAAGGCGTAACCCGCCACGGCCTCGGTGCCCTCGATCGCGTCGATGAGCCGCAGCAGCGGCGTGAGTTCGCGGTAGCGCCCCGCCGTGGCGCGCAGGTAGGCGATGAAGCGCGGCGTGTCGGCGAGGTAGCGGGGCTTGCCGTCGCGCAGCGTGATCCGCGCGAAGATGCCGGCCACCTTCAGGTGCCGCTGCAGGCCCATCCATTCCACCGCCCGGTAGAACTCGCCGAAGTCGTTGCCCCAGCCGGAGGCACTGGCGGCGCCGAGAATGCCCGCACGCCGGGCCTTTTCCCAGTAACGCACGGTAATGTCGATGACGAAATCCTCGTCCCAGCTGATGAAGGCATCGCGCAGCAGGCTGGCGATGTCGTAGGTCACGGGGCCGTACACCGCGTCCTGGAAGTCGAGCACGCCCAGGGGCGCGCCGGCCGCGCGCGGCACCATGAGGTTGCGCATCATGAAGTCGCGGTGCACGTACACGGAGGGCGCCGAAAGGTTGTTCGCCACGATGGCGTCGAAGGCGCGCGCGAGCGTCGCCTGCTGCGCATCGGAGAGCTGCACGCCGCGGTGGCGGGCGAGGTACCAGTCGGGGAAGAGGGCCAGCTCGCGGCGCAGCAGGGGTTCGCCGTAGGCCGGCAGCACACCGGGGCGCGATGCCTGCTGCCATTGCAGCAGCACGTCGGTGGCCTGCAGGTACCACGCGTGGGCGTCGGCGGGCCGCTCGGGGTCGAGGCGCTCGATCACCGTCTGGGCCCCCAGGTCGGTCAGCAGCATGAAGCCGTGCGCCTCGTCCCAGGCGAGGATCTCCGGCACGCTCAGGCCGGCCTCGGCCATGAGGCGCTGCACCTGCACGAACGGGCGGCAATCCTCCTTGTCGGGCGGGGCGTCCATGGCGATGCGGCTCGTGCCGTCCGCGGCGTCGATGCGCAGGTAGCGGCGGAAGCTCGCATCGGCCGATGCCGGGCGCAGGCTGGCGGCCGCCAGGCCGTGCGCGGCTGCCAGGGGCGCGAGCCAGGCCTCGAAGGCGGCACGGCGGGCGGGGTCGGACCACGCAACGGTGGGGGCGCCGGCATCGTCGGCCGGGCAGGGGGGGCGGGGGTGGCTCATGGATAATCCGATTTTACAAACCCGGCCTGCCCGGACCGGGTGGCCTGCGGCGCCGGCCTTTTCTGGCAAGCGCGCCGCCGACCGGTTGAATCCATGGACCTCTCTTCCTTGCCCGATCCTCTCCGACCGACGCGTCCCCTCCCGTCCGCCCGCCGCCGCGGCCGCGCCGAACCGCCGATGTTCGAGCGCCGGGCGCTCGCGCGGCTGGCCGCCTGGATGCTGTGCGGCGTGCCGCTGGCGGTTCTTGCACAAAGCGAATCCGAACCCGGCGCTCCGGCCGACGCCGCGCCCATGCTGCGTTCCAGCCCGCTGCTGCAGGAAAAGATTCCCGAGGACGTCCGCCCCAAGCTGCCGATCTTCGTGCGGGGCGACCGGGTCACCGGCCAGCCCGACATCAACGCCACCGTCGAAGGCAACGCCGAACTGCGGCGCGGCGACACCATCATCCGTGCCGAAAAGCTGGACTATGCGGTGCCCGATGACCTGGCCAAGGCCCGCGGCAACGTGCGCATCAACCGCGCGGGCAACGTGTACGAAGGCTCGGTGCTCGAGCTGCAGGTGGACGCGTTCAAGGGTTTCTTCGACGACGCCAACTACCGCTTCCTCGTCAATGGCGCGCACGGCGATGCGCGCCGCGTGGACTTCATCGACCGCGACCGCGCCGTGGTCCACGACGCCACCTACACCACCTGCCAGAAGGACGACGAATCCACCTGGCAGCCGGCCTGGATCGTGCGCGCGCGCTCCATCCGGATCGACAACGCCGAGCAGGTGGGCACGGCCGAGGGCGGCGTGCTCGAATTCCAGGGCGTGCCCATCCTGCCGGTGCCCGGCAGCTTCACCTTCCCGCTCTCGGACAAGCGGAAGTCCGGACTGCTGCCGCCCACCATCGGCATCGACAGCGTGAGCGGCGCCGAGTATGCGCAGCCCTATTACTGGAACATCGCGCCCAACCGCGATGCCACGATCACGCCCACGGTCATGTCCAAGCGCGGCGTGAACCTGGGCGGCGAGTTCCGCTACCTGGAGCCGACCTACAGCGGCGAGCTGCGCGGCGACTACATGCCCTCGGACCGCCTGCGCGAACGCGACCGCTGGGGCTACGGCCTGAAGCACCGCGGCACGATCGACACCGGCATCGGAGGCATCGGCCTGAACGTGGACGTGAGCCGCGTGAGCGACGACAACTACTGGCGCGACTTCACCACGCGCACCAACGGCGGCGTCACCCAGCTCACGCAGCGCCTGCTGCCGGCCGATGCGTCGCTCTTCTGGGGCCGCAACGACATGTCGCTCAGCCTGCGCACCCTCAAGTGGCAGACGCTGCAGGACGTGAACGCCCCCATCGTGCCGCCCTACGACCGCATGCCGCAGCTCCACTGGGGCTACACGCCCTCGGTGCTGCCGAACGGCTTCGATGCGAGCGTGGAAGCCGACTACACCAATTTCCATGCCGATCGCGCGCTCACGGGCCAGCCCAACGCGCGCCGCACCTATGCCATGGCGCAGGTCAGCCGGCCCTTCCTGGCACCGGCCGGGTTCATCACGCCGCGCCTGCAGTTCCATGCCACGCAGTACGACTTCGACAGCGCGCTGCCCGCCAACGGCCGCCGCACGGCCACGCGTGCGCTGCCCACGTTCAGCGTGGACAGCGGCCTGGTCTTCGAGCGCGATGCGCGGTATTTCGGCCGCAACTTCGTGCAGACGCTCGAACCCCGGGCGTTCTATACCTACACGCCGTACCGCGACCAGAGCATGATCCCGGTGTACGACACGGCGGCGAACGACTTCAACTTCGCCACCATCTACACCGAGAACGGCTACGGCGGCAACGACCGCATCGCCGACAACAACCTGCTGACGCTGGGCGTGACCACGCGCCTGCTGGACCCCGTGGACGGCGGCGAGGCCGCGCGCTTCGGCATCGCGCAGCGCGTGCGGTTCAGCGACCAGGACGTCGTGCTGCCGGGCGAATCGCCCGTGAGCGAGCGCCTCTCCGATGTGCTGCTGGGCGCGGGCATCAACTGGACGCGCCAGTGGGGCTTCGACTCCACCGTGCAGTACAACCCCAAGACCGGCCGCTCCATCCGCTCCACCGTGGGCGCGCGCTACAACCCGAGCGACTACCGCGTCATCAGCGCGGCCTACCGCCTGCAGCGCGGCACCAGCGAGCAGATCGACGTGGGCTGGCAGTGGCCGATCAACGACCTCTGGGGCGACAAGGGCCAGAACCTGGGCCCGGGCCGCGGGCAGGGCCCCGGCCGCTGGTACTCGGTGGGCCGCCTCAACTACAGCCTGCAGGACCGCAAGCTCGTGGACATGGTCGTCGGCTTCGAATACGACAGCTGCTGCTGGATCGGCCGCGTGGTGCTCGAACGGCTGCAGAGCAGCGTGACCACGGCCAATACGCGGCTGCTGTTCCAGATCGAGTTCGTGGGCTTCTCGCGCCTCTCGCTGGGCTCCAATCCGCTCACGACGCTGAAGCAGAACATCCCGCGCTACCAGTACCTGCGCGAGCAGGTCAGCGCGCCGAGCCGCTTCACCAATTACGACTGACCGTCCGTCCGTTCCCGACAACCGCCTCGACATCGACGCTTCCCCATGAACCATCGTGCATTCACCCTGGGCCTGGCGTGCACCGCCTCGGCCATCGTCTTCCTCGCACCGGCCGTGGCCGGCGCACAGGGCCTGCGCACCCCGGGTGGCTCCGGGCTGTCGGCGCCCGCCGCCGCGCCGTCGCTGCGCAGCGCGCCCAACATCACGCTGCCGGCCCCCGGGGCCGCATCGCGCGGCACGCCGTCCACGCGGCAGGCCGACTACATCGTCGCCGTGGTGAACACCGAGCCGCTTACCAACAACGAAGTGCAGGCCCGGCTTTCGCGCGTGGAGCAGCAATTGGCCACGCAGGGTGGCGAGCGCCCTTCCCGGCAGGTCCTGGCGCGCGAGGTGATGGAGCGGCTCATCAACGAGAAGATCCAGGTGCAGATGGCCACGGAGAGCGGCATCAAGGTCGATGACTACGCCATCGCCCAGGCCGAGCAGTCCGTGGCGCGCCAGAACAATGTGAGCATCGACGAGATGCACCGCCGCCTGGCCGCCGACGGCATCAGCCCCGAACGCTTCCGTGCCGAACTGCGCAACCAGTTGCTCGTGCAGCGCCTGCGCGAGCGCGACGTGGAAGGGCGTGTGCGCGTGAGCGACATCGAGGTCGACCAGTACATGCGCGAGCAGCAGCAGTCCACCGCGACGGATTTCTCCAAGATCGAACTCAACCTGGGCCACATCCTCATCACCGTTCCGGAAAATGCCACGCCCGACGTGGTCGAGCAGCGCCGCCAGCGGGCGCAGCAGGCCGCCGACAAGGTGCGCGGGGGCGAGGATTTCGGCGAAGTCGCCCGCGAGTTCTCGGACGCTGCGGAGCGCTCCAGCGGCGGCCAGCTGGGCCTGCGCCCTGCCGACCGCTATCCGGAACTGTTCCTGCGTTCCACTCAGCAGTTGCCCGTGGGCGGCATCGCCGGCCCGGTGCGCTCGCCAGCGGGTTTCCATGTGCTCAAGGTGATCGAACGCTCGCGCGCCGGCATCCCGGTCACGGCCGTGCAGACCCATGCCCGCCACATCCTGCTGCGCGCCGGCCCGCAGGTGAGCGAGTCCGCCTCCGCGGAACGCCTGGCCGAATACCGCCGCCGCATCGAGGCCGGCCAGGCCGATTTCGCCACGCTCGCACGCGAGCATTCGCAGGACGGCAGCGCCAAGCAGGGCGGCGATCTGGGCTGGGCCGGCCCGGGCCGCTACGTGCCGGAATTCGAGGAAGTGCTCGAAACGCTCAAGCCCGGCGAGATCAGCCAGCCCGTGGCCACGCGCTTCGGTGTGCACCTGATCCAGTTGCTGGAGCGCCGCGAGGCCAAGCTCACGCAGCGCGAGCAACGCGACATGGTGCGCGACACCGTGCGCGAGAAAAAACTCGACGAGGCCTTCGCCACCTGGGCGCAGGAAGCCCGCGCGCGGGCCTACGTGGAATACCGCGACCCGCCGCAATGAAGCCGCACATCCCGCGCAAGCGCTTCGGCCAGCACTTCCTGTCCGACCAGGGGATCATCGATGCCATCGTCCGCGCCATTGCCCCCGCGCCGGGGCAGCCCATGGTGGAGATCGGCCCCGGGCTTGCGGCGCTGACGCAGCCGCTCGTGGAGCGGCTCGGGCGTTTGACCGTGGTGGAACTGGACCGCGACCTTGCGGCCCGCCTGCGCGCGCACGGCCATCTCGACGTGATCGAGTCGGACGTGCTCAAGGTGGACTTTGCCGCCGTGGCAGCGGCGCTCGGCGCTCCGCGCGTCCGCGTGGTGGGCAACCTGCCCTACAACATCTCCACACCGATCCTGTTCCATCTGCTGGACCATGTGGCGGTGATCGAGGACCAGCACTTCATGCTGCAGAAGGAGGTCATCGACCGCATGGTGGCCGAGCCCGCCACCGCGGCCTACGGGCGCCTCTCGGTGATGCTGCAGTGGCGCTATGCCATGGAGGATGTGCTTTTTGTGCCGCCCGAGAGCTTCGATCCACCGCCCCGGGTGGACAGCGCCGTGGTGCGCATGGTCCCGCTCGAACGGCCGGCGCCGGTATCGGTGGAGTTGCTGTCCGAACTGGTGCAGGTGGCTTTCAGCCAGCGGCGCAAGATCCTGAGGCACACGCTGGGCCGCTGGCTCGACGACCGTGGGATCGGCAGCGGTTTCGACATCCAGCGCCGTGCGGAAGAAGTGCCTGTGCAGGAATACGTCGATCTGGCACTGGCCGCGGCCGGAGCGCAGCCTGCGGCATAGCCCCCCATCCCTGGCATGCATGCCAATGGGGGGCCTCCTGTCGGAAAACCCTGAGACCTGGCCCTGCTGGGGCCCGAGGCCAAGGTGTCAGGCTGCAGCGAGCCAGTAGCCCGCGTTGAACGGGCTGCTCATGCGCAGCGCCAGGGGCGATACGTCCACGAGCTTGTCGGTGGGCATCTTCTCTGCGCCGGGATCGAGGGTGATTTCGATGGGCTCCGCGGCGGCTTCGTTAGCCTCGTTCGCCCGTTCTGCCTGGCTGGTGGATGCAGAACGGGCTACAGAAAAGAATAGAAACACCGGAACGGAATTTTGCGTTCCGCCCAGTAATCCGACGCCTCGCGGAAGATGTCCAGCAGCTGCTCGCGCGCTTCCTTGTCGAACTTCACGGTGGTGGGAATCTGCTCCAGCACCACGATGAAGCCGGGTTGCGGGCCCGATTTATGCAGGGGGTCGGTCATGCAGTCGTACAGCGCATCGAAGTTCTTGCCGAAGTGGGCCGGGAACATGAACTGGCTGGCGATGAGTTCGAGGACGTCCTGCTTGGTCTGGGCGTGCGCGAGGTTGGCGTACAGGAAATGCTGGCCCAGTGACTGGGCGGAAGCCTGCAGATCCTGCACACGAAACGCCCGGATCGATTGCACGATGTTCGGGCGCACGCCGCGCAAGGGGTTTTCCTGGTCGTTACGAAGTGGCATTTCCATCTCCGCTGCTCTTTCTTTATGTAGTCACCAATGAGGAATATCGTCGGAAACCGCCATGGGCGCGGTTCACTCAGGAAGGGAGTCGGCAGGCCTGCAATCGTTCAGTGCGGCGTCCCTGCCCGGAGGCACAGGGCGGCGTCATTCCACGATCTTCCGAAAACTCGCGTAGTGGTCGCTGGTGTAGTAGCAGGCGTCCGGCGTACGGGGTGGTCCACCGCAGACGATCCGCCGCGCACCACGGTTGCGCGCACCCGGCGTCCTGACGGTGTATTCCCGGTAATAGCCCCGCTTGTACTGGGGCAACAGGCGTTCCCGGTTGCCAAAGACCGTGCCGTCCTTGTCGTAGGGAAAGGGCCCGCCTTCGCGGATGAGGCCGAAGGTGGCGCGCCCCTGCGGCGGCAGCTCGGCCAGAGCGATGGTGTCAATTCCGCCCGGAGACGGAGCGTTCCGGGCTTCTCCCGACGTGGGAGCCAGAACAAACGCGGCACCCAGAGCGCATGCAATACCTGCCTTGTACGCCCGGATGGCGATGGCCTTCAGCATCAACTACACCTTTCAGAAACTACGGGTTAACCCGAAATTTCGAGCCAGTAGTTTGACGGAAAGACCCCCAAAAAGCAAGCGCCTGCCCAAGAAATAGGCAGGCGCTCGCAAGGGTCGCATTCGCTAAAAGTTAGCGCTCGCTGTGGCGCAGGGGTTCAGCGCGCGGCGTTGGCGTCGGCCACGGTGAGGGCCGTCATGTTGACGATGCGACGCACGGTGGCGCTGGCCGTCAGGATGTGCACCGGCTCGGCCGCGCCCAGCAGCACCGGCCCGATGGCGATGCCGCCGCCGGCCGCCGTCTTGAGCAGGTTGTACGAGATGTTCGCGGCGTCGATGTTGGGCAGCACCAGCAGGTTGGCGCTGCCGGCCAGCGTGCTGTGCGGCATGACGTTGGCGCGCTGGGCGGCATCGAGCGCCACGTCGCCGTGCATCTCGCCGTCCACTTCCAGCCAGGGTGCCTGCACGCGCAGCAGTTCCAGCGTCTGGCGCATCTTGACGGCGCTAGGCTGGTTGCTGGAGCCGAAATTGGAGTGCGACAGCAGCGCGGCCTTGGGCTTGATGCCGAAGCGCATCATTTCCTCGGCGGCCATCACCGTGATCTCGGCGAGCTGCTCGGCCGTGGGGTCGTAGTTGACGTGCGTGTCCACCAGGAACACCTGGCGGTCGGGCAGCAGCAGGCCGTTCATGCAGGCGTAGGTGTTGACGCCGGCGCGCTTGCCGATCACCTGGTCGATGTAGTTCAGGTGCAGGGCGGTGTGGCCCCAGGTACCCACGATGAGGCCGTCCACCTCGCCCTTGTGCAGCAGCATGGAGCCGATCAGCGCCAGGCGCCGGCGCATTTCGATCTTGGCGATGGGCACGGTGATGCCCTTGCGCTCGGTCATGCGGTGGTAGGTCTGCCAGAAGTCGCGGTAGCGGTGGTCGTTCTCGACGTTGACCACGTCGTAGTCCACGCCTTCCTTCAGGCGCAGGCCGAACTTCTCGATGCGCTGGGCGATGATGGCCGGGCGGCCGATCAGGGTCGGCCGCGCGACCTTCTCGTCCACCACGATCTGGGCCGCGCGCAGCACGCGTTCCTCTTCGCCCTCGGCGTAGGCCACGCGTTTCTTGCTGGCGGCCTTGGCGGCGGTGAAGATCGGCTTCATCGTGGTGCCCGACGCATACACGAAGGTCTGCAGGTGGTCGCGGTAGGCGTCCATGTCGGTGATCGGGCGCTGGGCCACGCCGCTGTCCGCGGCGGCCTGGGCGACGGCCGGAGCGATCTTCATCATCAAGCGCGGGTCGAACGGCTTCGGGATCAGGTATTCAGGCCCGAACGCCAGTTGCTCGCCCACGTAGGCGGCCGCCACCACCTCGCTCTGCTCCGCCTGGGCCAGCTCGGCGATGGCGTGGATGGCGGCGATCTCCATCTCCAGCGTGATGGTCGTGGCGCCGCAGTCGAGCGCGCCGCGGAAGATGTAGGGGAAGCACAGGACGTTGTTGACCTGGTTCGGGTAGTCGGTGCGGCCGGTGGCCATGACGACGTCGCCGCGCACCGCATGGGCGTCTTCCGGGGAGATCTCGGGGTTGGGGTTGGCCAGCGCGAAGATGATGGGGCGGGCGGCCATCTTGGCCACCATGGCGGGCTTGAGGACGCCGCCGGCCGAAAGGCCCAGGAAGATGTCGGCGCCTTCGATGACCTCGGCCAGCGTGCGCGCGTCGGTCTTCTGGGCGAACTGGATCTTGTCCTCGTCCATCAGCTCGGTGCGGCCTTCGTAGACCACGCCGGCGAGGTCGGTCACAAAGACGTTCTCGCGCTTCAGGCCCACCTTCAGCAGCAGGTTCAGGCAGGCCAGCGCCGCGGCGCCCGCGCCCGAGGCGACGAGGCGCACGGCGCCGATGTCCTTGCCCACGACCTTCAGCGCGTTGAGCATGGCGGCCGCCACGGTGATCGCGGTGCCGTGCTGGTCGTCGTGGAAGACCGGGATCTTCAGGCGCTTGCGCAGTTCGCGCTCGACGTAGAAGCACTCGGGCGCCTTGATGTCCTCGAGGTTGATGGCGCCGAACGTGGGTTCGAGGGCCGCGATGACTTCGACGAGCTTCGCCGGGTCCTTCTCGTCGATCTCGATGTCGAACACGTCCACGCCGGCGAACTTCTTGAACAGGACGCCCTTGCCCTCCATCACCGGCTTGGACGCCAGGGCGCCGATGTCGCCCAGCCCCAGCACCGCCGTGCCGTTGGAGATCACTCCCACCAGGTTGCCGCGCGCCGTGTACTTGAATGCGGCGGCCGGGTCCTTGACGATCTCTTCGCAGGGTGCTGCCACGCCGGGCGAGTAGGCCAGGGCCAGGTCGTGCTGGTTGACCATCTGCTTGGTCGCGGCGATGGCGATCTTGCCGGGCTTGGGGAACTCGTGGTACTCGAGAGCTGCCTTGCGCAGCAGGGCACGTTTATCGGGCGCGGGGGTCACCGGGGTGGTGTCGGACATCAAGCTCTCTCCAACTCAGGGGAAATGGGCAGTTGAAGCTGCGCCGGCGGCGATGCCGCCGGGGGCTTCGATAAGGGGAATCCTGGCTCTCGGGGGTCTGCGATTGTAGACAGCCTGTCGTAAACCCTGGTAAGGATTTCTGCCTGAGCCGGCCGGGCCCGAAAGGCCGCCGGACGACGGCGCCGCCGGGGTTGCCGGCCCGGCCGTGGCGGGCCGCGAAGCGATGGCGGCGGCGCGGCAAACGGTGTCGCGGTGGCTCCGGGCGCCCGCCCGCCGGGCACGGGCCCGGGCGGGCGTGGCGCGCGGCATTTCCCGCACGGGCGCGCGGGGTGCGTGGTGCCGGCTGCGCAATGCGGAGACAATCGGCCTCCAACGCGGCCCGTCCGCGCGCTCGGGGAGGGCGCGCGGGAACCGGGAGCCAGACGTTCCGGGCGCCGGCCCATGCCGGCAGCTCCGCTTTTTTTCCAGCCACGACAACAGGTGAATCGATGCGTTCTATGCGTTCCTACAGCCAACTCTTGGGTCTTCTCTGCGCTGCCGCGGTGCTCGGCGGATGCGCGGGCGGCGCGCCCGGCCAGCCCTCGTCCGGCGCGCCCGCCGAAGCCCAGGCTCCGGCCGCCGCTCCTGCCCCCGAGCCCGCGCCTGCTCCGGCGCCCGCTCCCGAGCCGCTGCGCGTGCCCGAAGACGGCACCGTGGCCGAGTTCACCGGCACGGACGCCACGCTGCGCCCCGAGGCGCTGGCGTTGCTGGACGTGATCGCCGCCGACAAGTCCTCGGCCGGCCAGCGCTGGGAGATCAAGGGCTACAGCGACCGCAAGACCGTCAAGAACGCCCGCGAAGTGGCCCTGGCCCGTGCGCTCGCCGTGCGCAAGGAGCTCGTGGCGCGCGGCATCCCCGCGCAGAATTTGCGCGCCATGTACAGCACGTCGGAAGCCCGCGAAGCGGTCACCGTGCTGCCCCGGTGATCTTGACCGCCCCTTGAATCGCCAGCGGCCGGGCCAGGGGCCTGTTCCGCAGCGTCCGCCGGCATGGGCGGCTCCGGGGCTTTTCGGCGGCGGTGCTCCGCGTTTCTTCTTTGCACGCGGCGCTGTTTTGAACTCGGGCTGAACGAAGCGGCAGCCCCGACCCTGGGTCTGCGGCCGCCGCGCGGGTGTCAGCGGCTGCTCGGGAAGCTGTACACCGCGCCTTCGCGCACGCCGGCCGAGGGCCAGCGCTGCGTGATGGTCTTGCGCTTGGTGTAGAAGCGCACGGCGTCCGGGCCGTAGGCGTGCAGGTCGCCGAACAGGCTGCGCTTCCAGCCGCCGAACGAGTGGTAGGCCACGGGCACGGGCAGCGGCACGTTCACGCCCACCATGCCCACCTGGATGTGGTCGGTGAAATAGCGCGCCGCCTCGCCGTCGCGCGTGAAGATGCAGGTGCCGTTGCCGTATTCGTGGTCGTCGATGAGCTGCATGGCTTCCTGCAGCGTCTGCACGCGCACCACGCCGAGCACGGGGCCGAAGATCTCTTCCTGGTAGATGCGCATGCCGGGCTTCACATGGTCGAACAGGCAGGCGCCGAGGAAGTAGCCCTCCGCGTGGCCGTCCACCTGCACGGTGCGGCCGTCCACGACGAGGGTCGCGCCTTCGGCCACGCCGCTGTCCACGTAGCCCTTCACTTTCTCGAAGTGCTGCTGCGTGACGAGCGGGCCCATGTCGTTGCCGTTGTCGGTGCCCGGGCCGACCTTCATCTTCGCGATCTCGGCCGAGAGGCCGGCCACGACGGCATCGGCCGTGGCGTCGCCTACGGCCACCACGAGCGGGATCGCCATGCAGCGCTCGCCGCAGGAGCCGTAGGCCGCGCCCATGAGCGCGCTCACGGCGTTGCCGATGTCGGCGTCGGGCATGAGCACGGCGTGGTTCTTCGCGCCGCCCAGGGCCTGCACGCGCTTGCCGTGCGCGCAGCCCGTGGCGTAGATGCTTTCGGCGATGGGCGTGGAGCCCACGAAGCTCACGGCCTTCACGCGTGGATCGGTCAGCAGCACGTCGACCGCTTCCTTGTCGCCGTTGACCACGTTCAGCACGCCGGGCGGCAGGCCCGCCTCCAGCGCGAGCTGCGCGATGAGGAGGGCGCTGCTCGGGTCGCGCTCGGAGGGCTTGAGCACGAAGGTGTTGCCGCAGGCCACGGCCATGGGCCACATCCAGAGCGGCACCATGGCCGGGAAGTTGAACGGCGTGATGCCGGCCGTGACACCCAGCGGCTGGAACTCGCTCCAGCTGTCGATGCCGGGGCCCACGTTGCGGCTGTGCTCGCCCTTGAGCAGCTCGGGCGCGTAGCTCGCGTATTCGACGTTCTCGATGCCGCGCTGCAGCTCGCCGTGCGCATCCGAAAGCACCTTGCCGTGCTCGGCGGTGATGAGCTGCGCGATGCGGTCGGCGTTTTCTTCGAGCAGCACCTTCAGGCGCGCCAGCACGCGTGCGCGCTTGAGCGGCGGCGTGTTGCGCCAGGCCGGAAAGGCCGCCTCGGCCGAGGCGATGGCGGCTTCCACGGTGGCGCGGCTCGCCAGCGCCACGCTGGTGGAGGAGCGGCCCGTCGCCGGGTTGAAGACGGGCTGGGAGCGCGCGGTGTCGGCGACGATCCGGCCGTCGATCAGGTGGCCGACGGTGGAGGTGACGGAAGAGTCTTTGTGCATGGTTCGGGGTCGAAATGGCGCGGTGTCGCCGGATTCATTCAATAGTTTGCTATGAAAATAGTAGCAATAGGTGTCATGCCGTCTCGGCCAGCGCATCGCCCAGCGCGCTCACCAGCCGGTCGATCTCCGCCTCCGTGCTGATGAAGGGCGGCGCGAGCTGGACCGTGTCGCCGCCGTAGCGCACGTAGAAGCCTTTCTCCCAGCACTTCATCGCCACCTCGTAGGGCCGGCGCGCGGGCTCGCCCGGCAGCGCGGCGATGGTGAAGCCGGCGGCCAGGCCGTAGTTGCGGATGTCGGCCACGTGCTTCGCGCCGCGCAGGCCGTGCACGGCCTTCTCGAAGAACGGCGCCAGCGCCTTCACGCGCGCCGGCATGGCCTCCTTCTCGAGGATGTCGAGCACCGCGTTGCCGGCCGCGCAGGCCACGGGGTGCGCCGAATAGGTGTAGCCGTGCGGGAACTCCAGCAGGTATTCCGGGCCGCCCTGCGCCATGAAGGTATCGTAGATCTCCTTCGTGGCGATCACGCCGCCCAGCGGCTGCGCGCCGTTGGTCACCTGCTTGGCGAAGTTGAGGATGTCCGGCGTCACGCCGAAGGCCTCCGCACCGGTCCAGGCGCCGCAGCGGCCGAAGCCCGTGATGACCTCGTCGAAGATCAGCAGGATGTGGTTCTGCGTGCAGATCTCGCGGATGCGCTCCAGGTAGCCCTTCGGGGGAATCACTACACCGGCCGAGCCCGAGAACGGCTCCACGATCACCGCGGCGATGTTGGAGGCGTCGTGCAGCGCGATCACGTCCAGCAGCTTGTCGGCCAGCGCCCGGCCGCCGTCCTCGGCCATGCCCTTCTGGAAGCTGCCCAGGGGCGGCTGCGTGTGGGGAATGTGGTCGGCCTCCACGGCCTGCCCGAACAGCTTGCGGTTGCCCACGATGCCGCCCACCGAGATGCCGCCGAAGTTCACGCCGTGGTAGCCCTTCTCGCGGCCGACGAGGCGCGTCTTCTGGCCCTGGCCCTTGGCGCGCCAGTAGGCCCGCGCCATCTTGAGCGAGGTGTCCGCCGCCTCCGATCCCGAGCCCGTGAAGAACACGTAGTCCAGCCCCTCGGGCGTGAGCGCCTTGAGCCGGTTGGCCAGCTCGAACGAAGCCGGGTGGCCGAACTGGAAGGCCGGCGCGTAGTCCAGCGTGGCGGCGGCGCGGCCGATGGCCTGGGCCACCTCCGTGCGGCCGTGGCCCAGGCCCGAGCACCACAGGCCCGAGAGCCCGTCGAAGATCTTGCGGCCCTCGGCATCGGTGTAGTAGGCGCCCTGGCCGCCCACGATCATGCGCGGCTTGGCCTTGAAATTGCGGTTGGCGGTGAAGGGCATCCAGTGCGCTTCGAGCCACGCGGCATCCATGCGGGGGGCGGCGGTGTCGGCGCCGGGGGTGGTGTCGAGGACGGAAAAGCCCATGGTCGGTCCTTTCGGGACTAGAGGGAGATGAAGCCAAGGCGGCGGATTGCGCGCGCACGCGGCGCGGTACCTGCACGGCATTGTTCCGGGTGCGGATAATTCCTTGAATGGTCAAATATCCATGTTCACTTGACGATCCATGCAAGTAAAACGCCCCGCTCCTTCCCTTCCCGGTGCGGCCGACACTGCCCCGGCACCCGCCACGCGCGAACGCGCCGTGCTCGGCCAGCTCAGCGACATGGACCTGCGGCTCCTGCAGGTCTTCAAGAGCGTGGCCGAATGCGGCGGCATGGCGGCTGCCGAGCTGGAGCTGAACATCGCCACCAGCACCGTGAGCCGCCACATGAAGGACCTGGAGACGCGCCTGGGCCTCACGCTCTGCCGCCGCGGCCGCGCGGGCTTCGCACTCACGCCCGAGGGCCAGCGCGTGTACGAGGAGACGCTGCGCCTGCTGGCCTCGGTGCGCAGCTTCCGCGACGGCATCGACGACATCCATGCCCGCATGGGCGGCCAGCTCGCCGTGGCGGTGTTCGACAAGACCGCCACCAACCCGGCCGCCCGCATCGGCGAGGCGATCGCGGCCTTCGCGCGGCAGGCGCCCGACGTGGAACTGCAGCTGCACGTGGGCTCCATCAACGCCATCGAGCGCGGCGTGATCGACGGCAGCTACCAGGTGGGCATCATCCCGGCCCACCGCAGCTCGCAGAGCCTGCTCTACACCGACCTCTTCGGGGAGACCATGCTGCTCTACTGCGGCCAGGGCCACCCGCTCTTCGGCGCCGACCACGCCGGCCTGGACTGGGACGCCGTGCGCGCCCACCCCTTCGCGGGCCTGGGCTACCACTCGCCCAACATGGAGCTGAGCCACCGCGCCCGGCTCACGCGCGCCGCCACGGGCTTCGACCAGGAATCGATCGCCACGCTGATCCTCTCGGGGCGCTACCTGGGCTTCCTGCCCGACCACTACGCCGAAGCCTTCGAACGCCGCGGCCGCCTGCAGGCCGTGCGCCCGGAGGCGCTGCGCTACGACTGCCGCTTCGTGGGCCTGGTGCGGCGGTCGCCGGCGCCGTCACGGGCGGCGCAGGCGTTCGGGGAGTGTCTGGTGCGGGCGCACGCCAGCGCCTGATGCGCCCTCAATCCGCCGAAGCCCCCGATTTCTTCACCAGTTCCGCCCAGCGCGGTATCTCCCTGGCCATGTGCGCGGCCAGTTCTTCCGGGGTGCTGCCGACGATGGTCATGCCGAGCTGGTCCTGCAGCTTGGCCTGCACGTCGGGCTGCTTGAGCGCCTTGACGATTTCGGCGTTGAGGCGCTGCACGATGGGCTTGGGCGTGCCCTTGGGGGCATAGACGGCCTGCCAGGAGGACATCTCGAAGCCGGCCACGCCCGACTCGATCATGGTAGGCAGTTCGGGCGCGAGGGGGATGCGCTTGGCCGTGGTGACGGCCAGCAGCTTGACGCGGCCGGCCTTGGCCAGGGGCAGGGCGGCGGTCATCTGGTCGAACATGAAGGACACCTGCCCGGCCGCGACGTCGGTGAGGGCGGGCGGGGTGCCCTTGTAGGGCACGTGGGTGAGCTTCACGCCGATGAGGTCGCCGAACAGCTCGCCCGCGAGGTGGGTGGAGGTACCCGCGCCGGAGGACGCGAACATGCGCCTGGCCGGGTCTTTCTTGAGCAGGGCGGCGAGTTCCTGGACCGAGTTCACGCCCAGGTTGGGATCGATGATGAGCACGTTGGGCAGGGTGGCCACGAGCGTCACGGGCTCGAAGTCGCGCACGGGGTCGTAGGGCAGCTTCTTGTAGAGGCTGGCGTTGATGGCGTGCGTGCTGATGGTGCCGCCGAAGAGGGTGTAGCCGTCCGCCGGCGCCTTGGCCGCATAGGCCGCGCCGATGCCGCCGCCCTGCCCGGGCTTGTTCTCGACCACCACGGCCTGCTTGAGCGATTCCCCCAGCTTGTTGGCGAGCACGCGGCCGATGATGTCGGTGGAGCCGCCGGGCGTGAAGGGCACGACGTAGGTGATGGGTTTGGCGCCGGGCCACTCCTGGGCCTGGGCGCCGAAGGGCACGGCGGTGGCGGCCAGGGCGGCGAGCGCCTGCAGCGCGTTGCGTCGGTTCGGGTGCATGGTGTTGTCTCCTGCGGGATGGATGGGTGTCGTTGTTTGTTGTGGTGGTGTCGGGAGCCGGGGCGGCGGCGCGGCGCGGCTCAGCGCCCGTGCTGCTTGCGCCAGGCGGCGAAGGCCTCGGGCGTGCGCGGGTCGGTGGGCGGGTAGAGGCCGATGATGGTGTCGCCGGCCTGCACGCGCTCGGTGACGAAGTCCTCGAAGGCGGTCATCTCGGTGGCCTCGGCGGCGATCTCGTCGGCCAGGTGCGCGGGGACCACGATCACGCCCTCGCTGTCGCCCACGAGCACGTCGCCCGGGAACACGGCCACGTCGCCGCAGCCGATGGGCACGTTGATGTCCACGGCCTGGTGCAGCGTGAGGTTGGTGGGCGCCGAGGGGCGCTGGTGGTAGGCGGGCATGTCGAGCGCGGCGATCTCGGGCGTGTCGCGGAAACCGCCATCGGTCACCAGCCCGGCCGCGCCGCGCCGCATGAGCCGCGTGGCGAGGATGGAGCCGGCCGAGGCGGCGCGCGCGTCCCGGCGGCTGTCGATCACCAGCACGGCGCCGGGCGGGCAGTCTTCCACGGCCTTGCGCTGCGGGTGGTCGGGGTTCTGGAAGACGGCGAGGGTGTTCAGGTCCTCGCGCGCGGGGATGTAGCGCAGCGTGAAGGCCTCGCCCACCATGTTCGGGCGGCCCGCGCGCAGCGGGTGCACGTTCTGCAGGAACTGGTTGCGCAGGCCACGCTTGAAGAGCGCGGTGCAGAGCGTGGCGGTGCTGACTCGGGTGAGCAGGTCGCGGGTGGCGGGATTCAAGGGCAGGCCTCCGGAAAGGGACGAAAGGGAAGAGCGGAAAAGCGGGGTGCGGTCAGAAGATGTCGGGCTCGGCCACGGGCGCGCCGAAGCCGGTTTCGAGGAAGTCGAAGTCGCAGCCCTGGTCGGCCTGCAGGATGTGGCGGCTGAACATCCAGCCGTAGCCGCGCTCGAAGCGCGGGGGCGGCGGCGTCCAGGCGGCGCGGCGCAGGGCGAGTTCCTCATCGCTCACTTCGAGGTGGATGCGGCGCGCGGGCACGTCCACGGTGATCCGGTCGCCCGTCTTCACCAGCGCCAGCGGGCCGCCGACGTAGGCCTCGGGCGCGGCGTGCAGGATGCAGGCGCCGTAGCTGGTGCCGCTCATGCGCGCATCCGACAGGCGCAGCATGTCGCGCACGCCCTGCTTCACGAGCTTGGCCGGGATGGGCAGCATGCCCCACTCCGGCATGCCGGGGCCGCCCTGCGGTCCGGCGTTGCGCAGCACGAGGATGTGCTCGGCCGTCACGTCGAGGTCGGGGTCTTCCACGGCCGCCTTCATGCTCGGGTAGTCGTCGAAGACCAGGGCCGGGCCGGTGTGCCGCTGCAGGTGGGGCGCGGCGGCGCAGGGCTTCATTACCGCGCCGCCGGGCGCGATGTTGCCGCGCAGCACGGCCAGCGCGCCTTCGGCGTAGACGGGGTTCTCCACGGTGCGGATCACGTCGTCGTTGAACACGGCCGCGCCCTCGATGTTCTCGCCCAGGGTGCGGCCGGTGACGGTGGCGGCCCCCAGCCGCAGGTGGCCCGGCAGGCGCGACATGAGGCCGGGCAGGCCGCCCGCGTAGTAGAAGTCTTCCATCAGGTAGGTGGTGCCGGTGGGCCGTACGTTGGCGATCACGGGCACGCGGTGGCTGGCGGCATCGAAATCCTCGAGCGTCACGGCGCAGTCGGCGCCCGCGCGGCGCGACATGGCCACCAGGTGCACGATGGCGTTGGTGGAGCAGCCCACGGCCATGGCCACGTCGATGGCGTTCAGGAACGAATCGCGGCTCAGGACCCGGGCCGGGGTGAGGTCGTTCCACACCATGTCCACGATGCGGCGGCCGCTCTCGGCGCTCATGCGCACGTGGCCCGCGTCCGGCGCGGGGATCGACGAGGCGCCGGGCAGCGTGAGGCCCATCGCCTCGATGATGGCCGTCATGGTGCTGGCGGTGCCCATGGTCATGCAGGTGCCGTGGCTGCGCGCGATGCCGGTTTCCACCCCCAGCCACTGCGTGGGCGTGATCTGGCCGGCGCGGCGCTCGTCCCAGAACTTCCAGGCATCGGATCCCGACCCCAGCACCTGGCCGTTGTAGTTGCCGCGCAGCATCGGCCCGGCGGGCACGAAGATGCAGGGCAGGCCCATGCTGATGGCGCCCATCACGAGGCCGGGGCCGGTCTTGTCGCAGCCGCCCATCAGCACCGCGCCATCGACCGGGTGGCTGCGCAGCAGTTCCTCGGTCTCCATGGCCAGCAGGTTGCGGTAGAGCATCGTGGTGGGCTTCACGAACGCCTCGGCCAGCGAGATGGCCGGCAGCTCCACCGGGAAGCCGCCCGCCTGCAGGATGCCGCGCTTCACGTCTTCCACGCGCTGCTTGAAATGGCCGTGGCACGGATTGATGTCCGACCACGTGTTCACGATGGCGATGATGGGCTTGCCCACCCAGTCCTCGGGCGCATAGCCCATCTGCATGATGCGGGAGCGGTGGCCGAAGGAGCGCAGGTCGTCGGGCGCGAACCAGCGGGCGCTGCGCAGGGAGTCGGGAGAGCGGCGGGGTGGGGTCATGGGCGGCATCGTGTATTCTGGCGCATTAAAGCACTAATATATTAGTGCGTCAAAACACCACGGTGCACAATCGCCCGCCTATGCATGTGAGAGAGAAAGTCCGCCTCGACCGCTCGCGCCACGCCGCGCCGCAGGTGTTCGAGAAGCTGCGCGAGGCCATCGTGAACCTGGACCTGGCGCCCGGCACCGTGCTGGCGCGGGCCGAGCTGGCCGAGCGCTTCGGCATCAGCCAGACGCCGGTGCGCGATGCGCTGCTGCGCCTGGGCGAGGAAGGGCTGGTGGACATCTTCCCGCAGCACGCCACGGTGGTGAGCCGCATCGACGTGCCGGCCGCGCGGCAGGCCCATTACCTGCGCCGCTCGATCGAGCTGGAAGTCGTGCGCACCCTGGCGCTGGATCCGGCCAAGGCCACGATCGCGCGCCTGCGCGCGCAGATCGAGGCCATGGCGGCGATGGCGGGGCCGCAGACCTACCGTGAATTCGTCGAGGCCGATCAGGGCTTCCACCGCCTCATGTACGAGGCGGCCGGCGTGCCCGGCCTGTGGGACCTGGTGCGCCGCCGCTCCGGCCACGTCGACCGGCTGCGCCGGCTGCACCTGCCGACCGAGGGCAAGGCGCAGGCGGTGCTGGCCGACCACCGGCGCATCGCCGACGCCATCGCGGCGGGCGACGCGCCGGCGGCGCAGGAGGCGCTGCGCGCGCACCTCTCGGGCACGCTGAGCCAGGTGGAGGAGATCTGCGCGCGGTACCCGGAGTTCGTGGAAACCTAGCGCGGCAAGGGGCTGCGGCCTCCGGGCTGGATTGTGGATGAAAAGTGCTCCATGCCGCCGTTTTCATTCAATAGTTTGCTATTGAATATGTAGCAAATGACGGGCTGCGCCGGCCATGCAAGGGCTGGCCGCCACGGCCGCGCCGGCCGATAATCCCGCGGGTGCCGGAACCGCCCACCCTGGCGGGCCCGGCCCATTTGTCCGCACCGGCCCTCCGGCACCCCCGTTTCAGGAGCATTCCGCCATGGCCTCCATCTCTTCCATCGCCTCCTCCGGCCTGCGCGCCGCGCAGCTGCAGCTGGACACCTCGGCGCACAACGTGGCCAACCTGAACACCGAGGGCTTTCGCCGCCAGACGGTGGAGCAGGAGGCGGTGCCCGACCAGGGCGGGGTCGAGGCGCGCGTCGGCCGGGCGGCCACCGCAGGCGCCTCGCTCGAAGAGGACGCGGTGAACCAGATGTCGGCCACCTATGCGTTCTCGGCCAACCTGCAGATGGTGAAGACCGAGGACCGCATGCTCGGTTCGCTGCTCGATACCCGGGCCTGAACGGCGCGCGGCGCGGGGCCGGTCAGCGCCCTGCGGCCATGCCGGCCAGGCGCTCCACGAGCCAGTGCGCGAACGGGGTGGCGGTGCGGGGCATGGCGTCGTCCTCCATCGTGGGCCGGTGCCGCGTTCAGGCGCCCGCGGCGGCGGGCTGCAGGGCCGCCGCGGCCTCGGCTGCACGGCGGCGGCCTGCGCGGTCCCACGCCTTTTCATGGAAGAAGAACGCCACGGCCTGCACCGTGGGCTCCAGCAGGCTCAGCGTGAGCGAGGCGATGAGGTTGCCCGTGACCGCGTAGGCCACCAGCGCGGCCACGCAGATGTGGATGAGGTAGTAGCTGCCCGTCTTCATGAGGGTGGGCAGGTTCTGGCGGGTGGCCTGGCGGATGCGGTTCATGGCGGCGCTCTCTTTCCGGAATGCGTGGGGGATGTGTGAATGCTAGGCATTCGCATTACCGAAGGCCAATTGATCCTCTCGAAACCGGCGATAGCGCCGCGGCCGGCCGCCGCTATGATCGGCCACCGCACGGACGGGTTGGCAGTCCGTTTTTTGTTCCCCACTCTTCACAGCCGGAGCACCGCATGGCCCTCATGGACTTCATCAAGAAGCAGTTCATCGACATCATCCAGTGGACGGAGGAGAGCGACGGCACGCTGGCGTGGCGCTTTCCGATGCGCGACCTGGAAATCCAGAACGGCGGCACGCTGGTGGTGCGCGAATCGCAGATGGCGGTATTCGTCAACGAGGGCACGGTGGCCGACGTGTTCGGCCCCGGCACCCACAAGCTCACCACGCAGACGCTGCCGGTGCTGACCTACCTGAAGAACTGGGACAAGCTCTTCGAGTCCCCGTTCAAGAGCGACGTGTACTTCTTCAGCACGCGCCAGCAGGTCGACCAGAAGTGGGGCACGCCCCAGCCCATCACCATCCGCGACAAGGACTTCGGCGCCGTGCGCCTGCGCGCGTTCGGCAACTACGCGTACCGCGTGGCCGACCCCAAGCTGTTCCACACCGAGATCTCGGGCACGCGCGCGGCCTACACGGTGAGCGAGCTGGACGGCCAGCTGCGCGGCCTCGTGCTGCAGAACATCAGCAACGCGATCGCGTCGAGCGGGCTGCCGTTCCTCGACCTCGCGGCCAACCAGGTCATGTTCGCCGACGCGCTCGCCAAGGAGCTGCAGCCAGCCTTCGCCAAGATCGGGCTGCAACTCGAAACCATGACGGTGCAGAACCTGTCGCTGCCCGAAGAGCTGCAGAAGATCCTCGACCAGAAGATCGGCATGGGCATGGTCGGCAACGACATGGGCAAGTTCATGCAGTACCAGACGGCGCAGTCGATCCCCAAGTTCGCCGAGGGCTCGGGCAACGGCGGCGGCGGGATCGCGGGCGACGCGATGGGCCTGGGCGCGGGCGTGGCGCTCGGCCAGGTGCTGGCGCAGAACCTCCAGCAGGGGCTGCAGGGCGGCGGCGGTGCCGCTGCCGCGCAGCCCGCCGCGCCGGCTTCCGCGGCCGTGGCGGGCGTGCGGCCCGAGGACGTGATGGCCACGCTGGAGAAGCTCGGCGACCTGAAAGCCAAGGGCATCCTCACGCAGGAAGAGTTCGACGCCAAGAAGGTCGAACTGCTCAAGAAGCTGGTCTGACGCGCGCGGCCGCCCGCCGGGGCGGCGGCACCGTCTTGCGATGGTTTAAATAGCGCCCTGCCGAATGGAATCGACGGCAGGAGGCCGAAAACACCCACCAACAATGGCCGACCCCCAAACCCAGCGCCACTACCGCGCGCCCTGCCCGGGCTGCGGCGCGCCGGTCGAATTCCGCAGCGCGCAGTCCACGCACGCCGTCTGCCCCTATTGCCAGAGCACCGTGGTGCGCAGCGGCGAGGTGCTCTCGCGCGTGGGCAAGATGGCCGAGGTGTTCGACGACCACAGCCCGCTGCAGCTCATGGCGAGCGGCCGCGTGCTGCTGGAAGGGCGCGAGCAGCCGTTCACGCTGATCGGCCGCCTCCAGTACCAGGCCGAGACGGGCACCTGGGCCGAGTGGAACGCCATCCTGGAGGACGGCACCACCGCCACGCTGGGCGAGGACAACGGCGCCTACGTGTTCACGCGCCCCATCGAGCCGGGCCGCGACCTGCCCGCGCCGGAGCGCTTCCGCGTGGGCGCCACCACGGCCATCAACGGCACGCCCTACAGCGTGGCGGCCAACGTGCAGGCGCAGCTCGTGTCCGCGCAGGGCGAGCTGCCCAAGCTGCCGCCGCTGGGCCAGCCCTTCCCGGTGGTGGAGCTGCGCAGCGACCAGGGCGAGGTGCTGTCCATCGACTATGCGCAGACGCCGCCGCGCGTGGAGCGCGGCCGCGCGGTGCGGCTCGAGGACCTGCGCATGCAGGGCCTGAAGGACGAGTCGGCGCGGGGCGAAAAGGCCCGCCAGTTCAGCTGCCCGCACTGCGGCGCGCCCGTGCAGGTGGCGCTGGAGACCACCCGGAGCCTCACCTGCCCCTCGTGCGCGAGCCTCATCGACATCTCGGGCGGCATCGGCGGCGAACTGCGCCACGCGGTGCAGGACGAGCCCGTGCAGCCGCTCATCCCGCTGGGCACTACGGGCCAGCTCGAAGGCGTGGTCTGGCAGGCGGTGGGTTTCCAGCACCGCATGGGCCGCGAGCCCGGCGACGACGAGACCTTCGGCTGGGACGAATACCTGCTCTACAACCGCCAGCGCGGCTTCGCCTTCCTGGTGGACGCCTCCGACGGCTGGAGCCTCGTGCGGCCCACGACCGGTGCGCCCAAGCTGTCCGCGAACGGCCAGTCGGCCACCTACCTGCAGAGCACCTACCGGCTCGATTCGCAGTACCGCGCCGAGACCACCTACGTGCTGGGCGAGTTCTACTGGCCCGTCGAGCGCGGGCAGGCCACGCAGAACCGGGACTTCAGCGGCACGGGCGGCAAGGGCCGCCTGTCGATGGAGCAGACTCCGCGCGAGATCACCTGGTCGGTCGGCAGCCTCCTGGACAGCGCGCTGGTGGCCAAGGCCTTCAAGCTCGACGGCCAGAAAGACCTGTTCCGCCGCGACGACGCAGCCCCGCTCGCGAGCGCGGGCAGCATCGGCAGCGTGGGCTGCGGCACGATCGTCATCATCGCGGTCGTGCTCATCCTGATCCTGCTGCTGTTCTCGCGCGGCTGCAGCTCGTCGTGCGATCCGAATCGCGAGAACTGCACGTCGTCCAGCTACCGCTCCTCGGGCGGCTCGTTCGGCGGCTGGTCCAGCGGGGGCGGGCACAAATGAACGGCAGCGCCTGCGCCGGGCCCCGCCGGGCCACCCGCGCGGGCATCCCCATCACCTGTTTTCTGACTGAATGAAGGAGTTCACCATGGCACTCGAATGGCTGCGGCCCGCCGCGTTCTTCGGCTCCATCCTGTTCGCGCTGATCGGCGTGGTCGTGTTCTGGATCAGCTTCGTCATCATCGACAAGGTCACGCCCTATGACCTGTGGGCCGAGATCGTCGAGAAGCAGAACAAGGCCCTGGCCATGGTCGTGGCCGCGATGTGCCTGGGCATCAGCATCATCGTGGCGGCGGCGATCCACGGCGGGTGAGGCCGCAGCCGGCCCGGCTCAGGTCGGGTCGGGCTCGGACGCCGCGAACGGCCGGGCGCGGAAGAAGGGCGGCCGGTCCGCCGGGAAGAACACCACGATGCCGTAGCGCATGGTGCGGCCGCACTGCGTGAGCGTCCACAGCTCGAGCGAGCGTCGGTCGGCGCCCTCGGGCGTGCCCGCGCTGCGCACGATGCGCGACGCCGCGGCCTCGATGCTCGGGCAGCCGGCCATCTCGGTGGCCCGGGCCTTCACCATGGCCAGCACCTTCGCGCGCTGCGCGGGCGATGCGGCGCTGTCCCCGGCCACGGCCAGCGCCGCCACGTCGCCCGACGCGGAAAAGCCCGCGCCGTTCAGCGCCTTCAGCTCCACCCAGGGATCGGGCGGCGCATCTTCCAGCCGCCATTCGTGGCGCATGACATAGGACGACTGCGTGGGCGCGCCCGTCGAGTCCTGCGCCGGCTTGAACCGGCACGCGGCCATGCCGTCCGCGGCGGCCTGGTCGAGCCGCGCCGAACCGCTGGAGGTGAGCACCGCGGTCTCGCGCACGCTGCCGCCGGCACCGACCGTGAGCGTGATGACCGAAGTCCCCTGCTCCTTGCCGCGGATCGAGTTCAACGGGTATTCAGGCCGCGCGCAGGTGCCGGGGATCAGCGTCGGCTGCCACACGACGGTGCCCGGCGCGCCCGGCAGCTTGTTCTTCGGCGCGACGAATCCCTGCGCCGCCAGCCCTCCGGGCAGCAGCGCGGCGAGCAGGGCGGTACACAGCGCGGTGGCGGTTGCCGCGGCCGGGCGCCGGCGGCTCACAGTTCACCCCCGAAGGTGTAGCCGCGCTCGGGGCGGACCAGGGTCGCGGCGTTGCGCAGCACCTCGTCGCGCGCCAGGGGCGCGGCCTTTCCGTCGGACTGCACGTAGGGCCCCAACTGGTCGAGCACGGCCTGGGCATTCAGGAGCAGCACCGCCTCGGGCAGGGGCTCGCGGAACAACGCCACGACCGCATCGTTGTGCCAGGTGGTGACCGTGTAGCCCGGGGAATAGATGAAGATGGGCGCGCCGCCGCCCTTCGTCTTGACCAAGCGGGGCGGCTCCTGGCCGGCATCCGCGTGGGCGGCGGGCTGCCGCTCGTAGGCGCCGGGCCCGGCGGCCGGGCCGCTGGCCAGCGGCTCCCCGGGCTTGCGCACCGTGAAGTGGGTGTACCCCTTTTCCTTGGTCAGCTCTGCACAGCGGTACAGCCACAGGTACCAGACGCGGTCGGACGAGGTGTGGCCGTTGCCGTCGAAGCGCACGCGGTAGTGGTTCTCGTCGATCTTCTCGTCGGTGTAGCCGCCGGTCCAGCCCTTGCGGGCATAGGGCGTGACGCAGGCGGTCAGCAGCAAAGCCGCGGCCATCACGGCCGCGAGGGTGGAAATGCGCAAGTCGGTTCTCCCGGAACGCCGCGGCGGCAGGCCGGCGGCGTCGTCGTGTTGTGGTGGTTTTGGCGGGGCAGCAGGCTGCAACAAAATTTTACATTGCGCCTGCGCTGCCGCGGAATCGTGGAAGATCTGTGGCTTCTGTATTAAGAATGGTTATCGTTATCATTACAATTGGTTCTCTTTGTAACGAGCGGCTGGCACCTGCGGCCGCCTTCTTTCTTCGAGAACGACATGGCGAAACCCTTCCTTTCCGGCACGCGGCGCGCGCCTGTGCGCGGCGCCCCGGCACGGCGGATGTCCGCGGCGCGGCCTGCTTCCCCTGCCATCGCCGCGGCCGGCCCCGTGCCCCTGCGTGCCGCGCTGCTCTGGGCCGGCCTGGCCGGCGCGGCCTGGGCGCAGCAGGCCGAGGCCCCGGGCGAGACCGCTGCCGCGCAGGCCGCGCTGCCCACCGTGCATGTCTCGGGCGCGCAGTACGACCCCGACGACGTGCGCCCCGAGGGCGTGACCACCGCCACCAAGACCTACACCGCGCCGCGCGACATCCCGCAGACCATCGATACCGTGGAGGTCAACAAGTACAAGAGCTACGGCATCAACGACCTGGCGACCATGCTCGACGGCCAGCCCGGCGTGAGCACGAGCTACGACATGCGCGGCGAGGGCGTGATGATCCGCGGCTTCGACGTGAGCTCGGGCGACATCTACCGCGACGGCGTGCGCGAGGGCGGGCAGGTGCGCCGCAGCACCGCCAACGTGGAGCGCATCGAGATCCTCAAGGGCCCGGCGTCGGTGCTCTACGGCCGCGGCGCGGGCGGCGGCGTGGTCAACCTCGTGAGCAAGCAGGCGCGCTTCGACGCCAAGAGCAGCATCACGCTGCGCGGCGGCTCATGGGAGAACGTGGGCGGCACGCTGGACATCAACCGCGTGCTGAGCCCGAACGTGGCCGTGCGCCTCACGGCCGACCGCGAGCAGGCGCACAGCTTCCGCAGCGGCATCCGCAACAAGAACGACATGGTCTCGCCCAGCATCCTCGTGGACACGCGCACGGGCCTGCGCTGGACGGGCCAGTACACCTACGACAGCGTCTGGCGCGTGCCCGACCGCGGCCCCGCCTACGAGCAATTGCCCGCGGGCGTCTCGCCGCGCCAGGGCTTCGCGCAGCCGGGCGACTATGTGGAAGACCGCCTGCGCGTGCTGCGCTCGGACCTGAGCTACGACTTCAATCCGCAGTGGAGCGTGCGCTGGCTCGCCAGCAAGCGCGAGGCCCGGCAGGACTTCGACCACTATTTCCTGGGCACCTACTGCAATGCGCGGGGCCGCACCCCCACGGGCGCGACCTGCACCCACCCGGGCCTGCTGCGCCAGAGCTACGCCTGGCAGCAGACCAACAACAAGACCACCATCCACACGGTGGACCTGACCGGCCGCTTCGAGCTGGCCGGCATGGCGCACGAGCTGCTCGTGGGCGCGGAGCACAGCGACGAGGAGCGCCAGCCGCGCCTGTTCTCCACGGCCGCCAGCAACGGCTTCGTCGATCCGTTCAACCCCGTCTTCAATGCCGTGCGGCCCGCGCAGGGCGCGCCGTCGCAGCACAACCTGCACCTGGCCACGGCCAAGGCGCTCTACGCGCAGGACCTCATCAGCCTCGCGCCGCAGTGGAAGCTGCTGGTGGGCGCGCGCTACGACGACTACGACTTCGACAGCCTGAACCGCCTCACCAACGCCTGGCGCAATGCGAGCGGCAGTTCGGTGAGCCCGCGCGCCGGCCTGGTCTGGCAGCCCAGCCGCGAGCACAGCCTCTACGCCTCGTACAGCAAGAGCTTCTCGCCCTTCGGCGGGCGCGGCATGCTGGGCGTGAGCGGCGCGCAGGACGACGAGCCGCAGTACTCGCGCCAGTTCGAGGCGGGCATCAAGAGCGACTGGCTGCAGGGCGCGCTCTCCACGCAGTTCTCGGCCTACCAGATCGACCACTACAACATCCGCTACCAGCCCGATGCCACCAACCAGCCCGACGTCTGGGCCGTGCGCGGCCAGGAGCGCTCGCGCGGGCTGGAGTTCACCGTCTCGGGCCGGCTGGCCCCTGCCTGGTACGTGCGCGGCGGTGCCGGCATCACGCATGCCACCGTGGTGGAGAACAAGGCCAACCGCGCGCTCGAAGGCAAGGACCTGCGCGACGTGGCGCGCCGCACCGGCAGCCTGTTCGTGCGCTACGCGCCCTCCGGCCCCTGGTATGGCGAGATCGGCGTGACGCACTCCGGCCCGCGCTGGGCGAACGATGCCAACACCTCGCGCATGGCGGGCTACAGCCGCTGGGACGCGCTCGTGGGCTGGCGTGCCGCCCCGTGGACCGTGACGGCCGCCGTCTCCAACCTGTTCGACAAGGAGTACTGGCGCCCGGGCACCAGCGGCCTGCCGGGCACGCCGCGCTCGCTGCTGGTGAGCGCCAATTACCAGTTCTGACCGGCAGGTGGGCGGGGAGCCCCGTCCCGCACAATAGAGGGCTTAATCCCCGCCTGCCGTCCACACGATTCCGGTTCGTGCACGACGGTGGCCATGCCCTCCATGCCCACCATCGACTGGCTTACCTGCGCCGACGTTTTCGGCACCGCCACGCAAGTGCCCCACTGCTGGCCGGACGTCTTCCGGACCCCTGGCGATGCCGCACAGGCAGGCATGGGCCATTCGGGTTGAGAAGGGCCGCCACGATGACCGCCCACGAGTTGCAAGTCTGGTTGCGTGCCCGCTTTCCCAAAGAGGACGAGCGCTGCGAGTGGAAGGAGTGGCGCAGCTTGAAGAGCGTCATTTCGGGACGCAAGGGCGAAGACCTGGTGTCGTATATCTCGGCGCTGGCCAACATGGACGGCGGTTGCATGGTGATCGGTGTGCAAGATGGCACGCTTGCGGTCACGGGCATTCAGGATTTCGCGGATTACACCCTGGAGAACGTGGTGGGTCGCGTGCTGGGTAAAACACCCGGACTGCCGTCGCTGGGGCTGCGTTTCGAGGAGCTGCGGGCCAGCGATACGGGCGCGGTGGTGTGGCTGGTGCATGTGCCGCGCCATGCTCCACGCACGCCCGTGCTGGCGCACGATCAGGCTTGGCAGCGTGATGGCGACAGCCTGCAGGAACTGCGTGAGGACCGGCACAAGGCCATCCTTGCAGAGCATTTGGTGGGTGAGGATTGGAGCGCTGCCATCGTGTCCGGGGCCACGCTGTCCGATCTGGACGAGACTGCGATCGCCAAGGCGCGCGAGAAATATGCCGAGAAGCACCGGACCAAAGCCTGGGCACCCCATATCGCGACGTGGGGTGCGCAGACGCTGCTGGACAAGATCGGCCTGACAATCCACGGCGGCATCACCCGCGCTTGCCTGCTGCTGCTCGGTCGGCCGGAAAGTGCCACGGCGTTGCTGTCGCCCCAGCCGGCGGAGATCACCTGGAAACTGGCAGCGGAGCGGGTGGCCGAGCACTTCCACCCGCCTTTCCTGCTGACCACCACCGAGGTGGCCCGGCGCATTCGCAATCCCAATATCAAGCTGTTCCCGGCCAGCGAACTGCTGGCCGTGACGCTGCCGCGCTACGACACGCATACGGTGCTGCTGGAGGGGCTGCACAACTGTCTGGCGCACCAGGACTATGCCCAGGGGGGACGTGTCGTGGTGGAGGAGTCTTCGGGGCTGGTGCGAATGACCAACCTGGGCGGCTTCTTCGATGGCAAGCCCGAGGACTACATCCGCGGTGCCTGCACACCCAGCCGCTACCGTAACGAACGCCTGGCCAAGGCCATGGCCGAAGTGGGCATGATCGACAAGGTGGGGTTCGGTATCCATGACATGGTGCTTGCGCAGCGGCGTCGATTCCTGCCATTGCCGGACTATGAAGATTCCTCCGATGCGCGCACGGTCTTCAATGTCTATGGACAGGAAATCGATGCCAACTACACCCACTGGCTGATGGAGCGCACGGACCTGCCCATCGAGCACGTGCTGTGGCTGGACCGGTTGCAGAAAGGGCGCAAGCTGGATGCCGCGCAGGTCACCGAATTGCGTCGGGCAGGGTTGGTCGAAGGGCGCAGCCCCAAACTGCATATCTCGGCCAAAGTGGCTGTCGCCATGGGGCAGGAGGTGGCTTACTTGAACCAGCGGAGGCCCGATGTGGATGACTACAAGACGGCCTTGTGCAAGTTGCTGTCCCTGGGACCACAGCCGCGCGCGAAGGTGGATGCGCTGCTCTTGCCCAAGCTGCAACTGTGGATTCCAGGCCTGACCGAGCGCAAGGAATTCATCAAGGAACTGCTCAAGGAGATGTCCAGGGATGGACGGATTCACAACGTGGGCGGCAGGACCCGGGCTGCGCGGTGGGCCTTGACCGACGGCAGCGTCCCCAACAGCCCCCAAAGAAGGTGAAGTTTCCCCCAATGAATTCGGAAAAACTCTTTCATATCAATGGTTTGCATTGGGTGGCTTGGCGCGCGAGGCTGTGCATTTTCCCCAATGCACTCCCAATCACCGGGCGGCATTCAGTTGGTTGGAACGGTTGTCCATGGCGGAGTGGCGCAGGCCGCGCAGTGCCTGGCGGGCCGATGTTGAACCTGGAAGACCGGTCATGGGTACGACAACGGGAGACGGTGCTGTTGTGATGAATGCCCAGCATGGAAGAAACGGGGCTCTCGAACGGTCCGCACCCCGCCCCCTCGACATCGCGCTGCTCGCCAGCGTGTTCGTCGTGGCCGCCTGCGGCCTGCTCTACGAACTCGCCGCGGGGGCGCTCGCCTCGTACGTGCTGGGCGATTCGGTGCTGCAGTTCTCCACCATCATCGGCACGTACCTGTTCGCCATGGGCGTGGGCTCGTGGCTGTCGCGGTATTTCGAGCGGCAGCTGCCCGCGCATTTCCTGCGCATCGAGCTGCTGGTGGCGCTGATCGGCGGGGCGCTGCCGGCCACGCTCTTCCTCGCGAATGCCTATGTGCCGGGCGCGTTCCGCGTGCTGCTCTACGGCATGGTGCTGCTGGTGGGCATGCTGGTGGGGCTGGAGATCCCGCTGGTGATGCGCATCCTCAAGCGCAACGTGGCGCTCAAGGACCTCGTCTCGCAGGTGCTCACGTTCGACTACCTGGGCGCGCTGGCGGTGTCGCTGGCGTTCCCGCTGCTGCTGGTGCCGCACCTGGGGCTGATCCGCACGGGCCTGCTGTTCGGCATCTTCAACGCGGTGGTGGCGGTGTGGGCGCTGTGGCTCTTCCGGCACGAGCTGCGGCAGTTGCGCGCGCATGCGCTGGCCTGCGCGGCGGTGCTGGGCGCGCTGCTGGCGGGCTTCGCGGGCTCCGAGCACATCACGCGCTTCGCCGAGGACCGGTTCTACCAGGACCGCATCGTCATCAGCAGCGCCTCGGCCTACCAGCGCATCGTGGTCACGCAGGGCCGCATGGGCCACCGGCTCTACCTGAACGGCAACCTGCAGTTCGCCGAGCGCGACGAGTACCGCTACCACGAGGCCCTGGTGCACCCCGCGATGGCCGCGCACGGCGCCCCCAAGCGCGTGGCGGTGCTGGGCGGCGGCGACGGCATGGCCGTGCGCGAGATCCTCAAGTACCCCTCGGTCGAATCGGTCACGCTTGTAGAGCTGGACCCGGCCATGACGCAGCTCTTTGGCACCGATCCGGCGCTCTCGCGGCTCAACGGCGGCGCGCTGTCGGACCCGCGCGTGCACGTGGTCAACACCGATGCCTTCCAGTGGCTGCAGTCTTCCGGCGACGGCCGGCAGGGCGGCGGGGCCGCGCAGGGGCCGCACGCCGAGGGCCAGTTCGACGTGATCGTGGTGGACTTTCCCGACCCCACCAACTTCGCGATCGGCAAGCTCTACACCAACAGCTTCTACGCGCTGCTGGACCAGCGCCTCGCGGCGAGCGGCTATGCGGTGGTGCAGACCACCTCGCCGCTCGTGGCGCGCCAGAGCTTCTGGACCGTGGTGCAGACCATCGAGTCGGTGGGCCTGTCGGCCGCGCCGTACCACGCGCACGTGCCGAGCTTCGGCGAGTGGGGCTTCGTCATCGCGAGCCGCCGGCCCTGGCGGCTGCCGGAGCGCCTGCCCGAGGGGCTGCGCTTCCTCTCGCCGGCCACGCTGCCGCTGCTGTTCGACTTTCCGCTGGACATGGCGCGGCAGCCGGCCGAGGTCAACCGGCTGTCGAACCAGATCCTCGTGCACACCTACGAGCAGGAATGGGGCAAGGTGATCGCGCACTGATGCGGGCCCGCGCGGCGGGTTGCGGCAACGCGGGGGCGGGCGCCATACTGCGCGCACACACCACACCGGGAAAGAGGGAGCCCCATGGCATCGTTCGATCTGTACCTGCCGCAATTGCTGAGGTTCGAAGGCGGCTTCGTCGATGACCCGGCCGATCCGGGCGGCGCCACCAACCTCGGCATCACCCTGGCCACGTTCCAGCGCTGCGCGGAGCCGCTGCTGCAGGAGCCGCCGACGCTGCAGGATCTGCGCGCGCTCACCGTGCAGCAGGCGGGCGCCATCTACAAGCAGGAATACTGGGACAGGCTGTACGGCGACCAGATCGCCTCCCAGACGCTCGCCGAGATCCTGTTCGATTTCTACGTCAATGCCGGCGACGAGGCGGTCGTGCTGCTGCAGCGGATTTTGCTGCAGCTGGGCGCCACCGGCCTGGCCACGGACGGCGCAATGGGGCCGGCCACGCTGGCGGCGCTGGAGGCGGCCGACGATGCCCAGGTCTATGCCCTCTACCGCCAGGGCCGCATCGCGTACTACCAGCGTCTGGCGCAGGAGCGCCCGGTGGACCAGAAATTCCTGACCGGATGGCTCGAGCGCGCCGAATGGTTCCCGGCGGACCTGCCCCCGACCGACGCGCCGCCCACCGCCACGGCCTGAAACCTCGCTCCGGGCTCGTGGGCCTCGTTGAGAGGGTTTCATGCTCCATGCCGCCGTATTCATTGAATAGTTTGCTATTAATAATGTAGCAAATGTGTGGTGCCGCATGGCCTGCGGCCCGCGCCTTGGCAAGGCGCCTGCGGCCCGGTGCCCGGGGTTTGGCGGCGGTTGGGGGCGCCTGCCACGCGCTGGCGCTACAGTGGCCGCTCCGCCTGCTCCTGCGCGCTCCCGCGCGACCCCTGCGATGACCCTCCACGCTGTGCCCCCTTCCTCCCCGGCGCTGCGCCGTCGCCACTGGCTGCAGGCCGCAGGGGCGTCCGCCGCCGCCGCGCTCCTGCCGGGCTGCGGCCGGCCGCCGCCACCGCCCGAGGGCGGCTTCACGGGGATCGACATGGAGCGCGGCCATGCGCTGCGCGACCGGCTGCAGAAGGGCGGCGCCATCGAACCCGACATCGTGCGCCGCACCCAGGTGGTGATCGCCGGCGGCGGCGTGGCGGGCCTGGCGGCCGCGCGCTCGCTGCGCCTGGCGGGCGTGGACGATTTCGTGCTGCTGGAGATGGAAGACACGGCCGGCGGCAACAGCCGCGCGGGCCAGGTGAACGGCATCGCCTGCCCGCTGGGCGCCCACTACCTGCCCGTGCCGGGCGACGGCGCGCGCGAGGTGCAGGACCTGCTGGAGGAACTGGGCCTGCGGCGGCGCGTGGCCGGGCGCTGGCAGATCGACGAGCGCCACCTCTGCCACAGCCCGCAGGAGCGTTTGTTCTTCCAGGGCGCGTGGCAGGACGGCCTGCTGCCCATGAACGGCGTGGGCGAGTCCACGATCGCGCAGTACCGGCGCTTTTCCGTGCGCGTGGCCGAACTGGGCCGCGCGGCGCGCTTCGCCATGCCCACCTTCAAGCTCTGGAAGCCGGACCAGCCGCTGTCGGCCGCACTGCGCGCGCTGGACGCGACGACCTTCGATGCCTGGCTGGCGCAGGAGGGCTTCGACGACGCGCACCTGCGCTGGTACCTCGACTACAGCTGCCGCGACGACTACGGCGCCGGCACCGCCCGCGTGTCGGCCTGGGCGGGCATCCACTACTTCGCGAGCCGGCACGGCTTCCACGCGCCCGGCGAGGCCGCGGGCGACGAGCGCGACGGCGTGCTCACCTGGCCCGAGGGCAACGGCTGGCTCACCCAGCGCCTGGCCGCGCCGCTGCACGACGCCGGGCAACTGCGCGCCGGCAGCACCGTGCTGCGCATCGAGGAAACCCGCAGCGGCGTGGAAGTGGACGTGCTGCACCACGCGAGCGACAGCATCGAGCGCTGGCAGGCGCGGCGCTGCGTGGTGGCGCTGCCGGTGTTCGTGGCCGCGCGCGTGGTGCGCAACCCGCCCGCCTTCCTCGCGCAGGCCGCGCGGCGCCTGCAGTGGGCGCCCTGGCTGGTGGCCAACCTGCACATCGATGCGCCCCTCGCCGACCGCGAGGGCGCCGCGCCCGCCTGGGACAACGTGCTCTATGCCGATCCTGCCCCCGGCGGCCTGGGCTACGTGGACGCCGGCCACCAGCGCCTGGACCCGCGCCCCGGTCCCACGGTGCTGAGCTACTACCGCGCGCTGGGCGACGTGCAGGACGGCCGCCGCCAGCTCGCGGAGCAGCCGTGGACGCACTGGCGCGACGCCATCCTCGCGAGCCTCTCGGTGCCCCACCCGGACCTGCGCGCCCGCGTCACGCGCGTGGAGATCACGCGCTACGGCCACGCCATGGCGATCCCCGTGCCGGGCACGCAGGCGTTCCTCAGCCAGATCGGCCGCATGCCGCCGCAGCGCCAGCGCTACGTACTGTCGAACGGCGAGCGCATCGCCGCGCCTGCCACGCCCGGCACGGCCCGCCTCGCCTTCGCGCATGCGGACTGGTCGGGGTATTCGGTGTTCGAAGAGGCGTTCACGCGCGGGCATGCGGCGGGGATGGTGGCTTCGGCGTGAAGCGCCGCTGAGCGCCAGCGTCCCGGGCCCGGCAGGGCGGACGCATTGCCCCCGGCGGGAGCAGGGCCATGCCCGCAGGAATCGAAGTTCGATATGAATTAGATATATCTTTCGCAAATCGACATATCTAAATTCATCCCATGAAAGACTTCGACCTGCTGGATCCGCGCGGCGCACCCCCCGCCCTGCGGCGAGGCGGCGGCGGTGGCCGCGTGTTCGGCCATGGCGGCCTGCGCCTCGTGCTGCTGCGCCTCATCGCCGACAAGCCGCGCCACGGCTACGAACTCATCAAGGCCATCGAGGAGCGCCTGGGCGGCAGCTACAGCCCCAGCCCGGGCGTGATCTACCCCACGCTCACGCTGCTGGAAGAGATGGGCCACGTCACCGTCAGTACGGAAAGCGGTGGCCGCAAGCTGCACACCGTCACCGCCGAAGGGCGGGAGCATCTGCAGGCGCACCAGGGCGAGGTGGACGCACTGCTCGCGCGCATGGCCGAAGGCGGGCCCGGGCGCGGCGGGTCGCGCCCGGCGCCGGTCGAGCGTGCCGTGCACAACCTGCGCCACGCCCTGCACATGCGCCTGGCCGGCGCGCCGCTGGACACCGAGCAGATCCACGCCATCGCCGACGTGCTGGACGAGGCCGCGCGCCGCATCGAGCGGCTCTGAGCCCGGCCGCCCGCCTGACCGCCATTCCACACGAGCGCGCCACCCGAGCGCGCCGCACCGTTCTCCAACGCCCCCAACGCCCCCGATTGCCGCCGCGCCCCTCCCTGGCGCCCACTTCGCCGGCCCTGCCGGCAGAAAGCCCCTCTCTTCCCATGACCTCCCATCCTTCTTCCGCCACCCCCCAACCCTCGCCCGAACAGCTCGAAGCCCGCGCGCCGCAGCGCGTGCGCCACGAACTGCGCCTGCGCACCCTCACCGTGCAGCGCGCCGAGCGCATCACCCCGCATTGCGTGCGCGTCACGCTTGCGGGCGACGACCTCGTCGGCTTCCACAGCCCCGGCTTCGACGACCACGTGAAGCTGCTGCTGCCCGATCCGGCCACCGGCGAGTTGGTGCTGCCCTCGTTCGGCGCGCAGGGCGCGGCGCCGGCCCCGGACGCGCCGCGGCCCACCATGCGCGACTACACGCCGCGCCACCACGATGCGCAGGCCGGCACGCTCGCCATCGACTTCGCCGTGCACGATGCCGGCCCCGCCACCGCCTGGGCGCTGCAGGCGGCGCCCGGCCAGCGCATCGGCATCGGCGGGCCGCGCGGCTCGCTGCTGGTGCCGCTCGCCTTCGACGGCTACGTGCTGATCGGCGACGACACGGCCTTGCCGGCCATCGCCCGCCGCCTCGCGGAATTGCCCGCAGACGCCCCCGTCCTGGTGCTCGTCGAGGTGGACGGCCCGGCCGACGAACAGGTGCTGTCCACGCAGGCCGCTGCCCGCATCCACTGGGTGCACCGCGCGGGCGCCCCCGCGGGCGAAGGCTCCGGCCTGCTGGACGCCCTGCGCACCCTGGCCCTGCCGGCCGGCGACGTCCATGCCTGGGTGGGCTGCGAAACCGCCGTCGCCAAGGCGCTGCGCGCGCACCTCGTGGGCGAGCGCGGCGTGTACCCGAAGTGGGTCAAGGCCGCGGGCTACTGGCGCCGGGGCAGCGCCGACACGCACGAAACGATCGAGGATTGAGGATCCGCATCCCCTGGATGCTGGCTTCGGCTGCACGGTTGCCGCTGGAGCGCGTTGCCTCGGGCCCAGGGCGTGGACCGGCCGGCACCCCGGTTCTCCGGGATACCGGCGCATAGCGTGCAACGGATGGCGGTCCGTAGCGCCTGGAGAGGCACGCTCCGCACTCAGACCAGCATCGACTGCTGCGCGAAGATGCCCGCCATCGCGCCTTGCGATGAGGCCAAGGTGACCGAGTGCATGGCGGGGTTGGCAAGATCGCCCGCGGCGTAGATGCCGGGCATGCTGGTTTCGCGGCGCTCGTCGACCTGGAGGGCGATGCCCGAGGGGGTGTCGACCGTGGCAAGGCCCAGCGCTTCATGCAGGCGCGCGGACGGCTGGTTGCGTGGATGCGCGAACAGGATGTCGACCGCAACAGGGGCGCCGGCGTCGAGCTTGACGGTGGTGCGATGGCCCTCGCCATGGTCGATTGCGGTGATCCGTCCATCGACCACCGGGATGCCGCGGCGCGCCAGATCGGCCCGGATGTCGGGCGCAATGTCGTGGCCATGGGCGAAGACGGTCAGTGTGTCGGTCCAGTCGTGGTAGAGCCTCACGTGGTTGTGCGAGGGCGGGCCGGACCAGATGAGGCCCCAATGCCGGCCGGCGACTTCAAATCCGTCGCAATAGGGGCAGGGCACGATGGACGTACCCCAGCCCTTGGCAAAGCCAGGAACCTCGGGCATCTGGTCGGCGACGCCGTAGCTCAGGATCACGCGGCGCGCCCGGAGGGTTTCACCCTCGCCCGTGAGGATGGAGAAATCGTCGATGGCGCCGGAGACGCTCTCGGCCCGGGCAGTCACCAGTTGGACCGTGGGGTAGCGCGCAAGCTGCTGCCGCGCCTCGGCCAGGATGTCCAGCGGCCGCTTGTGGTCGTGGCCCAGCAGGCCGTGCGAGTGGCCTGCGAAGCGATTGCGCGGCAGGCCGGTATCGAGGACGGTGACCCTGCGGCGGGCCGGCCGAGTTGCAAGGCGGCGGCGAGGCCGGCAAAGCTGCCGCCGATGATGATGGCGTCATCCATGGTGATGAACTCCTGGTGGTGGATGGAGGGGATTGCGCGCCAAGACGATCCACACCGTGCCGATGTCCGGCATGCGCTCGCCCATCACGGGCGCGGCTGCTTCGATCGCGAGCCGTCCGAACCCGGGAGCCTGGGCAATCCAGTCCATCTTCGGTTGCGGCATGGTGCTGCTCGGGTCGGCGATGTTTATCGTACTTGCGAGTCCATTAATGTGCGTGCGATATAGTGGACTGTCAAGTACGATAAATATTCCCATGGCCCGCTCCCCCATCCCCGATTCCAAGCCCCCCCGCGGGCGGCCGCGCGATCCCGAGCGCGGCAGGCGCATCCTGGACGCGGCGCAAAAGCACTTCAACGAGCATGGCTTGGAGCGTGCCAGCGTGGATGCCATCGCTGCGGACGCCGGGGTGTCCAAGATGACCGTGTACAGCAACTTCGGCTCGAAGGAAGGGCTGTTCCATGCCGTCGTGCGCGACAAGACGGTGGCGGTGATGGCGGGAGTGTCGGACGCGGGGGCGTTGGATCCCCACCACCCCGAGCAGGCGCTTCTCGCGATCGGTGCCCGGTTTCTCGCACTGTCGCGCGGGGAGGACGCCTTGGGCGCCTTGCGTTCCGTCTACGGCGTCGCAGGGGCGCAGCCGGATGTGTGCCGTGGGCTCTACCAGGAAGGCCCGGAGCGTGTGAACGGCGAGCTGGCCGCCTACCTGCGCCTTGCCGACGCGGCAGGCACGCTGAAGGTGCGCAAGCCGCTGCAGGCCGCGGATCTGTTCCTGTCGATGTTCATGGGCTCCGGGCACATGCGCGGACTGCTGAAGCTCGATATGCCGGATTCCCGGGAGAACAAGGCCTTGCTGCGCGAGGCCGTACGGGTGTTCATGGCGGCTTACGGCGCCTAGGCGCTGCAGCTCCGGCGGCGTCGGAAGTGCGGTTGCACCCGCCGTCGTTCAGGGCATGGCCATGGCGGCCGCCAGGTGGTCGATCCATGCGCGCACGCGCGCCGGCAAGAAGCGGTTGGGTGGGTACAGCAGCCACGCCGTGCCTGAGTAGTCCGTGGTGTGGCGCCAGCCGGGCAGCACGCGCACCAGCGTGCCTGCCTCCAGCGCGGCACGGGCCGTGAAGCCGGGCAGGCTGGCGATGCCCAGGTGCGCCAGGGCCGCCTCGCGCCGCATCTCGCTGTGGTTGGCCACGTAGCGGCCGCGCACGGCGACCGTGGTGGCCGCTTCGGCCGCACCGCTTGCAGCCCCGGCCCGGACGAAGCGCCAGTGCCGGTCGCGCTCGTCTTCGCCCAGCGGGATGCAGTCGTGCTGCGCCAGGTCGCGCGGGTGCTCCGGCGTGCCGCGCTGCGCCAGGTAGGCGGGGCTCGCGCAGACCAGGTGCTCCACGGCCTCCAGCGTCCGGCCCGCGAGGCCGGGCGGGGGCGTGTCGGTGATGCGCAGGGCCAGATCGATGTCTTCCGCGAACAGGTCCACCGTGCGGTCGGTGACCACCAGCTGCAGGTCCACCTGCGGGTGCGCGGCCAGGAAGGACGGCACCAGCGCGTGGATGCGCTGGCGGCCATAGGCCTTGGCCACGCTCATGCGCACGAGGCCGCGCGGCGTGCCGGCCGCCGCATCGCCCGCCAGCGACAGCACCTCGCGCGCGGCGCTCTCGAGCTGTTCGCAGCGCGCGTAGGCGGCCCGCCCCGCCTCGGTCAACCGCAGCTGGCGGGTCGTGCGCTCCAGGAGCCGCACGCGCAGCACGCTCTCCAGCCGCGCCACCTGCCGGCTCACGGCCGAGGGTGTGAGCCCCAGCCCGCGCGCCGCGGCCGAGAAGCTGCCGGCCGCCACCACGCGCGCGAAAACGGCCATGTCGGGCAGGCTGTCGAGGGCTTCATTCGTGCGCATGCGGAACAGAACTTGTGCTGGAGCGATCGATTATCGCCAGCCCGGCGCAAATCTACGATGCGCCGATGACCGCAGCCACGCCCGCCTTCACGCCGCCAAGTCCCTCCACGCAACGGTGGGTGCGCGCATCCGACGCGGCGCTGCTGCTCGTCGCCATCGTCTGGGGCACCAGCTACGGCGTGGCGAAGGGCGCGCTGGCGTTCTACCCGGTGCTGGGCTTCCTGGCCGTGCGCTTCCTGCTCACCGCCGTGCTGCTCGCGCCGGCCTGCCTGCGCGCCAACCGCGCGCAGTGGCGGGATGCGCTGCGCGCGGGGCTGCCGCTCGGCGCGCTGCTGATGGCGATCTTCCTGTGCGAGACCTACGGCGTGGCGCACACGCAGGCCAGCCATGCCGCCTTCCTCATCAGCCTGTGCGTGGTCTTCACGCCCTTCGCGGAATGGTGGCTGCTGGGCCGCCGGCCGGCCGCGGCGATGCTGGCCTGCGCGGCCGTCTCACTGGCCGGCGCCGCACTGCTCGCGGGCGGCCCCCAGGTGCGCTGGGGCTGGGGCGACGCGCTGGTGCTGGCGGCGGCCGTGCTCCGCGCCATCACGGCGTGCACCACCAGCCGCCTGCTGCGCCGCCATGCCGAGGCGCCCGTGCTGCTGCTCACGGCCGTGCAGTCCGCCGTGGTCGGGGCCGGCTGCCTGCTGCTGGCCGTGGCGCTGCCCGGCGGCCTGCCCGCGCTGCCGCCGCAGGGCGCTTTCTGGTGGGCCTGCCTGTACCTCGTGCTGGGCTGCACCGTGTTCGCCTTCGTGGCGCAGAACTGGGCGCTGCGCCGCAGCGCGCCCAGCCGCGTGGGCCTGCTGATGGGCACCGAGCCCGTCTGGGGCGCGCTGTTCGCGGCGGTGTGGCTGGGCGAGCGGCTTTCGCCGGCCGGCTGGCTGGGCGGCGCCCTCATCGTGGGCGCGGCGTTCTGGACGCTCCGCCGCGGCCGGGCTTGACGCACACTGGCGCCCATGGCCGCCGGAACGTCCTCTCCCCCTTCGCACCTGTCCCCCCGACCCGTGCCCCCCGCGCATGCCGATGCCGCGCTGCGCGCGATCGCCGGCTTCGAGGCTGCCAAAGGCGCCATCGCGCTGCTGGCGGGCGCGGGGCTGCTCAGCGTGCTGCACCGCAATCTGCACCAGCTCGCGGTGGCGCTCATCGGCCACGTGGGGCTGAGCCCGGGCGAGCGCTATCCGGCGCTGCTGCTGTCGCAGGTGGACCTGTGGGCGCACGAGGACCTGCGCCTGCTGGTGGTGGCGGTGGGGGCGTATGCGGCGCTGCGCTTCACGGAGGCCTGGGGCCTGTGGCGCGGGCGTGTCTGGGGCGAGTGGCTGGGCGCGCTCTCCGGTGGGCTCTACATTCCGTTCGAGCTGTGGCACTGGTGGCACCACCCGACCTGGCTGGCGAGCGTCGTGGTGCTCTTCAACGCGGGGGTGGTGGCCTACCTGGGCTGGCGCCTGCACACGCGGCCGGCGCAGGCCCGCACAGGGGAGCGGTCACAGCCCTGACACGCGGGGGCGGCACCGTGCCGGGCACTGATCGAGGCCGGCGGCCTGCTGCGCGCACGCTGACCGCGGCCGGAGGCAACGGCCTACGCAGGCTGTTGCCTCCCGCAACGATCCGGCGCGGAGCTTGCGTCACAATCCCAGCCGTTCAGCTCGACAGGAGACAGCGGCCGGCCGCGGCCCATCCTGCCGGGCGTGTTTCGGGAGCCTTTCACCGTTGACCCGTCCGTCCGATCCGACCGCCGTGCCCACCGGGAATGGGGCGGCCTCCGCCCCGGAGGTTGCTCCAGCCGCCGACGCTGTCCCCGCGCTGCCCGCCGACCTGGCGCAGCGGCTGCGCGCGCTGGAAGAGCGCGAGGCACACCTCCGCTTCGCCGCGATCGCGGGCCGGCTGGGCCTGTGGGAGCTGGACCTGGAGAGCTTCGAGCTGACCAGCTCCGAGGTGTGCCGGGAGAATTTCGGGCGCAGCGCCGACCAGGTGCTCACCTGGCGCGAGGTCACCGCCGCGGTGCACCGGGACGACGCGCCCCGCGTGCGCGCCATCTTCGACCAGTGCATCGCGCAGCGCCAGCTCTATGCCTGCGACCACCGCGTGGTGCACCCCGACGGCCGCGTGTGCTGGCTGCAGGTGCGCGCGCAGTTCCAGGGCGGCACGGGCGGGCGCAGCCTGCGCATCGCGGGCACCGCGCGCGACATCACCGAGCAGGTGCTCGCCGAGCGCCGCATGCAGGCGCTGCTGCAGCTCGACGACAGCTTCCGCACGCTCGACGATCCCGCCGACATGGCCTACGCGGCCGCGCGCCTGCTGGGCGAGACGCTGGGCGTGGGGCGCGCGGGCTACGGCGAGATCGACGAGACCACCACCGTCACCATCGTGCGCGACTGGACCTCGCTCGGCATGGGGTCGGCCGCCGGCCGGCACCATCTGCCGCACTACGGCCGCTTCTTCGAAGACCTGCTGCGCGGCGACATCGTGGTGGTGACCGATGTCTCCACCGATCCGCGCACGGCCAGCCACGTGCCCGCGCTGCGGGCGGTGCAGGCGGGCGCGCTGGTGAACCTGCCGCTCATCGAGGACGGCCGGCTGGTGGCCATGCTGTTCCTCAACCACCCCCAGCCGCGCGAATGGTCGGCGGACGAGCTGGACCTGATCCGCAGCGTGGCGCACCGCACGCGCATGGCCGTGCAGCGGCGCGCGGCGGAGCGGCAGCTGCGCGCCTTCGCCGACACGCTCGAATCGAAGGTGCAGGAGCGCACGCGCGAACTCATGGCCGCCGAAGAGGCGCTGCTGCAGGCCCAGAAGATGGAGGCCGTGGGCCAGCTCACGGGCGGGCTGGCGCACGATTTCAACAACCTGCTGGCCGGCATCATGGCCAGCCTGGATCTGCTGCGGCTGCGGCTCTCCCAGGGGCGGCATGCCGACATGGAGCGCTCCATCGAGACGGCGCAGCGCTCGGCCAAGCGCGCGGCCGCGCTCACGCACCGGCTGCTGGCCTTCTCGCGGCGCCAGACGCTCGCGCCCAGCGTGGTCGATCTGAACCAGCTCGTCGCGGGCCTGCAGGACCTGGTGCAGCGCACCGTGGGCCCGGCCATCGCCGTGGTGTTCGACCCCACGCCCGGCCTCTGGATGGTGCGCGCCGACGCCGGGCAGATCGAGAACTCGCTGCTCAACCTGTGCATCAATGCGCGCGATGCCATGCCGGCCGGCGGCACGCTGCGCATCGGCACGGCCAACCATGCGGCGGCCCCGGAGGCCGGCGACCTGCCGCCCGGCCAATACGTCGCGCTGGCGGTGGCCGATACCGGCGCGGGCATGCCCGCGGAGGTGGCCGCGCGCGCCTTCGAGCCGTTCTTCACCACCAAGCCGCTGGGCCAGGGCACGGGGCTGGGCCTGTCGATGGTGTACGGCTTCACCCGGCAGTCGGGCGGCGCGGCGCGCATCGCCTCGGTGCCGGGCGAAGGCACCGCGATCACGCTCTGGCTGCCGCGCCACGCGGACGCGGACACCGCCGAGCCCGCCCCGGACGGCGCGCTGCCGGGCACGCCGGGCACGCACGCGGTGCCCGCGCACCGCGAGGCGCCGACGGTGCTGCTGGTGGACGACGAGCCCGGCGTGCGCACCACCGTGGCCGAGGCGCTGCGCGAACAGGGCTACCGCGTGCTGGAAGCGGTGGACGGCCCCGAGGCGCTCGAAACGCTGCGCGCCGGCGGCCCGCTGGACCTGCTGCTCACCGACGTGGGCCTGCCCGGCGGCATGAACGGCCGGCAGGTCGCCGATGCCGGCCGGGCCCTGCGCCCGGGGCTGCCGGTGCTCTTCATCACGGGCTACGCCGAGCAGGCCGTGATCGGCGACCGCGACCTGGACCCCGGCATGGGCGTGCTCACCAAGCCCTTCGACCTGGACGTGCTGGCCGCGCGGGTGGCGTCGGCGCTCGCCTGACGGCGGAGGCTCCGGTGCAGCGCGGCACCGCGGCGGCGCTGGCCGGCCGGCGGAAAACCGCACGCGGCGGCGGTCCGGGACCGGGTGGCACAATGCCCGGCGCCCTTTCCCCCCTCTTCCCGAAAGCACCGCCGCGCCATGTTCACAGGCATCGTCCAAGCCACCGCCACACTCGCCGACCTGCAGGACCGCGAAGGGCTGCGCACCTTCCTGATCGAGTTCCCGCCGGGCTTCTGCGAAGGCCTCGCCATCGGCGCGAGCGTGGCCGTGGACGGCGTGTGCCTGACGGTGACGCGGCGGGTCTCGGACACGGCGGCGGCCTTCGACGTGATGCTGCAGAGCCTCAACGTCACCACGCTGGGCGGCTACGCCGCGGGCCGGCGCGTGAACGTGGAGCGGGCGGCGCGCGACGGCGCCGAGATCGGCGGCCACCCGCTGTCGGGCCACATCGACTTCGCGGCCACGCTGCAGAGCGTGCGCGATTCGGAAAACAACCGCGTCTGGCGCGTGGCCGTGCCGCCGGCCTTCCGCCGCTACGTCTTCGCCAAGGGCTACATCGCCCTGCACGGCGCCAGCCTCACGGTGGCGGAGGTGAACCGCGCCGAGGGCTGGTTCGAGGTCTGGCTCATCCCCGAGACGCGGCGCGCGACGGTGTTCGAATCGCTGGGCGCCGGCGACGTGCTCAACGTGGAGATCGAGCGCAGCACCCAGGTGGTGGTGGACACGGTGCGCGAGGCCGTCGAGGAAAGCCTGGGCGAGCTGCGCCCCGTGCTGGAGGCGCTGCTGCGCGAAAAAGGCCTCTCGCTGGACGATTTCGTGCGCCCGCCGGGCACGCTGCCGCGCTGAATGGCCCGGGCGCCGCGGAAGATGGCGGTTTGGAGGGAAATGTGCTCCATGCCGCCGGATCCATTCAATAGTTTGCTATCAAAATGTGAGTGACGGCATGGCCGGCCGCGGCGAGGCCGCTCAGGCCGCTTCTTCCACGCGGTTGCGGCCCCGGTCCTTGGCGCGGTAGAGCGCCGCGTCGGCCTCCGAGAGCAGGTGGTCGAGCACGAGCCCGTGGCGCTCCGAGGCCGCCACGCCCACGCTGGCCGTGAGCGTGGCGCTGCTGCCCGAGGGCAGCAGTACGCGGGCGGCCTCGATGGCCTGGCGCAGCTGCTCGGCGCGCACCGGTGCCGCGGCGGCATCGCAGGGGCCGAGCAGCACCACGAACTCCTCGCCGCCGTAGCGCGCGGCCAAGTCTTCCGTGCGCAGCGCGCCGCGCAACGCGCGGGCCACCGTGCGCAGCGCCTCGTCGCCGGCCGCATGCCCTTCGCGGTCGTTGAAGGCCTTGAACAGGTCCACGTCGAGCAGCATCACCACGATGCCGAAGCGCTGCTGGCGGGCCTGCGCGATGCGCTCGCGCGCCGCGGCGAAGAAGGCGCGCCGGTTCGGCAGGCCGGTGAGGAAATCGGTGAGCGACTGCTCGCGCAGCTGCGCGATGAGCCCGTCGCGCTCGCGCTCCAGGCCCTGGCGCGTGCGCGTGTGGTCCTGCAGGGCGCGCACCGCGCCGATCACGGCGGCCATCTCGTCGTCGGCCACGGGGCGGGGCAGCGGGGCGTCGAGCCGGTTGCGGGCCAGGTCCTGCAGCGCACGCGTGGTCTGGGCCAGCGGCCGCAGCACGCGCCCGTGCAGCACCACCAGCGTGCCGGCCAGCACGGCCCAGAGCACGGCCGAGGCGCCGACCACCATCACCAGGCTGCCCAGCGCGCGTTCGCGCGCGGCGGCGGCATCGGCCTGCAGCCGGGCGAGCATGCGGTCGCGCAGGGCCACCACCTTGGTCAGTTCGGGCACGTAGCGCGCGGCGAATTCGGCCGCGGTGGTGCCGTAGCGCCCGTCGCCTTCGCCGGCGGCCATCACGGGCGCCACGATCTCGCGGACGGCGTGCCCGAAATAGCCCTGCTCCACGGCCTGCCAGGCCTGCGCGATGTCGGGCGGCGACTCCTGGTGGGCGAGGCGCTGCTCCAGCAGGAACTGCAGCGCCAGGATGCGGCCCCGTGTCTGCTCGATGGCGCGCCGCTCGTCAGGCGTGAAGGGCTGCTGCTTGGCCAGCGCCGCGGTGAAGTGCGAGCCCAGCAGGCCCGCGTGCTCGCGCAGCTCTGCCGTGACCCGCAGCGCCTGCACGTCGCCGTCCAGCGCCGGCTGCGAGGCGCGCACGGTCTGGACGAGGGCGCTGTTGACCGGTGCCAGCCGCGGCACCACGGCCACCAGGCCGTACACGCTGGCGCGCACTGCCTCGGGCGTGCGGTCGGAGCGCGGCAGCGCGATGGTCCGGTCGGCCACGGCACGCGCCCGGGTGAGGGCATCGAAGGCGGCGTCCACCGCCGCGGGGGCCGCGCCCGGGCGCGGGGCCGGTGGGGGCGCGCCGAGCATGGCACGCAGCTGCCGGAAGGCGTCGTCCGTGCGCGCGCGGGCCTGGGCCAGCGCCGCGACCGCGGCGGGGTCGGCCGGGCCGTCGGGGGCGCCGAGCCGGGCGTTGGTGGGGCCGCGCTCGCGCGAGACCATTTCCGCGGCCACCAGCCCCAGGCGCAGGTCCGCCAGGGCGTGCTCGCCGGCCGCGGCCGCGCGCCAGGACCGCCATTCGGCCCAGCTGGAGTGCAGCGCCACGGCCGCCGTCACGGCGGCCAGCAGGGTGCCCAGGAGGCGCAGCAGGTGGTTGAGGGACATGGAACGCAGGGCCGCCGCCAGGCGGACAGCGAGGGCGCCCGGAGCGGAAGGGGCGGGGCGAACCCCTGGTTTACGATATTGACACTCTATAACACTGCCGTTCCACGGTCGCGTTGCCCCCGGTGTCCCGTCTCCGCCGGCCGGGCGCCGCACGCGGCAGCGGCGCGGGCCCTCGGCCCCCCAGACCCTTCTTCGCGTACCGGTGTCCTCCATCTCATCCCTGCCCATCGTGCGCGCGCTGTCCCCCGCCGATCTGCCCGGCCTGCTGGCCGTGCAACTGGCCTGCTATGGCGAGGGCTTCGTCGAAAGCGCCGAAGTGTTCGCGCGGCGCCTGGCGAGCCCCGCGAACTGCTCGCTGGTGCTCGAACGCGGCGGGGCCGTGCACGCCTACCTGGCTGCCTACCGCAGCGCGCTGGACAAGGTGACGCCGCTGCACGGCGATTTCGAGCCACCGCAGGGCGCCGCCGACACGCTGTACCTGCACGACATGGCCGTGCTGCCGGCGCACGCAGGCCAGGGGCTGGCCCGCGTGCTGCTGGAGCCCCTGTGGCGCACCGGTCGCGAGGCCGGCCTGCGGCACACGGCGCTGGTGTCTGTGCAGGGCTCGCAGGGCTACTGGGAGCGCCACGGCTACGCCGTGCGGGCGCTCGCGTCGCCCGCGCAGCAGGAGCGGCTCGCGGGCTACGGGCGCTGCGCCGTCTACATGGCGCGGCGGCTCTAGCCGTGCCGCCGGCACCCGGGCGTCAGTGGGGCACGGGGGCATAGGGCAGATCCGCGGCATCCGGGAGTTCGGCGATCTCCACCCCCGCCGGCGCGGGCGCGGCACGCCGCGCCAGCTGCTGGAACAGCTCCAGCGCGTTGTGGCCCACGCCGCGCGCGGCCTCCCACAGTTCGGCGGGCCGCAGGGACAGCAGCTTCTCGATGCCCGCGCCGGCCGCGTGCCCGATGGGGCCCGGGATGGTCATGTTGAGCAGGGCCATGGCGGCCGATCCCAGCAGCATGCCGGTGGTGTCCTTCTCGATGAAATCCCCGGCCGCGCGGTTGGCCACCAGCACCGCGATCATCACGAGGCTCAGGCCCGCGAAGGACTTGAACTCCTCCAGCGCGTCGCCGCGCGTCATGTTCGGGTTGGCGGCGTTGTGCAGCATCAGCGCCGCGGTGAAGGCCGCGTCCGAGCCCAGGTCCACCATGCCGATGCGGTCGGGGTACATCAGCGCGGTGGTGGTCAGGCACACGGCCGTGGTGAACAGGGCGAGCGCGGTCTTGGCCGCGCGGTCGGGGTTGGCCATGCCCGCGCCGGCCGTGCCGTCCGGGTGCAGCACGCGCTCCAGGTCGGTGGCGATGTCCAGGAACGCGTTCGCGGCCAACGTCACCTGCTTGCTCGTGGTGGGGCTGAGTTCCTTGCCCTGGTCGAGAAAGCCCGTCTTGCCGTCCGTGAGCGCCTGCAGGTCGGTGCGGGCGCGCGCCAGCGCATCGGTCAGCAGGTCGCGCGCGGGCGGCACGCCGCCGTCGCCGGGAAGCGCCGGCTCCTGCGCGGGCAGGCGGGCGGCGAGCGGGTCCACGCCGCTGTCCAGCGCGCGGCCGGCGGCGGCCAGCGCCGGGTCGGGCACGCCGTGGCGGCGCTGCTGCACCATCTCGCGCATTTCCTTGCCGAAGAAGCCGAGGAACAGCGCCGCCGTGGACGCCATGCCCGCGCCCACGTTGAAGGCCGGGCTGGCATTGAGCTTCTGCAGCTGCGGCACGAAGGTGGGCAGCGCGAAGATCGCCGCCTGCACCACGTTGATGTAGTGGCGCGACATGAAGTGGTCCATCACGCTGTGCCGGTTGGCGGCCGTGGGCGAGCGCATCGCCCCCACGGCCATCAGGCCCGTCTTGGCATAGAGCCCGGCCAGCTCGGCCACGAACTGGTTCTGGTGGCTGTAGGCCGGGATGGCGAAGGGCACCACGGGCAGCAGCAGGTTCATGGGCAGGTAGGCGGCGGCGCGGTGCGCGAGCGGTTGCTCGGTCTTCAGCGCATCCAGCGTGGACTCGAGGTGCGCGAGCTTGGGCTCGAAATGCGCGCGCAGCGCCTCGGGCACCGAGGGGTGCTGGAGCTTCGTGCGCAGCTGGTCCACGCCTTCGCTCAGCGCGGGCAGCGTGCTGGCGATGGGCAGCACCGGGTTTTCGGGGTCGGTGCCCGGGCCCTTCAGCGCGGCGATGTACTCGGCATCGTCGGCGCGCATCAGCACCGTGCGGGCGTCGGAGAGCCGCGCCATCTCCTTCGCAGCCTTGCGCGTGCGCTGCAGCAGGCCGGCCGCCGCCTCGGTGGGGGCATCGGCGTTGGCGTCGGCTGTCCGCCCGGGGCTGGAGGGCCGCGAGGGCGTGGGAGAGCGCGGCGGCGATGCGCCGCCCTCGGTGCGGGCCGGGCCCGGAGCCGTGGGCATGCCCTCGGGCGAGGCGAGCCGGGCCGGCGTGCGGGAAGGCGTGGCCGGGCTGTCGGGTGGAGAGATCTGCAGCGCGGAGGGCGGCAGCGTGGTGGACGACGGGGCGTGCGGGGCAGGGATCGGGGTCATGTGAGGAGGTCTGCGGCGTGGAAGGGGGCGAAGCGTGGGCGCGGTAGCGCGGAGGCGGCCAGCGTAGGCCCGCGGCCCCGCCGCGCCGCACCGCCGCGCGAACACCCATGCGGACCCGCGAACCCGGGCCTGCGCTACGGGGCGGCCTGCGCGGCGATCCAGTCGCGGAAGGCCCGCAGTGCCGGGTCCAGCAGCACATCGGGCCGGTACACCAGCCGGTAGGCCAGGGGCGTGGGCAGGTCGGCCGCGCGCAGGGCCACCAGCGTGCGCGCGGCGATCTCCGCCGCCACGAAGCCGCGCCGCACGAGCGCGAAGCCCCGGCCCGCGAGCGCCGCCTCGATCGCGCCGTTGGAGCGCGAGAACACCACGCCCTGTTCGCAGTCCACGCCGGCCGCGCCGTGCGATGCGCACCAGAGGCGCCAGTCGCCGCGGTGCTCGTCGTGCAGCAGCCGCTCGCCCGAGATGTCGGCCACGCGCGGCACGCGGCGCGGCGCGATCAGGCGCGGGCTGCAGACGGGCACCAAATCGTCGGCCACCAGGACTTCGGCCTGCAGCCCCGCATATGCGCCCAGCCCGTGGCGCACCGCGAAATGCATCTCCTCGGTGGCCAGGTCCACGACGCGGTCGGTGGTGTTCACGTGCACGTCGATCTCCGGCGCGCGCCGCGCAAAGTCCGGCAGCCGCGGCACCAGCCACTGCACGGCGAAGCCCGTGGTGCAGCTCACGAGCACCACGCGCCGCTGCCCGCGCGCGCCCAGCCGCGCGGTGGCGTGGCCGATCAGCGCCAGGGCCTCGGCGCAACTGGCGAGGTAGTCCTGCCCCGCCGGCGTGAGCGCCAGCCCGCGCGGCAGCCGGTCGAAGAGCGAGCAGCCCAGGAAGGCTTCGAGCTTGCGCACCTGCTGCGACACCGCCCCGGGCGTGACATGCAGTTCGGCGGCCGCGGCGCGCACGCTCAGGTGGCGCGCCACCGCCTCGAAAAAGCGCACGGCAGTCAGGGGAGGCAATCGCATGGTGTTGAGCATCGCTAAACGGTGGGCCAGGATAAATCGTTTGATGTCACTGCACAGCTCCACCCACAATCTGCCCATCTGCTGCGGCCCTCGCCGTGCGCCCGCTCTGCCGCTCCGCACGCGGAACATTCCCTGCACACACCATGCCTCTCGCCAGCCTGCTGCGCCTGTGCCTGCTGGCCGCCCTCTGGGGCGGCAGCTTCCTCTTCACCCGCTACACGGTGCCCGTGCTGGGCGCGGTGCCCACGGCTTTCGGCCGGGTGGCGCTGGCCGCGCTGGGGTTGATGGCCCTGCTCGCGCTGTCGCGCCAGCGCCCGGCCTTCCAGGGCAAGCTGGGCGCGGTGCTCGTGCTGGGCGTGGTCAATTCGGGCATTCCGTTCTGCATGTTCGCATTGGCTGCGCGCGTGCTGCCCGCGGGCTACAGCGCCATGCTGAATGCCACCACGCCGCTCATGGGCGTGCTGATCGGCGCGGCGGTGTTCGGCGAGCGCATCACCGGTGCGGGCGCGGCCGGCGTGCTGCTGGGCATGGCCGGCGTGGCCGTGCTGGCGCAGGCCGGGCCCGTGGCGCTGGGCGCGCCCGTGCTGGCCGGCATCGCGGCCTGCCTGGTCGCCACGGCCTGCTACGGGCTGGCCGGCTTTCTCACGCGGCGCTGGGTCACGGCGCGCGGCGGGCTGGACAGCCGCCTTGTCGCGCTGGGCAGCCAGTGGGGCGCCGTGCTGGCGCTGGCCCCCTGGGCGGCCTGGCAGGCGTGGAGCGTGCCGGGCCTGCCCGCGCAGTGGGCCGCGGCATCGGTGCAGGTGTGGGGCGCGCTGGTGGCCATGGGCCTGCTCTGCACGGCGCTGGCGTACGTGCTGTATTTCCGGCTGATCGCCGACGTGGGGCCGCTCAAGGCGCTTTCGGTCACCTTCCTGGTACCGCTCTTCGGTGTCGCCTGGGGCTGGCTGTTGCTGGACGAAGCGGTCACCGGAGCGCACGCCGCCGGCGGCGCGCTGATCGCGCTGGCGCTCTGGCTGGTGCTGCGGCCGGCCCCGCGGCAGCGCTGACGGCCCGGCGCACACCCGGCAGCGGCTGTGCGTGGTCATAATGCGCGCCATGCCGAACCGCTGGAAACCCAACGCCACCGTGGCCGCCGTCATCGAGCACGAGGGCCGTTTCCTCCTGGTGGAGGAAGACACGGCCGACGGCCTGCGGCTCAACAACCCCGCCGGCCACCTCGACCCGGGCGAATCGCCCGAGCAGGGCTGCGTGCGCGAGGTGCTGGAGGAAACGGCCTACGACTTCACCCCCACGGCGCTCGTGGGCGTGTACCTGAACCGCTTCACGCGCACCCGCACCGGCGACGACATCACCTACCTGCGCTTCGCCTTCACCGGCACGCTCGGCGCGCACCACGCATGGCGCACGCTGGACGACGGCATCGTGCGCACCGTCTGGATGACGCCGGCCGAGCTGCGCTCCTGCGCCGACCGGCACCGCAGCCCTCTGGTGATGCGCTGCATCGAGGACTACCTGGCCGGCCAGCGCCATCCGCTGGGGCTGATCCATACCGACGCGAGCGTGCTGCAGCCGCGATGACCCGGGGCGGCCCGGGCATTCCCGGGAGGTGGCGGCGCGCGCAGCGCCCAAAAAATACAATCCGCCCATGACAGCCTCCCCCAAGCAGCGCATCGTCGTCGGCCTCTCCGGCGGCGTGGATTCCGCCGTGACCGCTTATCTCCTGAAGCAGCAGGGCCACGAGGTCGTCGGCATCTTCATGAAGAACTGGGAGGATGACGACGACAGCGAGTACTGCTCCTCCAACGTCGATTTCGTCGATGCCGCGGCCGTGGCCGATGTGATCGGCATCGAGATCGAGCACGTCAACTTCGCCGCCGAATACAAGGACCGCGTGTTCGCCGAGTTCCTGCGCGAGTACGAGGCGGGCCGCACGCCCAACCCCGACGTGCTGTGCAACGCCGAGATCAAGTTCAAGGCCTTCCTCGACCACGCCATGCGCGTGGGGGCCGAGAAGATCGCCACCGGCCATTACGCCCGTGTCCGCCGCGTTGCGGCAGATCCGGGCTCCATGCCCGCAGGGCATGACAGCGCGCTATCGCACGCGGCCGCGTGCGATAGCGCGCTGGACCCGCATTGGCGGTACGAGCTGCTCAAGGGGCTGGACCCGGCCAAGGACCAGAGCTATTTCCTGCACCGCCTGAACCAGGCGCAACTCGCGCGCACGCTGTTCCCCGTGGGCGAGCTGCACAAGACCGAGGTGCGCCGCATCGCGGAAGAAATCGGCCTGCCCAACGCCAGGAAGAAGGACTCCACGGGCATCTGCTTCATCGGCGAGCGGCCTTTCCGGGATTTCCTCAACCGCTACATCCAGCACGCGCCCGGCCCGATCCTGGACGAGCGCGGCCGGCGGCTGGGCCAGCACGTGGGCCTGTCGTTCTACACGCTGGGCCAGCGCCAGGGCTTGGGCATCGGCGGCGTGAAGGACAAGGGCGCGCAGCGCGGCGGCGGCGAGCACGCGCCGTGGTTCGTGGCGCGCAAGGAGGTGGAGCGCAACGTGCTGCGCGTGGTGCAGGGGCACGACCACCCCTGGCTGCTCTCGCACACGCTGCGGGCCACCGACGTGAGCTGGGTGGCCGGCCGGCCGCCCGCCGTGGGTGCCTGCGCGGCCAAGACGCGCTACCGGCAGCAGGATGCGGCATGCACGGTCGTGCAGGCCGAGGGGGCGGATTTCGCGCTCGCCTTCCCCGAGGCGCAGTGGGCCGTCACGCCGGGCCAGAGCGCCGTGCTCTACGACGGCGAGGTCTGCCTGGGCGGCGGCGTGATCACCGCGGCCGCCGGCACCGGCCCGGCCTAGCGCAAGACCGCACGCACGGTCCAGAGGGTTTCTCCCCGGGCCCATTTGCGCCGAACGCCGTTCTCCACGGTGCTGCCGCGCTTTGAAAAAGTCTCAACTGCGGCGATCATGTTTTTCACGGTGGCAAGGGGGCGATTCGCTCCTACAGTGCCGTTGCCGTGCCGGGCGTCACCGATGCGCCCCGGCGGCGCGCCCGAAAGAAACATTCATCCAACGGAGACAAGCGCATGGTCTGGCAACAAATCTACGACCCGTTCGGCAACATGGTCCTGTCGACCGTCCTCGCGGCGATCCCGGTGGTGGTCATGCTCGCGGCCCTCGGCTTCTTCCACATCAAGGCGCACATCGCCGCGGGCATGGGGCTCGTGGCCGCATTGCTCGTGGCCGTGTTCGCCTACGGCATGCCGGCCGACATGGCGGGCCGCGCGGCACTGTTCGGCGGCTTCACGGGGCTGCTGCCGATCGGCTGGATCGTGCTCAACATCATCTTCCTGCACCAGCTCACCGAGCAGAACGGCAGCTTCAAGGTGTTGCAGGACTCGCTCTCGGGCATCACCGAGGACCGGCGCATCCAGCTGCTGCTGATCGCCTTCTGCTTCGGCGCGTTCTTCGAGGGCGCGGCCGGCTTCGGCACGCCGGTGGCGGTGACGGCGGCCATCCTGATCGGGCTGGGCTTCTCGCCGCTGGCGGCGTCGGGGCTCTCGCTCATCGCCAACACGGCGCCCGTTGCCTTCGGCGCGCTGGGCACGCCCATCCTCACGCTGGCCAAGGTGCACGGCTACGACGTGATGGAGGTGACGGCCATGGTGGGCCGGCAACTGCCGTTCTTCTCGCTGCTGGTGCCGTTCTGGCTCATCTGGGCCTTCGCGGGCCGCAAGGGCATGTGGGAGATCTGGCCCGCGATCCTGGTCACGGGCGTGTCGTTCGCCGTGCCGCAGTTCCTGGTGTCCAACTTCATCGGGCCGGAGCTGGTGGACATCATCGCGGCCATCGTCTCCATGGCCTGCCTGATCGGTTTCCTGCGCGTCTGGAAGCCGAAGGCCGTGTGGACCTCGCCCTCGCTGCGCGGCAACGACGTGAGCGCGGCCGAGGCCAAGCCGCCGCAGCCCGTGGTGCAGCACACGCGCGCGGAGCTGGTGGCCGCGTGGATGCCCTGGGCCATCCTGTCGGTGTTCGTGTTCATCTGGGGCCTGCCCCCCGTGAAGGCCTGGCTCAACGGCCTGTTCGCGCCGGCCTTCCCGATGGCCGGCCTGCACAACCTGATCGAGAAGGTGCCGCCCGTCGTGCCGCTGCCCACCAAGGAAGGCGCGGTCTACACGCTCAACCTGCTGTCGGCCACGGGCACGGCCATCCTGCTCTCCGCGGTGGTGAGCGCGATCTTCATGAAATACAACCCGGTCGCCATCGTGCGCACGTTCTTCAAGACGATCTGGCTGGTGAAGTTCTCGCTGCTCACCATCGTGCTCATGCTGGCGCTCGGCACGCTCACGCGGTATTCGGGCACCGACACCACGCTGGGCCTGGCCTTCGCCAACACGGGCGTGCTCTACCCGTTCTTCGGCACGCTGATGGGCTGGCTGGGCGTGGCGCTCACGGGGTCGGACACGGCCTCCAACGTGCTCTTCGGCGGCATGCAGAAGGTGGCGGCCGAGCAGCTGGGGCTGTCGCCCAACCTCATGGGCGCGGCCAACAGCTCGGGCGGCGTGATGGGCAAGATGATCGACGCGCAATCGATCGTGGTGGCCTCCACCGCCACGCGCTGGTTCGACCGCGAGGGCGAGATCCTGCGCTACGTGTTCTTCCACTCGATCGCGCTCGCGTGCCTCGTGGGGCTGTACGTCACCCTGCAGGCCTACGTGTGGCCGTTCACGCTCATGGTGGTGCACTGACGGCAGGCGGCTGGGATCAGAACGGCTCCATGCCGCCCGATCCATTGAATAGTTTGCTATTGTTTTTATAGTGCATTGCCGCCGGGCCCAGACAGCGCCCGGCGGCAGCCCTTGCAGTGGAACCGAGGGGTTGAACGTCGGCCGGCGGGCGCTACGCCGGGTGCTGCCGCGCGGGGTTCGTGCGCGGGCATGGCCACGCTGCGGGGTCAGCTGCGCCTGGCGTCCGGGTCGCTGGGCCCGTTGCGGTCGGAGAGCACTTCGGCGGGCGGCTCCAGGTCGCCGCTGTCGCCGCCGTCCGCCTCCCACGTGCCGCCGGCCCGGCCGGTCTTGCCGCGCGGGTAGCCCATGCTGGTGCCGTCGTCGAAATTCAGCGGGCCGCCTTCGCGCGGATCGTCGAAGGGCTGGGCGGAGATCTCGTCCAGGCCGTCGGCGACGTCGCGCTCGGCGTTCAGGTGGTCGTTGATGTCATCGCCTTCGGGCAGCTCGACCGTGGGGTCGTCGGTGGGGTCGATGGCCGGTTCGTCGTCGATGTGGGGTACGCGCATGGCAGGCTCCTGGGTGGGGGTCCCGCGGGAGGCGGGGCCGCGATGTCCGCAGCTTCGCGCAGGGTGCGCGGCGGTGCGGTGGGCCCGCTGCCTGACCGCGGGTAGGAGAGCTGCCATGGCAGGGTTGCCGCAGAGATGCGCTGGCTTCAGGGCGCGGACGGCGCCTGCCCGAACACGTTGAGCGGAATGCGCAGATAGGCGATGCCGTTGGGCTCAGGTGGCGGCAGGCGCCCGCCGCGCACATTCACCTGTATCGAGGGCAGCAGCAACACGGGCGCTTCGAGCGTGGCGTCGCGCGCGCGGCGCAGCGCCACGAACTGCGCTTCGGAGGCGCCGCCGCCCACGTGCACGTTGCCCTGGCGCTGGGCATCGACGGTGGTTTCCCAGTGCGGCGCGCGGCCCTCCGGCGGATAGTCGTGGCAGACGAACATGCGCGTGTCGCCCGGCAGCGCCAGCAGCCGCTGGATGGAGCGGTACAGCGCGGCCGCGTCCCCGCCGGGGAAATCCGCGCGCGCCGTACCCACGTCGGGCAGGAACAGCGTATCGCCGCAGAACACCGCGCCATCGATGAGATAGGCCATGTCGGCCGGCGTATGGCCCGGCACGCCGATCGCCCGTGCCTCGGTGGCGCCGATGCGGAAGCTGTCGCCGTCCGCGAACAGGTGGTCGAAATCGCCGCCTTCCGCGGCGGCTTCCGCCTCTGCCCCGAAGACCGGGCCGAAGACCGCCTGCACCGCACGGATGCGCTCACCGATCGCCACCCGCCCGCCCGCGGCGGCCTGCAGGGCGCGGGCGCCCGAGAGGTGGTCCGCATGGGCGTGCGTCTCCAGGATCCACTGCACCGACAACCCCTCGCGGCGCATGCACGCCAGGATCCGGTCCACCGAGGCCGTGTGCGTGCGCGCGGCCTTGGGGTCGTAGTCCAGCACCGGGTCGATCACGGCGGCCTGGCGCGTGGCGTGGTCCCACACCACATAGGACACGGTGCCCGTGCCGGCATCGAAGAAAGGCTGCACGGTGGCGGAGCGAAGCGGGGTGGCGGGCAGGTCCATGGCGGATTTCCGGAGGCAGAGTGGGGTCGTGGACATTATGTGTTTTGGTATATTGATGTCAATGAAGCCCCGCGCCGCTGCCCCGACTCCGCCACCCGGCCTCGATCCGCACGCGCTGCGCGCGGCCGCGGCGCAGGCGGTGGCCGCGCTCAAGGCCCTGGCCCACGAGGACCGGCTGCTGCTGCTGTGCCAGCTCTCGCAGGGAGAGATGTGCGTGAGCGACCTGGAGGCGCGGCTGGACATCCGCCAGCCCACGCTGTCGCAGCAGCTCGGCGTGCTGCGCCGCCAGGGCGTGGTGGCCACGCGGCGCGAAGGCAAGAACATTTATTACCGCGTGGCCGACCCCGCGCTGCTCGACCTGCTGGCGGTGCTCTACCGCCTGTATTGCCCCAAGGAGTGATTCCATGGCATCCATCGACTGGCCTTCCTTCGCCCCGGGCGCGGCCCTCGCGGGCGGGGTGCTGATCGGCGCCGCCGCCGGCGCCTTCGTGCTGCTGTCGGGCCGCATCGCCGGCATCAGCGGCGTGCTGGGCGGCCTGCTGCGCCCCGTGCGCGGCGACGTGGCCTGGCGCGTGGCCTTCGCCGCGGGCCTGCTCGCCTCGCCCTGGCTCTATGCGCTCTTCGCGCCGCTGCCGCAGCCGCGCATCGGCGTGGGCACGGGCGCGCTGGTGGCCGCGGGCCTGCTCGTGGGACTGGGCACGCGCTACGGCGCGGGCTGCACCAGCGGCCACGGGGTCTGCGGGCTCTCGCGGCTGTCCGGCCGCTCGCTCGCGGCCACGCTGGCCTTCATGGGCACCGGCATGGCCACGGTGTACCTGCTGAGGCACGCTGCGGCAGGTTTTTTCTGAGAAGGAGCCGGTGATGGCGAACGTATTGGTGGCCCTGGGCGTGGGCCTGCTCTTTGGCGTGGGGCTGATCGTCTCGGGCATGGCCGATCCGGCCCGGGTGCTCGGTTTCCTGGACGTGGCGGGCCTGTGGAACCCATCGCTGGCCCTGGTGATGGCCGGCGCCGTGGCCGTGGGCCTGGCGGCGTTCGCCGTGGCGCGGCGCCGGGGGCGCACGCTGGGCGGTGCGCCGGTGCACTGGCCCCCGGCGCGCGGCGTGGATGCGCGCCTGCTCGGCGGCAGCGTGCTGTTCGGCATCGGCTGGGGCATCGCGGGCTTCTGCCCCGGCCCGGCCCTGGTGGGCCTGGGAATGGGCCTGCGCGAAGCCGCCGTGTTCGTGGCCGCCATGCTGGCCGGCATGGCCGTGTTCGAGCTGCTGGAGCGCCTGCGGGCGCGCCGCTGAGGTCCGCGGGTCAGCAGGAAGGGGGCACTCACGGCCGTCGCCGCACGGACCGCTGCTCCAGTATCTCCCGGCCCCACGGGCTGCCGGCCCACGCCGCCGCCGCGCACCCCCGTCGTCCACGATGGGCCGGCGCAGGAGCACGACGCCCGGCGCCAGGTCTTCGCCGCCCATGGCAAAAAGCCCCGCTGGCGGGGCCTGCGGGGCTTTTTCGTTGGGTGGGCGATCGCCTGCCGGGGTTCGGTCTCAGAACGGAATGTCGTCGTCCATGTCGTCGAAGCCCGAGGCCGCGCGCGGCGGCTGGGCCGCGGGGGCGGGTGCCGGGCGGGGGGCCGGCGCCGGGCGCGGTGCGGCCGCGGCCTGGGGCGCGGGGCGGCGTGCGGGCGGGGCGCTGCCGTAGCCGTCGTCGCCACCACCGTTGCCGCCGCCGTAGCCGCTGTCGTCATAGCCGCCACCGCCGCCGCCCTGGCCGCCGCCCATGCCCTGGCGGCTGCCGAGCATCTGCATGGTGTCGGCCCTGATTTCGGTGGTGAATTTTTCCTGGCCCGACTGGTCGGTCCACTTGCGGGTGCGCAGGCTGCCTTCCACATAGACCTGGGAGCCCTTGCGCAGGTACTGGCCCACGATCTCGGCCAGGCGGCCGTTGAAGACGATGCGGTGCCACTCGGTGGCTTCCTTGTTCTCGCCGGTGTTCTTGTCGCGCCAGCGGTCGGTGGTGGCGATGGTGACGTTGGCGACCTGGTCGCCGCTCGGGAAGGTGCGCATCTCGGGGTCGCGCCCGAGGTTGCCGACGATGATGACTTTGTTGACGGATGCCATGGTGGTGAGGGGGGCCTGTAGAGAATGGTGGAGGAAGGCACTACGGCCTGCGCGGCGCCGGGGGCGGCCGCGGAAGGGAGAGCGGATTGTGCCCCAACCCGCCCCGCCCCGGCCCGTGCGGGGCGGGGCGCCATGGCGGGCGGGGTGCCACAATGCTCGCCCTTTCCGCGCCCCGGCCGGTCCGCGCACGCCGCGGGCCCCACCCCCGCCATGCACCGAGACCCCGATTTCCTGCACAACCTGCGCTCCGAACTGCGCGACGGCCAGCGGTGGCTGGAGCGGTCCATCGTGCTGGCCTACGCCGTGGCGGCCGGCCTGTGCGTGGTGGCTTTCTCGCTGCTGGCCGAGTGGGCCTTCGGCGTTTTCCTGAAGGTCTCCCACTGGAATGGCGGCTGGGCCGTTCTGCTGTGGACGCCGGCCGTCACGGCGGCCGTGGTGTGGGCCACCCGCCGCTGGGCGCCCGGCGCCACGGGCTCGGGCATACCGCAGGTGGTGGCCGCGCTGGAGCCGGGCCTCACCGAGCAGCAGCGCGGCATCTTCGTGTCGCTGCGCCTCTCGTTGGCCAAGATCCTGCTGACGGGCATGAGCTTCCTGGCGGGGCTGTCCACCGGCCGCGAAGGGCCGTCGGTGCAGGTGGCGGCGGGCGTGATGCACCACGCGCGGCGCTGGTTCAGGCCGCGCTCGGGCATCACCGCCCATGCGCTGCTGGTGGCCGGCGGTGCGGCGGGCATCGCGGCGGCCTTCAACGCGCCGCTGGCGGGCGTGGTGTTCGCCATCGAGGAGCTGTCGCGCAAGCTCGAATCGCGCAGCAGCGGGCTCATCATCGCGGCCATCGTGCTGGCGGGGCTGATGGGCGTGTCGGTGTTCGGCAACCTGAGCTATTTCGGCCGCATCCAGGTGCCGCGCCTGGGCTGGGACGCGCTGCTGCCGGGCCTGGCCGTGGTGCTGGCCTGCGGCGTGCTCGGGGGGCTGTTCTCCAAGCTCATCGTGGCCTCGCTCACCGGGTCTCCCGACCGCTTCAACCGCTGGCGCGCGCGCTGGCCGGTGCGCTTCGCGGCGGCGGGCGGGCTGGCGGTGGCGGTGATCGGCCTCGTGACGGGCGGGGCCACCTTCGGTGCCGGCTCCGAGGCCGTCAAGCACATGCTGGCCGGAGAGGCCGACGTGCCTGCTTTCTACGTCACGCTCAAGCTGATCGCCACCTGGCTCTCGGCCTGGACGGGCGTGCCGGGCGGCATCTTCGCGCCCTCGCTGTCGATCGGCGCGGGCGTGGGCCACAACGTGGCGATGCTGGCCGGCGGCTCCATCGAGCCGGCCCTCATCGCGATGGGCATGGCCGCCTTCCTGGCCGCCGTGACCCAGGCGCCGCTCACGGCTTTCATCATCGTGATGGAGATGGTGGACGGGCATGCGCTGGTGCTGAGCCTGATGGCCTCGGCGATGCTGGCCAGCCTGGTGTCGCGCATGCTGGCGCACCCGCTCTACGAAACCCTGGCCGCCGCCATGCTGAGTGGCGCGCACCTGCCCGAGGCGCCGGACGGGCCCGCCCGCCCGCCGCCGGCCCGCTGAGCGCCTACCGCCCGCCCGGGGCGGCCTGCCGCGCCACGGGCCGCATGCCCCAGGCCACGGCCAGCCAGGCGGCGCACAGCAGCCCCGTCACCATGAAAAGGCTGGGCGCGCCGCCCCAGCGCAGCAGTGCACCCCCCAGCGCGCCGCCGGCGAACAGCCCCAGCGACTGCAGCGTGTTGTAGGCCCCCAGCGCCGCGCCGCGCACGGCCGGTGGCGCGGTGCGCGACACCAGGCTCGGCTGGCTGGCTTCCAGCGCGTTGAAGCCACAGAAGAACAGGAACAGCAGCCCGCCCAGCAGGGACAGGCTGGGAGCCGCGGCACCCACGGCCAGCGCCCCCAGCCCCGCCTGCACGACCAGCACGAGGCCGATGGCGCCCAGCAGCGCGCCGCGCAGCCGGCCCGCGCGCTCCAGCGAGAACAGCCCGCCCATCGCCACGAACGACAGCACCACGGCCGGCAGGTAGATGTGCCAGTGGTCGCTCTTGGGCAGGCCGGCCTGCACCAGCATGGCCGGCACGGCCACCCACATCGCGAGCTGCACGGTATGCAGCACGAACACGCCCAGGTTGAGCCGCAGCAGGTCGGCATGGCGCCACACGTCGGCCAGCCGGCCGCGCGGCGCGTCGGCATGGCGCGCGGGCTCGGGCGGCACCACCCACAGCACCACGGCGATGCCCGCCAGCGCCAGTGCGCCCGTGAGGCCGAAGATGCCCGGCAGCCCGAAGCGCGCCGCCAGCGGCGGGCCGGCCACGAGCGCGACCGCGAACATGAGCCCGATGCTGCCGCCCACGAGGGCCATGGCCTTGGTGCGCACACCCTCGCGCGTCTGGTCGGCCAGCAGGGCGGTGACGGCGGCCGAGACGGCGCCCGCGCCCTGCAGCGCACGCCCCGCGAGCAGCCCGCCGAGCGAATCGGCCAGCGCCGCGAGCAGGCTGCCCGCCGCGAACACCAGCAGCCCCAGCACGATCACGCGCTTGCGCCCGAAGCGGTCGGAGGCCATGCCCAGCGGCAACTGCAGCACCGCCTGCGTGAGGCCGTAGATGCCCATCGCCAGGCCGACCAGCGCCGGATCGTCGCCGCCCGTGTACTTGCGCGCCTCCAGCGCGAACACGGGCAGCACGAGGAAGAGGCCCAGCATGCGCAGCGCGAAGATCAGCGCCAGCGCGAGGCTGGAGCGCCGCTCCAGCGGCGTCATCGTGGTGGCGGAGGCAGGCGGGGCGTCGGGTGCGGGCGTAGGCGGCAGGGGTTCCGGCACGGCAGTGGGCATCGGGGGCTGGCGATGGAAAGACGGCGATTCTCGCCCATCGCCGCGCCCGCCCCCGTGGCGGTGGCGCCAGCCCAGCCGGGCTGCGGTTCAGCGCGGCGGTGCCATGCCCTCGCCGTGCCGGCCGAGACCCAGGTGCGCGCGCAGGCGGTCCACGCACCCGGCCACGTCCCACTCGTCGGTGCGCAGCTCCAGCGCAGGGTGCGCGGGCGGCTCGTAGGGCGAATCGATGCCCGTGAAGTGCGGCAGCGCGCCGCTGCGCGCGCGCCGGTACAGGCCCTTGGGGTCGCGCCGCTCGGCCACGGCCAGCGGCACGTTCACGTAGACCTCGATGAAGTCCCCGGGCGCGAACAGGGCCCGCCCCGCCGCGCGCTCGGCGCGGAACGGCGAGATCAGCGCCACGATGGCGATCACCCCCGCATCCACGAACAGCCGCGCCACGTGCGCGGCGCGGCGGGTGCTTTCGGCCCGGTCCGCATCGGAGAACCCCAGGTCGCTGTTGAGCCCGGCACGCAGGCGGTCGCCGTCGAGCACGCAGGCGCGCAGCCCGTCGCGGTGCAGCGAGGCCTCCAGCGCATGCGCCAGGGTGGTCTTGCCCGCGCCGGAGAGGCCCGTGAGCCAGACGGCGCGTGCGGCGCGGCCCTGGCGGGTGGCGGGGGCGCAGGCATCGGGCGGAAAGTTCATGGGAGGGGCGAAGCGGGTCGTGACGGACGCCACCTCGGGCGGTGCAGGGCTTCGATTATGGGCACGCACGCGCCTGGCCCTGCCTCACCTATCATGGTGGGTTCCCCTGCCCGCAGACACCCCCCCCACCCCCGTGACCGAGCCCAACGCCCCCGATGAAAAGCGCCCTGCCGACGGGGCCTACCTGGCGCACGCCCTGCGCGAGGCGCGCATCAGCATCCGCGGCGCGCGCACGCACAACCTCAAGAACATCGACCTCGACATCCCGCGCAACCGGCTCGTGGTGATCACGGGGCTGTCGGGTTCGGGCAAGTCGAGCCTCGCGTTCGATACGCTCTATGCCGAGGGCCAGCGCCGCTACGTGGAGAGCCTCTCGGCCTATGCGCGGCAGTTCCTCGGGCGGCTCGACAAGCCCGATGTGGACCTGATCGAGGGCCTGTCGCCCGCGATTTCCATCGAGCAGAAGGCCACCAGCCACAACCCGCGCTCGACCGTGGGCACGGTGACCGAGATCCACGACTACCTGCGCCTGCTCTACGCGCGCGCCGGCACGCCCTACTGCCCCGAGCACGGCCTGCCGCTCGCGGCGCAGACCGTGAGCCAGATGGTGGATGCCGTGCTGGCGCTGCCCGAGGACACGCGGCTCATGGTGCTCGCGCCCGTGGCGCGCGACAAGAAGGGCGAGTTCACCGAACTCTTCGCGCAGATGCAGGGCCTGGGCTACGTGCGCTTCCGCGTCGATGGCGCCATCGTGGAGCACGAGAACCTGCCGCCGCTCAAGAAGACCGAGAAGCACGACATCGACGTGGTGATCGATCGCCTCAAGGTGCGCGCGGACACGCAGCAGCGCCTGGCCGAGAGCATCGAGGCGGCGCTGCGCATCGGCCAGCAGGTGGGCGATGCCAACGGCCGCGTGGTCGCGCTGGAGATGGATTCGGGGCAGGAGCACCTGTTCTCCAGCAAGTTCGCCTGCCCGGTGTGCAGCTATTCGCTGCCCGAGCTGGAGCCGCGCCTCTTCTCGTTCAACTCGCCCATCGGCGCCTGCCCGACCTGCGACGGCCTGGGCCAGCAGGAGGTGTTCGATCCGGCGCGCGTGGTGGCCTTCCCGTCGCTCAGCCTCGCCAGCGGCGCCATCAAGGGCTGGGACCGGCGCAACGGCTACTACTTCGCCATGCTGGAGAGCCTGGCGCGGCACTACGGCTTCGACGTGGAAGCGCCCTTCGAGTCGCTCCCGGAGCGCGTGCGGCAGGCGGTGCTGCTGGGCTCGGGCACGGAGGAGATCGCGTTCAGCTACATCCTCGACAGCGGCGCCCGCAAGGGCAAGGCCGTCGTCAAGAACCATCCGTTCGAGGGCATCCTGCCGAACATGGCGCGGCGCTACCGCGAGACGGATTCGTCCGTGGTGCGCGAAGACCTCGCGCGCCTGCGCAGCACCCAGCCCTGCCCGGACTGCCACGGCACGCGCCTGCGCCGCGAGGCGCGCCACGTGAAGGTGGGCGAGGGCGGCCAGGCCCGCGCCATCTATGAAGTCAGCCATGCCACGCTGGCCGAGGCGCTCGCGTGGTTCGAGGCGCTGGCGCTGGCCGGCGCCAAGGCCGAGATCGCCGGCAAGGTGGTGCGCGAGATCGCCACGCGCCTCACCTTCCTGAACGACGTGGGCCTCAATTACCTGAGCCTGGACCGCAGCGCCGAGACGCTCTCGGGCGGCGAGGCGCAGCGCATCCGCCTGGCCAGCCAGATCGGCTCGGGCCTCACGGGCGTGATGTACGTGCTCGACGAGCCCAGCATCGGCCTGCACCAGCGCGACAACGACCGCCTCATCGCCACGCTGCAGCACCTGCGCGACATCGGCAACAGCGTGATCGTGGTCGAGCACGACGAGGACATGATCCGCGCGGCCGACCACTGCGTGGACATGGGCCCGGGCGCGGGCGTGCACGGCGGCCGCGTGATGGCCCAGGGCACGAGCGCCGAGCTGTGCGCGCACCCCGATTCGCTCACGGGCCAGTACCTCTCGGGCGCGCGGACCATTCCGGTGCCCGCGCGCCGCACCCCGTGGCTGCCGGTGCGCGAGTCGGCGGAGGAGCCCGAGCCCGCCAAGAAAGCCAAGTCGCGCTTTCCCGAAACCGACGCGAGCCGCCGCCGCGCCGAGCGCCTGGCCGGGCACCGCGCCACGCAGGGCCGGCTGCAGGCGCTGCGCGTGATCGGCGCCTGCGGCCACAGCCTGAAGGACGTGAGCGTGGAGTTCCCCGTGGGCCTGCTCACCTGCGTCACGGGCGTCTCCGGATCGGGCAAGAGCACGCTGGTCAACGACACGCTCTACGCGGCCGTGGCGCGCCAGCTCTACCGCGCCCACGACGAGCCCGCCGAGCACGAGGCGATCGAGGGCATCGAGTACTTCGACAAGGTCATCAACGTGGACCAGTCGCCCATCGGCCGCACGCCGCGCAGCAACCCCGCCACGTACACGGGCCTGTTCACGCCCATCCGCGAGCTGATGGCCGAGACCAACACCGCGAAAGAGCGCGGCTACGGCCCCGGGCGGTTTTCCTTCAACGTGGCGGGCGGGCGCTGCGAGGCCTGCCAGGGCGACGGCGTGGTGAAGGTGGAGATGCACTTCCTGCCCGACGTCTACGTGCCCTGCGACGTCTGCAACGGCCAGCGCTACAACCGCGAAACGCTGGAAGTGCAGTGGAAGGGCCGCAACATCGCGCAGGTGCTCGACCTCACGGTGGAAGACGCGCACGCGTTCTTCAAAGACGTGCCGGCCATCGCGCGCAAGCTGCAGACGCTGCTGGACGTGGGCCTGTCGTACATCCGCCTGGGCCAGAGCGCGACCACGCTCTCGGGCGGCGAGGCGCAGCGCGTGAAGCTCGCGCAGGAGCTTTCCAAGCGCGACACGGGCCGCACGCTCTACATCCTGGACGAGCCCACCACCGGCCTGCATTTCGCCGACATCGACCTGCTGCTGAAGGTGCTGCACCAGCTGCGCGACGCCGGCAACACCATCGTGGTGATCGAGCACAACCTCGACGTCATCAAGACCGCCGACTGGATCATCGACATGGGCCCCGAGGGCGGCGCGGGCGGCGGCACGGTGGTGGCCGAAGGCACGCCCGAGGACGTGGCGGCGCACCCGGCCAGCCACACCGGGCGCTATCTGGCGCCGTACCTGGCGCGGGCCGCGGGGTGATGGCAAAGCGCTTGCAGCGTTTTTGCCTCCATGCCGCCGGGTTCATTCAATAGTTTGCTATATAAATAATAGCAATCAGCCCATGAAGCCGAGGTCGATCGGGTAGGCCGATCCGCCGAAGTTGCCGATGCGCGGCAGCACGCCGGCCAGCTCGGTGTTGGCCACGCCGAACCAGCGCGCGAGCGTGGCGGCGTACTGGTCCACCGCGGTGCCGGGCAAGAGGCGCCCCTGGCCCACGTGCCACTGGTCCTCGGCGCCGCTACCGTTGCCCACGCTGATGGGCGGCGGCGTGCCGTAGAAGGCGGCGCCGCGCACCGCGCCGCCCACCAGGAAGTGGTGGCCGCCCCAGCCGTGGTCGGAGCCGTCGCCGTTCGAGGTGAGTGTGCGGCCGAAGTCCGACGCGGTGAACGCCGTCACCTTGTCGGCCACGCCGAGTTCCACCGTGGCGTGGATGGCGCTGATTTGGGCGATCGGGCCGGCAAGTAATGGCGCTCTGCCGCCTGCGAGGCATTATGTGAGCGGATGTTTTAAAAATGGCGCAATGGCCAGACGAACGCAAATAAAAGTTGGCACCAATATTTTGGTTGACCCTATGCAAGCTAATCTAATGAATTAAAAAAAGGAATGACTGGTCTGGAGGCTTCTTACTATGATCGATGTGCCTATAATCAAAAAAATACTGCATGCACAAGAAATCGAGATTTTTCCTTGCAATTCATCTGCAAATGGCATTAATGCTGCCAGTCAGTGCCGAAGAAGGCACTCTGCCGGATGTTAACGTGAGCGCACCCACATACGAATATACGTACACAGGCCCGCCCAGCAATTTCGGGTCTTCAGTCACCGGAGACGGCATAGATCTTTTGGCGCAGATGGACGGCATAAAGAGAATGACCAGCGTATGTATTGCCCCTGTGAGCAAAGCTGCCAAGAGCACCACTAAAAATTCGGACGTGACGGACCGTTGGCTTGCTGCACAAGAGGTTTTCAATAATATGCAGACGATCGGAACGATAGACACTTACCGAGAGTTCGCCAGTGGATTGAAGATTCTCATCGGTGGCGTGAAGTACGACGGATTCATCGTCTCCTATGCAGATGGTAGCCGTGAAACGTGGGCGATCAATCCCAGTTATAAATATTCATCCGTGAAATTGATCGACACCCCTTTTCCTGATTCAATTAACAAAAACACGCCGTCCAATAGAACGTGCAATACAGGTTGAGATGAAGAAGCAATCTATTTTTTACATTGTCGTGGCCTTGTTTTTGATCATTCTGGGTGTTTTTGCCTTGGTGGGGCGCAATGGCCCTGCAAATTCCGGTCGATCTGACAGTGAGAGAAATTTTCCGCAAGTGCCCGAGAGAAATGCCACGGCGCGCGGATTTGAAAATGTTGGAGTGGATTCTGCCGGCGTGGGGTCGGTAAAGGTTTTTTCCGACCACATGTTGACAAAATACAATCAGTCCAAGAATATTCGGGATTTTGTGTTTCAAGCTCTTCAGCATCCGGAATTCGGTGGGATCTATTACGCTACCGATGCGCTAAAAAAATGCCAGAATTTCTTGCTCAACAGCAAGTCTTCTCAGGCTATGCAGTCGAAAAATCAGACCGGAATCCAATACGCTGCCATTTCAGGCGCCGCCGATTTTTTGCAATCCAGATGCGGTGGCCTCTTGCCGACGGATTTTTCCAATGAACATATCGAGGAAATCCTTTCTTCCGATGCTTCAAAGAAAGATCCGCTCTTGAAGTTGTCGAAAGAGATTAAGAATCTCACATCTTCCGATCCGGAGAAGCGTTCCAGGTCGCTAGAAGGAATATTGTTGTCGGGAGACCCACTGGTTGTTCAAGAGGCAGGTTCCCGGATTGCTTTGCAAACAGATGCGAAAACCGGTGCTAGAGGGTATCGGTTCGAAGGTGATTTTTATCCGATCCATGCGGAGCCCGATGTAGGCTTGGCTCTCTATATCTTGCCTTGCAGCTTGGGCTTGGATTGCGGCAATACCGACTGGGAGGTGGCAGTCCGGTGCGCCAACGGCGCCGAATGTGCTTCAAGCCGGCAGGAAATCGTAGCGAATATGCTGAGCAACCGTCCAGGAAGCTATCAAAAAGTCATGGATATCTCTTTGAGAATGGCGCGAGCCATTCAACAGGGGAATATTGCAGCCTTTCAATAGGGGTTTTCAAAATCCTCTGAATTCGCAAGTTTGAGCGCTGTAAATCGTTGATTGACAGGGGCGTTGAGTGGCTGGAGTCGGGGGTTTTGAGAGGCTCCCTTTGGTAAGCCCTGGAACGCCTCCATGCCGCCGGATCCATTCAATAGTTTGCTATATAAATAATAGCAATCAGCCCATGAAGCCGAGGTCGATCGGGTAGGCCGATCCGCCGAAGTTGCCGATGCGCGGCAGCACGCCGGCCAGCTCGGTGTTGGCCACGCCGAACCAGCGCGCGAGCGTGGCGGCGTACTGGTCCACCGCGGTGCCGGGCAAGAGGCGCCCCTGGCCCACGTGCCACTGGTCCTCGGCGCCGCTACCGTTGCCCACGCTGATGGGCGGCGGCGTGCCGTAGAAGGCGGCGCCGCGCACCGCGCCGCCCACCAGGAAGTGGTGGCCGCCCCAGCCGTGGTCGGAGCCGTCGCCGTTCGACGTGAGCGTGCGGCCGAAGTCCGATGCGGTGAACGCCGTCACCTTGTCGGCCACGCCGAGTTCCACCGTGGCGTTGTAGAACGCCGCCATGGCGCTGCTCACCCTGTCCAGCAGCACGGGCTGCGTGGCGATGAGGTTGTCGTGCAGGTCGAACCCGCCCAGCGAGACGAAAAACACCTGCCGCCGGGTGCCGAGCGCGCCGCGCGCCGCGATGAGCCGCGCCACCACCTTGAGCTGGTCGGCGAGCGGGTTGCCCGTGGGGAACGCGGTGGAGAGGTTCGCCTGCGCCAGCGCGGCGGAGATCTGCCCCTCGGCGCCGATGGAGCGCTGCGTCACGCGCGCGTATTCGGCCTCCAGCGCATGGCTGCTCGCGGCCTGCACCAGCTCGCCCAGCACGCCGCGCACGGCGCTGGAGCCGTAGACGTTGTTCTTCACGCCGTTGATCGGCACCGCGCCGCTCGGGCTGATCTGGTACTGCAGCGCCTGGTCGCCCGCGAGGAAGACGGCGTTGCCGCTGGCCGAGATGCAGGTGAAGAGCGAGGTGGCGTTGGACGACAGCGCCAGGTCGCCCAGGTTGCCGCCCCAGCCCACCGTGGAGCCCTCGGCCCCCTGCGACTGCCAGACCGACTGCTGGTCGTTGTGCGAGAAGAGCTTGGGCGGCAGCGGGTAGTTGCGCCGGTCGCCGCTCGCGTACTGCGCGCGCGTGAGCGGCACCAGCAGCGGCCCCACGTTGAGCTGCACGGCCGCGTGGCCGGCGTTGAAGAGGCCCGCCAGCCCCGCCATGGACGGGTGCAGCGCGTACTGCAGGCCGCCCGCGAGCGGCGTGGTGGGCTGCAGCAGCGTGGCGCCCAGCGCGGAGCGCGCGAGCGCGATGCCGCCGGCCGCGCCGTCGGAGCCGCCGCCGCGGATGGCGGCGTACTGCGCATAGCGCGCGCTGTCGTAGGGCACCACGGTGTTGGCGTAGTCGCAGCCGCCGAAGAGAAACACGCAGACCAGCGCCTTGTAGTCCTGCGCTTCGAAGGCGGCGGCCTCGCCCAGCGCGGCGAGGTTGAGGGCCATGGGCAGCGCCGCGCCCGTGGCGGCGAGCTGGGCCGAGCGGCGCAGGAACGCGCGGCGCGTGTGGCGGGCGGGGTCGATGAAGGGCTGCATGGGTTCGGGTCCGGATCGGGGGAAGGTCTGCGGGGGCCGGCGCACGGCGTGGCGTTCACTTATTTCTGCACGAGGTAGGCGGGGCAGGCCATCACCAGCAGCACCGCCGCGGCGACGCGGTTGAGCTGCACCGCCGCCGTGCTGGTGGCGGTGACGGGCGTGGCGGCCAGCGCGCCGGCGATGCGCGCCTGCGTGGCCGCGGGCACCTGGCCGGCCGAGAGCAGCAGCGCGGCCTTGCGCACGAGCGCCGTGGCGTCGGCCACCAGCGGCAGCAGGCTGGCGTAAGTGCAGGCGATGTCGAAGCCGTTGTTGGCGTTGCTGGCGTTCTGCGGCAGGTCGGGCGCGTTCACGAACAGGCCGTTGCGGATCGCGTTCTGCATGAAGTTCAGGTAGCCGCCCACGCTGGTCTCGGTGACGATCTGGAACTCCGGCGCCACCTGGCCCGCCGTCGCGATGGCGGTGGAGGGCGGCACGTAGCCGGGGCGGAAGAAGTTGAACACCGAGGGCGAGCGCAGCGGGCTCTGGCCCAGGCGCGAGGCCGGATCGCTCAGGTCGCCGAGCTTCCAGCTCCCCTGGGCCGAGCGCAGCCCGAAGGTGCGGCCCCACTGCACGAAGCGCACCATCGGCTCGCGCAGCCGGCCGAACGCGGGGTTCGAGAGGCCCGCGGCGCCGCGCGCCTCGCCATCCAGCAGCACGGCCGCGACCACCGCGCGCAGGTCGCCGCGCACGCCGCTGCCGTTGTCCGCGAAGGCGGCGGCCACGCGGCCCACGTAGGCCGGGCTGGGGTTGCTGGTCACCAGCCGCTGGATGAGCTGCCGGCCGATGAAGGGCCCCACGTTGGGGTGGTTGAAGAGCGTGTCCAGCGCGGTCTTCAGGGCGGCGTCGCCCGCGGTGCCGGCCGCGATGGTCGTGCCCAGGAAGGTGGCCGCCAGCGCGGAATGCCGGCTGGCCGTGAGCACCATCGGCAGCCGCGCCTGCTGCGGGCCCGGCACGGTGCTCGTGCCCACGGTGAAGGACTGGTTCTGGCTGCGGTCGTAGTCGTAGCCCGTGAACACGCGCGCCAGGTTGCTCACGTCGGAGGGGCCGTAGGTCTCGGTGCGGTTGCCGCTGCCGTCGCGCTGCTCGGTGCCGTCGGCGTTGAGCCGGTAGAGGCCCAGGGTGAAGAGCTGCATCACCTCGCGCGCATAGTTCTCGTCGGGCTGGCGGCCGGTGCGCGCGTCTTCCTTCTGGTTGCCGCGCGTGTTGAGGTACACGCCCATCGCGGGGTTGAGCGTCACGGCCTCCAGCAGCGCGCGGAAGTTGCCGAGCGCATGCTGGTTGAGCACGTCCCAGTAGCCCGCGGCGAGGAACGCGGGCCACGGCTGGTCCAGCCCGTTGGTGGAAACGACCAGGATCTCCGAGAGCGCCAGCGCCACGCGCTTGCGCACCGCATCGCGCTCCGTGAAGAGCTGGCTCCAGAGCATGTGATCGGCCGGGTACGACGCGTTGTGGAAGCGCGAGTCCGCGTTGGCCACGCCGTAGCCGCGCCGGGCCAGCCACTCCGTGCCGGTGGTGCCCACGGGCTGGGCGAACTGCTCGGCCAGCCATGCCGCATGGCCCCTGGCGCGCACCGCGGCGATCTCCTCGTCGGTGGCGGAGAACTGCGCCTGCAGCAGGAAGCGGGCGGCCTCTTCCTCGGTGATCGGGGCGGTGTCCGTGCCGCCTCCCGTGCCGGTGCCGGCCCCCGTGCCCGTTCCGCTGCCGCCGCCCGTGCCCGGCGTGGCGGCAGGGGCCGCATCGCCACCCCCGCCGCCGCAGGCCGCCAGCAGGGCCGCGGCGAGGGCGGCGGCCGTGCCGGCCGCATGCGCGCCGCCGGTGGCGGTGGCCGCAGGGGGCGCGGATTCGGACGGAGGCGACGGCGCATCGCCGGGAAGGACCGTGGGGGTGCTGGGGCTCATGGGGCGTTTCCGGAAGCAGGCCGCATGGCATGGGACGGCCTTTCGGGGTGTCAGCATGAAGCCCGATTTGTGGAGAGGTTGTGTGCGAGTGTTACTTCATGAAGCGGTGTTGCGCGAACGCTTCGCGATGGGAGCCGTCCACCGCAGACTGTGGGCTCCGGCCGGATCGCCGCTATGCTGCCCGCCAGAATCAAAGGGAGAGGCCCATGGGGTGGAGAGAGATCGCGCGTTTTTTCGGGCGCAAGGCGCAAGGTGGTGGCGTGCTGATGGCGCTGCTGTTCATGCTGAGCCCGGTGCCGGTGCCGGCGCAGGCGGAGATGCAGCCGGTCCTGGAGTGGGCGTCGACACCGGCGTGCCGGGGGGCCGATCCGGCGCAGGTGGCGGCGTGCGCCATCAGGAACTCCAGTTCTTCCGCGGCCGAGATGGATTGGAACTGCGTTCTGCTCAACGAGAACATCGACAACAACCACTACTACTGCTACGCCTCCCGCGGAGGCGGTACCTGGGGGTCCGCCACCCGGCTCGGCGAGTTCTGCCCGGAGAACAGTGTGGCCTCCGCGTCCGGCACCGGCTGCGACTGCAAGCCGGGCTTCGAGGAAGCCGACGACCCGATGACGCCGGAGACCACACCGCAGATGTGCCGGCTGGTCGCCCCGCCGGTCTCCATGCCGGTGGCGGCACCGAATGCGCCCGCGATGTGCCTGCGCGACGGCCTGGTCGGCGGCAACCCGATCCAGTTCGGGCTCGGCAAGAAGGTCCAGAGCGAAGTGGACTACGTGCAGGAGAACTCGGGCCTGCTCTCGTTCGTGCGGTATTACGACAGCGCCATGGACGCGCTGGACCCGGTCTTCGGCCTGCGTACCGACAACAGCTCGCTCGGGCGGTGGCGGCACAGCTTCCAGGCGACGATGCAGATCCGCCAGCAGTACGCCTTCGTGCTCTTTCCCGAAGGGAGCATCAAGTACTTCAAGGTGCGGATGAACCAGAACGTCTGGCCCGACGCGAACGGTTCGGGCGATGCCATCGAGCGCGTGGGCTGGAACTACGTCTACCGGCGCGCGCAGGAAGGCGATGCCTGGGTGTTCTCGCAGGAAGGCTGGCTCATCGAATACCGCGACCGGTCCGGCCCCGTGCTCTCCTTCAGCCACAACACCTCGGGCTACGTGCTGGCGGCCTGGGACCGGTACGGGCAGGCCCTGCAGTTCAGCTACAACTACGACGGCCGGATGACCTCGCTGACCACCCCCGGGGGCCAGCGCATCGACTACACCTATGACGGCGCCGGCCGCCTCGCGCAGGTGACCTACCCGGACGGCACCACCAAAGGCTATCTCTACGAAGACCCGTCGCGGCCGCGGCTGCTGACGGGCATCCGGGACGAGAACGGCGTGCGCTTCGCCACCTTCGGCTACGACCCGCAGGGGCGCGCGGTGCGCACCGAGCATGCCGGCGGCGTGCTGCGCTACAGCGCCGACTACGCCATCGCGGCCGATGGGCAGATCGGCGGCGCGGCGGTGACCGACCCGCTGGGCACCCTGCGCCACTACACCTTCACCGGCCGCAACGGCGAGCTGGGCGTCGCGGGGGCGAGCCTGCCCTCCGGCACGGGGCAGCCCGACGCGGCCAGCCGCGAGCAGACCGCGGAGGGCCTCACCCAGTCGGAAACCGACTTCCTGGGCCGCCGGACCACCACCACCTGGGACAGCGCGCGGCGCCTGCCGCTCACCGTGACCGAGGCGGTGGGCACGCCCGAGCAGCGCACCACCACCACCGAATGGCATGCCCAGTGGCGGCTGCCCGTGCGCATCACCGAAGCCGGACGCGAAACCGCCATCACCTACGACAGCGCGGGCCGGCCGCTCAGCACCACGGTCACCGACACTACGGTGAGCCCGGCGCAAAGCCGCACCTCTCAGTGGACCTACCATGCCGATGGCCGCGTGGCCAGCGCCACGGATCCGGGCGGCGCCACATCCACCTACCAGTACGACAGCCTGGGCAATCTCACCGAGGCCACCGACCCGCTGGGCCGGCGCAGCACCTACACCCACGACGCGGCCGGCCGCGTGCTCACCGCGACCGGGCCGAGCGGCATCGTGGCCAGCTACCAATACGACCTGCGCGGCCGGCTGCTGAGCGCCACCCGCGCGGGCCTCACGCACAGCTATACCTGGCGCCCGAGCGGCCAACTCGCGAGCGTGGCGCTGCCCGGCGGCTACAGCGCCAGCTACCGGTACGACGCGGCGCAGCGCCTCGTCGGCTGGAGCGACAACCGCGGCGCCAGCGGCAGCTACACGCTCGACGCCATGGGCAACCGCGTGGCCGAGAGCGTGCAGGATGCACAGGGCACCCGGGCCCTGCAGATCGCGCGCACCCTCAACGCGCTCAACCGCCCGGACGCCGAGTCCGTGGGCGCATTGCAGTCCACCCGCTACGGCTACGACGCCAATGGAGAGCCCGTGAGCCAGACCCGCACGGTGGGCGGCCTCGACCGGACCACCCACTGGGGCCTGGACGCACTGCGGCGCGTGCAGCGCATCACCGACGCGCAGAACGCGAGCGCCACGCTGGCCCACGACGCGCGGGACGCGGTGGTGCAGGCCACGGACTTCAACGGGGTGGCGACGGGCTACACGCGCGATGCGCTGGGCAACGCGCTGCAGGAGATCACCCCCGATGGCGGCCCGGTCGCCACCACCTACGACGCGCTGGGCCTGCCGCAGGCCATCACCGACGCGCTGGGCCGCGCGAGCAGCATCGCGCGCGACCCCCTGGGCCGGCCCACGCAGATCGTGAGCAGCAGCACAGCAACCGGTGCCGGTACCAGCAGCCGCACCACGGTGCTGCGCTACGACCTGCCCGGGCCCGACTACAACGCCGAGGGCGCGCCATTGGCGAGCGTGGGGCATTTGAGCGAGATCCAGGACCCGGAGGTCACCACGCGCTACCAGCGCGACCTGCAGGGCCGCATCGTGCGCAAGACGGAAATCCTGGCGAACGGCGACACCCGCACGCTGGGCTACCGCTACGCAGAGGCGGGCAGCGCGGGGGCCGGGCAGATCGCGGCCATCACCTACCCGAGCGGCCGGCAACTGCAGTACCAGTACGACGCGACGGGCCAGCCCACGGGACTCACCTGGAACGGCCAGCCGCTGCTCTCGGGCCTCGCCTGGAACCCGCTGGGCCAGCCCACGGCATGGCAGTGGAGCGGGCTGGGCCCGGCCCAGAGCGAGCAGCGCAGCTACACCACGGCCGGCCCACTGGCCGCAAGCCGGCTGCTGCCCGAACTCGCCTGGGACGGCGCGGGGCGCGTGACCCGCATCCAGCAACGGCACGCCCTGCCGGGCACGGGCAACACGGCCCAGGAGGCCGTGCTCACCAGCGTGTTCACCTACGACGGCGTGGGCCGCCTCACGGCGAGCGCGCACAGCGCCCCGGCGGGCCTGGCGCTGCCCCTGGGCTGGGGCCTGGGCGACACGCTGGGCGCGACGGCGAGCGGCTACGCGTGGGATGCGAACGGCAACCGCACCCAGATGCACCACACGAGCGCGACGGGGGCGGGCAGCGACACGCTGGAGCGCCTCTACACGCTGGCGGCGGGCAGCAACCGGCTGCAGGGGTATGTGGAAACCTTCACGCCGGCAGGCAGCGCGGTCCAGGTCACCCCGGTGGCGTACAGCCAGGATGCGGCGGGCGCGCTCACCAGGAAGGGCGACACGTTCCTGCACTACGGCGTGGATGGGCGCATCGCGAAGGCAGGCGCGAACGCCGACGCATCGAATGCACTGGCGGTGAGCTACACGACCAATGCACTGGGCCAGCGGGTGTTCAAGCGCGACACGCGCCTCTCCGGCAGCAGCAACACCCCCGCCATCACGCAGCAGACGGTGTACGCGGAAGACGGCATCGGCAGCACGGTGCTGGGCCAGTACGGCAACGCCAGGAGCAGCGACAGCGCGGCACCGGCCGGCGAGATGGACAGCACCGAGGTGATCTGGCTGCCCACGGCCACGGGCCCGCTGCCGGTGGCCGCGCAGATCAATGGCCGGCTGTATGCCATCGATGCGGACCACCTGAACACGCCGCGGCGGCTGACGAACGCGCAGGGGCAGGTGGTGTGGCAGTGGCTGATCACGGGCTTCGGCGAGGCCAACCCGACGACCGGGGCGACGGGCTATGCGCAAAGCGGCGACACAGGCATCCGCAGCTACGGGGAAGCGGTGCGTTTCGACCTGCGGTATCCGGGGCAGGTGTGGGACGAGGAGACGGGGCTGAACTACAACCTGCACCGGTACTACGACGCGGGGAGCGGACGGTACATCCAGGCGGACCCGATCGGGCTGGAGGGTGGGTGGAACCGGTTCGGGTACGTGGGGGCGGATCCGCTGAACTTTGCGGACGATGACGGTTTGCAGCGGCGCTCTGCCGTGCCGCCTGTCAGCTATGCGCAAAATCTGCTCAATGCGCAGGGCGTTAATCTGACAAGCCAGATTCGGCAATATCAGCCTAACTATGCGCCGATGTATGTCTCGGCTCCTGGGCAGGGATTTACTGCAGCGAATATTGGGCAACTCCAGGGGATACTGCAAAGTCTTCAGAATGGTAATGCATGCTCAAGCATTACCAATACTCCAGCAAACGGAGCACGATTTATCAATGGTGTTCAAATTATTGATCGCTCAACAGGTAATTCATTACAAGGCACGGTTGATCTTCAGCCTACACTCGACCGAATTGCTACGGGAGGGCGTTTTCCACATCGAAATGATGGCTCTATTTTTGGTAATAAAGAAGGGTTGTTGCCGCAGCAGTCCAGAGGATATTACACGGAGTATGTTCATCCCACGCCTGGATTTAGCGGTCCAGGTCCGCAGCGCATTGTGACAGGGCAAGGTGGAGAGGTTTTTTATACTCCAAATCATTATCGTACATTTATTCAGGTGAGGCCATGATGAATTCCAATGAAAATAAAGGCGGAAATTTTGAATACAGGGATTTTGGGGGGCTTGAATCAACAGAAAATAGACTTGTTATTAAAATTTCTTCTGGAATAAATTCCAAATCTGAACTTTTGACTGCATTGGCTAAGGCGATTAGATTCCCAGAGTATTTTGGAGAAAACTGGGATGCACTAGAAGATTGCTTGCGCGACTTAAGTTGGATTAAAGAAAGGGAGTTGATTATTTACCATGGCGATCTTCCCTTGTGGAATATTCCTAATGAATGTCGTGTATACCTGGAGATACTTCAATGTATCCTTGATGATTGGAATTCGAAGGCTAATTCGGTAGAGTTTTCCACAGATGCCACATATGTTGATCATGAAATTCGAGTTGTATTTCCATCTTGCATAGCTGACGTTGTAGATAATTTTCTTGAAGGCAAATATCAATAAAATTGACGACGGAAGGCTTGACGGGCCATGAAATGCAGTAATTGAGCTTTGGCTAACGCTACGCGCCATCGGCAGCACGAAAGTCAGGTACACCACACGAGCGCGCTGGCGGCGGGCAGCAACCGGCTGCAGGGGTATGTGGAGACCTTCACGCCGGCAGGCAGCGCGGCCCAGGTCACCCCGGTGGCGTACAGCCAGGATGCGGCGGGCGCGCTCACCAGGAAGGGCGACACGTTCCTGCACTACGGCGTGGATGGGCGCATCGCGAAGGCAGGCGCGAACGCCGACGCATCGAATGCACTGGCGGTGAGCTACACGACCAATGCACTGGGCCAGCGGGTGTTCAAGCGCGACACGCGCCTCTCCGGCAGCAGCAACACCCCCGCCATCACGCAGCAGACGGTGTACGCGGAAGACGGCATCGGCAGCACGGTGCTGGGCCAGTACGGCAACGCCAGGAGCAGCGACAGCGCGGCACCGGCCGGCGAGATGGACAGCACCGAGGTGATCTGGCTGCCCACGGCCACGGGCCCGCTGCCGGTGGCCGCGCAGATCAATGGCCGGCTGTACGCCATCGATGCGGACCACCTGAACACGCCGCGGCGGCTGACGAACGCGCAGGGGCAGGCGGTGTGGCAGTGGCTCATCACCGGGTTCGGTGAAGCGAACCCGACGACCGGTGCGACGGGCTACGCGCAGAGCGGAGAGGCCGGCATCCGCAGCTACGTAGAAGCGGTGCGGTTCGACCTGCGGTATCCGGGGCAGGTGTGGGACGAGGAGACGGGGCTGAACTACAACCTGCACCGGTACTACGACGCGGGGAGCGGACGGTACATCCAGGCGGACCCGATCGGGCTGGAGGGTGGGTGGAACCGGTTCGGGTATGCAGCCGGCGATCCACTCAGCTATTCCGATCCCAACGGCTTGCAGGTGATTCCCTTACCGTTACCGCCCATCCCTGGGATAGCCAACCCATCGGCAGATGCACAGCGTACCTTGGCGGACCGGCTGACCCGGGTTTTTAGGGACGATGACCAGAAGACCTATCAAACCTACACCCGCTACAACCCGCTGACGGGTCAGTGCTACTCGGGGCGGACGTCTGGAACCGATACTCCTGAAAACAATGTGAGGAACCGAGGTTATGGACAGCCCTTGCTGACTGCTGAAGGGTTTTTGCCCCCTGTGTTGGATAGGTCGTCTTCCAATAGAAGTGCCATTCGTGGACGTGAACAGCAGCTTATTGAATTGAATGGCGGGGCTCAGAGTAGCGGCGGTAGCTCTAGGAATTTGATCAACGGTATTAGTCCCTGGAACCCGCGCGGAGTATTTGTTTATATACCCGCTGCGAATGATGAGTTTGGCGCACCAGTGCCGGCAGTGCAGTGCACATGCCAATAATTAATTGCGAGCAGAAATTCAATGACCAATGATGATTACAGGACTCTAAAGATATTCATCGATAAACACTTTGAGTGGTATGCAAAAAAGTATCCAACCACTCCTGCTGGGTTGCCGTCGGAATTTTTGGAGCAGATCGAGAGGAAATCGGCTGCGAATGCCAAAGCTGGGCTTCAGATGGCAATAGATGATATCGTTGAAGAAACCGCAGAATGGCAACCGGTTGAAGTAGCGGATGCCGATGCAAGATTCTTGGCGGCAGGCACTTTTACTCTGAGCGAAGTAAGGCGAAGGTACTCTAAGAAATACCTCCAGCTACTCAAGTGCGGTGAAATTCGCTCCGAAACCGAGTATTACCTTCTGAAAGGCATTTCTGCAGGTGGCAGCATCGAGCCTGGAGCGGCAGAGAATAAGCAGATCGAAGAGATGCTTGCCGCTTTTGAGGAAAAGATCATGCAAGCGCGATAGCGCATCGTTGCAGGGTTTCTTGTGTAGAACTGCCTGATAACAACCTCTTGGTTTGAACTGGGTGTCGCGTTCAGTCGATTCGTCATACTATCTCTTATTTGCTATATATTTTGTAGCGAACAATTGAATGGATACGGCGGCATGGACGTGTCCAGGCTTGGTTATGAGCACTACAACCACGCCCGGGCCCGACCGGCGGGCTATACGCAGAGCGGTGACATAGGCATCCGCAGCTACGGAGAAGCGGTGCGGTTCGACCTGCGGTGTCCGGGGCAGGTATGGGATGAGGAGACGGGGCTGAGCTACAACCTGCACCGGTACTACGAGCGCTTTGGATTGCCAACGACCAATGCCGATGTTATTAACTCCATGATCAATGCAGGGAATGGAGCGCGAGGAATTGCGTATGGCGCACCCTTAACTGGCTCGGTTGGGCACGTATTTAACGTTGTAAATCAAAATGGAGTCGTTCGATATCTTGATGGTCAGACGGGACGCGCAGCGTCAATTGATGGATACAGATATCTCCAGTTGCTAAGGACAAATTAAATGATTGACTACATTGAGGCGCTTAGAATTGCCGAAAATTATGTGCAACATTTGGCCGAAGTGGCAAATGATGATTTTCAAATAATTTTAGAGGATACGAAGGAAGTTGAGAAAGGATGGTTGTTCTTTTTCAATACATCCGAATTCATAAAATCCGGCAATCAACTATATGCCTTGGCGGGAAATGGACCTTTTCTTGTCAGAAGGAATGCTGATGTTTGCCAACTTCCGAGTTCTCCCGACTGGAAGGAAGTCCTTGATATTATTGATTGATGGGGTTTTATTGCACAAAACAACCTTCTTTTATTCTGGGGGTATCGCTGCCGGTAGCAGCATCGAGCTGGCGCGGCCGAGAGTCGGCAGAGCGAAGAAATACTCACCGCTTTTGAGACAAAGATCATGCAAGAGCGATAACGCGTGGTTGCAGGCGTCGCCTCTGTCGAGCCGCTTACGAAAGACCTCTTGTCTTGACTGCATATTGCTTCAATTGCTATGCATATCGCAGCAAGGTATTGAATAAATACGGCGGCATGGGCGTGTTTGGTTTGCATCGGCAGCACGGTGCTGGGCCAGTACGGCAACACCAGGAGCAGCGACAGCGCGGCACCGGCCGGCGAGATGGACAGCACGGAGGTGATCTGGCTGCCCACGGCCACGGGCCCGCTGCCGCGCAGATCAATGGCCGGCTGTATGCCATCGATGCGGACCACCTGAACACGCCGCGGCGGCTGACGAACGCGCAGGGGCAGGTGGTGTGCTGTGGCTGATCACGGGCTTCGGTGAAGCGAACCCGACGACCGGGCGACGGGCTACGCGCAGAGCGGAGAGGCCGGCATCCGCAGCTACGGGGAAGCGGTGCGGTTCGACCTGCGGTATCCGGGGCAGGTGTGGGACGAGGAAACGGGGCTGAACTGGCCTGCACCGGTACTACGACGCGGGAGCGGGCGGTACATCCAGGCGGATCCGATCGGGCTGGAGGGGGGTGGAACCGGTTCGGGTATGTGGGCGCGGATCCGCTGAACTTTGCGGACGATGACGGTTTGCAACGGCGCTCTGCCGTGCCGCCTGTCAGCTATGCGCAAAATCTGCTCAATGCGCAGGGCGTTAATCTGACAAGCCAGATTCGGCAATATCAGCTAACTATGCGCCGATGTACGTCTCGGCTCCTGGGCAGGGATTTACGGCGGCGAATATTAGTCAATTGTGGGGACTACTGCAGAACTTGCAATCTGGATTTGCGTGTTCAGCTGAAAATTTTCCTGTCAGCGGAGGTGGAGCAAATGTACGTGCTTTGTCAAACCAAGAAATAATTAGAATTCAGAATGCCGCGGATAGAACAAATATTCCTATTTCCGTGGTGGGAAGTAGGGCTGCTGGAAACTCTGGCCCGCTTTCGGATTGGGACTATGTGGTGCCCTCGCGTACTCCTAGAAGAACGATTCATAGCTTAAGTAGCTCACTGCCAGAGGGATCTAGGGGTTTAGGTGAGCCTAGAAATCAAGATTTTCATAGGGGCACTCTTAATAGCGATCTGCCGTACATCACTTTTTTTCCTAGGAGGTAATATGGAAGAGGTTGTGAAATTTCTAGGTACCGTTGGCAACTGTGCAGTGGTGAAAATACAAGAAAGGAAGTATCCGGGCATTGTGTTTCAGGGGGATACAGTCAAATCCTATATAGAGCAATTAACCGCTGTAATAAATTCTGTGAGAGAAGGGCGCGCTGACGTTGCACTAGAGGAGTGTGAGGATATAAAGAATACCCTTGAGGGCTATCTTCTTGGTTATGAAGTGCTATGTAGAAAAAACGGCTTTGAATAAATATTTTTAAATACGGTTCGTGGCTGCAAGGTATGAGCGTGTCGGGAATGGCTGATCACGGGGCTCGATGAGGCGAACGCGACAACCGGGGCGACGGGCTATGCGCAAAGTGGCGACACAGGCATTCGCAGTTACGGGGAAGCGGTGCGGTTCGACCTGCGGTATCCGGGGCAGGTGTGGGACGAGGAGACAGGGCTGAACTACCACTTGCACCGGTACTACGACCGGGTGTCTGGGCGGTATGTGCAGGCCGATCCCATGAAGGCAGGTTATCGACGCGGCTTGAAGCGGGGATCAGGTAATGGAGAGCGGGCCCCCGGCACTTGCCTCCTCAAGAAAACCCAGCATAAAACCACCCCATGCCGCCGATTCCATTCAATAGTTCGCTACTAAAAATATAGCAACCCACGCGACCACTACACCAGCCCACCCCCCAGCCGGAACACCGACGCCGCACGCACCAGTTCGTCCGCCTGGGTGCGCAGCCCGTTGGCCGCAGCCGCCATTTCCTCCACCAGCGCGGCGTTCTGCTGTGTGGCCTGGTCCATCTGCGTCACGGCTTCGCCGACCTGGGCCACGCCCTGGCTCTGTTCCTGGCTCGCCTCGCTGATCTCGCCCATGATCCCGGTCACGCGCTGGATGGCCTGGACCACTTCGGCCATGGTGGCGCCGGCCTGGTCGGCCAGTTCGCCGCCCTGCTGCACGCGGTCCACGCTGTTGGTGATGAGCGCCTTGATCTCCTTGGCCGCCTCGGCGCTGCGCCCGGCCAGCGAGCGCACTTCGCCGGCCACGACGGCGAAGCCGCGGCCCTGCTCGCCGGCGCGGGCGGCTTCGACGGCGGCGTTGAGGGCGAGGATGTTGGTCTGGAAGGCGATGGAGTCGATCACGCCGATGATGTCGCCGATCCTGGCGGAGGCCTCGCGGATGCCCTGCATGGTCTGCACGACCTGCGCCACCACGTCGCCGCCCTGTGCCGCCACGAGGCTCGCGTTCATGGCGAGCTGGTTGGCCTGGCGCGCGTTGTCGGCGTTCTGGCGCACGGTGGCGGTCATCTGTTCCATCGAGGCCGCGGTTTCCTCCAGGGCGCTCGCCTGGCTTTCGGTGCGGGCCGACAGGTCCATGTTGCCCTGGGCGATCTCGGCGCTGGCCGTGGCCACGCCTTCCGCGCCGCCGCGCACCTGGGCCACCATGGGCTTGAGGCGCGCGCGCATCTGCTGCTGCGCGGCGATGAGCCGGCCCACTTCGTTGGTGCCGTGGGGCACGTCCTCGCCGCCCAGGTTGCCGTCCGCCACGGCGCTGGCCAGTTGCACGGCCTGCGCGAGCGGCCGCGTGATCGAGCGCATGAACAGCCCGCCCAGCGCCGTGCCGAGCGCCAGCGCCAGCAGCAGGCCGGCCGCGGCGGCGGCCAGCGCGCGCTGGTCGCTCGCCACGCGGTTGCGCAGGGCCTCGTCCAGCGTGGCCATGGCGGTGGTGTTGAGCTGGTTCAGTGCTTCCAGCGTGCCGGTGAGCTGGTCGAAATAGTCCTTGGGCGGCGTGGTGATCTCGATGGCCGAGAGCAGCGCGCGGTCCACCAGCTGGCGCGAGGCCGCCACGCGCTGGCGCACGTCCTGCACCGGGGCGGCCAGCGCCGGGCGCAGGCGGGTGTCCGCCAGGGCCCGATCGAAGTCGCGGAAGGTGTCGGCCTCGAGTTCGCCCACGCGCTGCTGCAGCGCCTGCAGGGCGCCCTTGCCCTCGGGCGGCAGGGCCTGGCGCGCGAGGTAGCCCGCGCCCTGGCCGCGCAGCAGGCCGAGCTTCTCGCCCAGCAGCGGCGCATTGACCACGGCGGCCTGGATCAGGTCCTGCGTGGCCGGATCGGGATCGGTCTGGAATCCATAGTGGTGCAACAGTTCCTCGCCCACGCGCAGCAGCGTACCCACGAGCTGCGTGTGCTGCGCCAGGCTCTGCGGCGGCTGCAGCGTGCGCGCGGCCACGGCCTGCTCCAGCGTGCGCCAGGCCTGCTCGGCCTCGGTCCAGGCGCGGGCCTGCGCGGTGGGCACCTGGGCGTCGGCGAAGGCCTTCGCGGCGTCGGTGAAGGCCTGGTTGAGCGCGTCGCGTGCGGCGGGCCGGCGCGCGGCCAGCACCTCGTCGCCGCCCAGCATCGCCGCCGACAGGCCCCGGTGCACCTGCAGCCGCTGCACGGCGCGGTTCACCGCGATGAGGGGCGGCGCGCCGCGGCTCTCGTGCTGCGCGGCGGCGATCTCCTGCAGAGCGCCGCGCACGTACAGCACCGTGGGCAGCGCGCCCATGAGGATCGCGATGGCACCCAGGATCAGGAACTTGTGAAGCAGGCTGAGTCGGTGCAGCAGGGACATGGGTGTCGTCTCCGGTGAAAGGACAGGGGGCCCGCCGGGGGCGGGCCCCGGTGCAGGCATGGCCGCGGGTGGCGGGCGTGTAAGCAATTGTGGCGGCAGCGCCCATGCAAGGGGCGTGCCGGCAGGCGGAAGTCTTGACCGGCATCAAGGGGCGGCGATCTTCATAATCTCCGGGGTCCGGCCCACGCCCGCCGGCCCGGCAGTGCCGCCCCGGGGCTCCGCGCCTGATCGTGGCGCCGCCTGCCTCCCCTGGCTTTATCCATTCCCCTGAACCCGCCGCCCATGCCCGCCCTGATCGCATCCGTGACCTCGCCCCCTGTCGCTCCCTCCGCGCACCGGCTCCCGGCCTGCAGCGCGCCGGCCCGGCCCGGGAGCGCGCCATGACGCCGGGCACACCGGCGGCGGCCGCACCCCTCGCCACGCGCGATCTGCTTGCCGCGCTTGCGGTGGTGCTGCTCTGGGGCGTGAATTTCGTGGTCATGAAGTGGGGCCTGCGCTTCTTCACGCCGTTCCAGCTGGGCGCCATGCGCTACCTGTTCGCGGCGCTGCCGCTGGTGTTCTTCCTGCGCCCACCGACCGTGCGCTGGCGCTGGGTGGTGCTCTACGGGCTGTTCCAGGGCGTGGGGCAGTTCGGCATGGTGTTCCTCGCGCTGCGCGTGGGGCTCACGGCGGCGCTCGCGAGCGTGCTCATGCAGACGCAGGTGTTCTTCACCGCGCTCTGGGCGTTCATGCTGCTGCACGAGCGCCCGGGCCGCCCGCTGCTGGCCGGGCTGTCGCTGGCGGCGATCGGGCTCGTGTGCTTCGGCATGCACTTCACCACGCCGGGGCAGGCGGCGGGCGACGTGACGCTGCTGGGCGTGGCGCTGGCGCTGTGCGGGGCCGCCTCCTGGGCGGCGTCCAACATCGTGGCGCGGATGGCGCAGAAGGAGTCTCCCGGCTACGAGCCGCTGGCCTTCGTGGCCTGGAGCAGCCTCGTGCCCGTGCTGCCCTTCATGGCGCTCTCGGCCGCCACCGATGCCGACGCGGGCCGCTGGCTGCACGCCGGGGCCTGGGCCGCGCTGCCCTGGCTGGCCTGGGCCAGCGTGGCCTACCTGGGCTGGTGCGCCACCATCCTGGGCTACGGCCTCTGGACGGGCCTGCTCACGCGTTACCCCGCCAACCGCGTCGCGCCCTTCAGCCTGGGCGTGCCGGTCGTGGGGCTCTCGGCCGGCATGTTCGTGCTGGGCGAGAGCGTCTCGCCCTGGCAGTGGGCCGGCGTGGCGGGCGTGGTGGCCGCGCTCGCCTGCGTGGTGCTGGGGCCGTGGTGGATGGCAAAAAGGGGTTGATGCCGCCGGATTTATTGAATAGTTTGCTATTTAAAAGATAGCAAACAGGGCCGTCGCCTAGAGCGGGCTGCGCCGCGCGAAGCGCACCACGGTCACGCCCGCGCGGGCCTGGCGCGTGGACGGCATCACGAGCACGCAGTCGTCGTAGGGCGTGGCGACGGGCTCGCCGTCGTTGTCGCCGATCACCGTGCCGGCCTGCGCGATCACCTCCAGCGCCGCCACCGGCCGCGTGAAGCAAAAGCCGCTGCTGCGCGCAACCACGGGGCCGGTCACCTCCAGCACCCATTGGCGCGGCGCGTCGGGCAGGCGCCAGCCCGGCAGGGCCTGCGCCTGCACGGTGCCGGCCGCCGCGAGGAAGCGCGCGCACTGGTCGCGCGCCACGCCGCGGCTGGCCGGGTCGCCATGGAAGCCGCATTCGATCAGCAGCGAGCGCGTGCCCTGCGGGTCGCCCTCTTCGACGTCGGGCCGCCCGAAGCGGCCGTAGTCGCGCATGCGCACGCCGTCGCGGTGCCCGGCATCGGCCACCACGTACCCGGGCGCGCCCATGTGCCGCGCGAGCTGCTGGTTGCGCGCGTGCGGGCCGGTGAGCAGCAGCGGTGCGCCGGGCTCGTGCATGGAATGCAGGTCGAGCAGCCAGTCGGCCTCGCGCACGAAGGGCCGCAGCGCGGCGGCGCGGCGCCGCTCGGCGGTGGAGGGCGCGTCCAGCCGCTCGTCGCTCCACTGGCGGTTCATGTCTTCCTCGACGAAGCGCGAGGCGTCGTGGTCCTGCGGGTCGAACCGGTCGAAGGCCGCGAGGTTGCAGAACGCCAGCGTGAGCCGGCCCACCTGCGGGCGGACGCCGGCCTCCAGCAGATCGGCGAGCGCCCAGGCGCCGCACAGCTCATTGCCGTGCACGAGCGCGGTGATCAGCACATGGCGCCCGGGCCGCCCAGTGTCGAAGCGCCATACGCCTTCGGTGCCGGTGTTGCCCGCGCGCCAGGGGCCCAGGTCGGGCCGCGGCAGCGCGAAGCGCAGCGGCGCGGGGCCGTTCGACGAGGGCAGGGGCGCTGCGCCGGTGGTGGGGGTGCGGTCCATCATTCCTCGATCCTGGCGAATTCGACGATCTTGCGGTACTTGGCCACTTCCGAGGCCAGGAACGCGTCGGTGTCCACGGTGGGCGAGGCCACGGCGCCGCCGCTGGCCTCCATCTTCTTGCGGAAGTCGGGCGACTGCAGCGCGTCGCGCGTCGCCCGGCGCAGCCGCTCGGCCACGGGGCGCGGCAGGCCGGCCGGGCCCATGAGCGCGAACCACACGCCGATGTCGACGTTCTTGAACTGCGGCAGTTCCGCTAGCGCGGGGATCTCGGGCGCCACCGCCGAGCGGCGCGCCTCCGTCGTGCCCAGCGCCACCAGTTTGCCGCTGCGGATGTGCGGCAGGCCGCTGGAGAGCACGAACACGCCGTACTCGATGTTGTTGCCCAGCAGGTCGTTGGCGAGCGGTGCCACGCCGCGGTAGGGGATGTGCGTCATGAAGAGCTGGCCCTGCTCCTTGACCATCTCGCCGGCCAGGTGCAGCGCGGTGCCCACGCCCGAGCTGCCGTAGCTCGCCTTGCCGGGCTGCGAACGCACGCGCTGCACGAAATCCGCCGCGCTCTTCACGCCCGAGCCGGTGGACGCCACCAGCACCAGCGGCTGCGAGCCGATGAGCGCCAGCGCCGTGAAATCCTTGATGTCGTACTTGACCTTCTTCGTCACGAGCCGGTTGATCGCGATCTCGTTGCTCGCACCCACGAGCAGCGTGTAGCCGTCCGGGGCGCTGGACGCCACCTTCTGCGCGCCGATCGCGCCGCCGGCACCGCCGATGTTCTCGATCACCACCGGCACGCCCAGGCGCGTGGACAGCTCCGTCGCCAGCGTGCGCGCCGTGAGGTCGGTGCTGCCGCCGGGCGGGTAGCCCACGACGATGGTGATCGGTTTCGTGGGATAGGCCGCGGCGGCATCCTGCGGCTGCGCCCGGGCCCCCTGCAGCGGGGCCAGCGCGGCCGTGGCGGCGGCCAGGGCCGCGAACGCCGCCCGCAGGCCGAGGCGGCGGGCCGGGGACGCGGCGGCGGCGTGACGCCGGAGGGCAGAGCGTGCGGGCACCGGGGGCGTGTATCGATGGGGCATGGGGGCTTCCCTGGAGTGGTGGTCGTGCCGCGATTCTCCGGAGCCGGCCCCGCGCCGCGGGTGCCGAAACGGCACGCAGCCGTGCTGTTTCGGCACGCGGTGCGCCGCCGCGACGCGGCCGTGGAGGTCAGGTGCGAGCGAGGGCCCGCCAGACCGTCTCTGCCGTGCTGCCGAGCCGGCGCTTGGGGCGCACGAGCCGCACGTCGAACCGCTGCTCCAGGCGCCGGTCGCCCGCGGGCGCGAGCGTGCCGGCCTGGCAGTCGGCGCGCACCATGGACCACGGCAGCCATGCCACGCCCAGGCCGCGGTGCACGTATTCGTACTGCGCGTCCGCCGAATCGCATTCGATGGTGCGGCGCAGGCGCGGCGAGAGCGGATGCCGCGCGAGCAGGTCTTCCACCAGCCGGCCCAGCGCCAGCGTGTCGGCATAGGCGAGGTAGGGCACCGCCGGCCCCTCGGCGGACAGCGCATGCTGCGGGGCGCGCTGCGCATTGGCGCGCGACACCGGCACCAGGCGGTCGGTGGCGAGCGTGGTGTGCGTGTACACGCGGCCGTCCAGCCGCACCGCGAGCGCGGGATGGTGGTAGCCGAGCCAGAAGTCGGCCTCGCCGCGCTCCAGCATCGCCACGGTCTGCGCGAGGCCGTTCGTGACCACGCGCAGCTCCGCGCTCTGCAGGGCCGTGCGCACGCGCGGCAGCGCATCGGCGAGCACCGTGCGCGCCAGCGTGCGTCCCGTGGCGATGGTGACCGAGCGGGCCTGCCGCCCCGCGATGGCGCGCAGCTCTTCCTGCGATTGCGACAGCTCCCGCGCGAGCTGCTCGGCGGTGTCGAGAAACGCGGTGCCCGCGGCCGTCAGCCGCACGGGGCCGCCGGAGCGGGCCGCATCGGCCGCCACGCCGCCGCTGCCGTCAGCGCCTTCGGCGCCCGCGCCGCGCTCCACGAGCGCGACCCTGGCCCAGGCTTCGAGCGCCCGGATGCGCCGCCCGAACGCCGGGTGCGTCACATGCCGCACCTCGGCCGCGCGCGTGAAGCTGCGCTCGCGCGCCAGCGCGATGAAGTCTTCCACCCATTTGAGCTGCATGGCTGGCGATGCGGGCAGGCAGGCCGCGTGCGCGCCGCGTTCCCTTGCGGGCCTTCAGCGCCGCGCCGCGTTCAGCGCATCGCGCGTGGCCTGCGCGGCCAGGCGGGCCGCGGCGGCGAAATCGTCGCCACCGCTCGCGTACAGGATGGCGCGCGAGGAGTTCACCACGATGGGCCCGCCCGCGCGCAGCCCGGCGCGCACCGTGGCGGCCGCATCGCCGCCCTGGGCGCCCACGCCCGGGATCAGCAGCGGCAGCGTCGGCGCCAGGGCGCGCACGCGCTCGATCTCGGCGGGGTAGGTCGCGCCCACCACGAGGCCGAGCTGGCCGTTGCGGTTCCACGGCCCCTGCGCCTGCCGCGCGATGTGCTCGAACAGCAGCGGCTGCCCTTCCACGCTCGCGAGGCGCTGGCTCTGCAGGTCGTCGCCGCCGGGGTTGGACGTGCGGCACAGCAGGAACGCGCCCTTGCCGTGGTAGGCCAGGTAGGGCGCGATGGAGTCGAAGCCCATGAACGGCGAGAGCGTCACCGCGTCGGCGCCGTAGCGCTCGAAGGCCTCGATCGCGTACTGCTCGGCCGTGGAGCCGATGTCGCCGCGCTTGGCGTCCAGGATCACGGGCACGTGCGGCGCGGCGGTGCGCATGTGGCGGACGAGGCGCTCGAGCTGCTCTTCGGCACGGTGCGCCGCGAAGTAGGCGATCTGCGGCTTGAACGCGCAGGCCAGGTCGGCCGTGGCATCGACGATCGCGGCGCAGAAGTCGTAGATCCGGCCCGCGTCGCCGCGCAGCGCGGCGGGGAAGCGCGCGGGCTCGGGGTCGAGCCCCACGCAGAGCAGGGAGTCGTTGCGCGCGGTCGCGTCCCGCAGTTGGTCGAGAAAGGTCATGGCCGCCATTCCAGGTCGAAAGTGCCGCATGCCGCCGGTTTCATTGCGAATGCAGCTATGTTTTTTATAGCAAATGCGGAATCAGGCGGTGCGTGCGCGCTTCTGCAGGATCTCGAAGGCCGGCAGTTCCTTGCCCTCTAGCACTTCCAGGAAGGCGCCGCCGCCCGTGGAGATGTAGCCCACCTGCTGCTCGATGCCGTACTTGGCGATGGCCGCGAGCGTGTCGCCGCCGCCCGCGATGCTGAACGCATCGCTTGCGGCGATGGCCCGCGCGATGGCCTCCGTGCCGTGCGAGAACGCGTCGAACTCGAACACGCCCACCGGGCCGTTCCAGACGATGGTGCCGGCCGACTGCAACTGCCCGGCGAGCTTCCTGGCCGTCTCGGGGCCGATGTCCAGGATCAGGTCGTCCTCGGCCACGTCGGCGGCGGCCTTCACCGTGGCGGGCGCATCCGCCGCGAAGGTCTTGGCCACCACCACGTCGGTGGGTATCGGCACCTCGGCGCCACGCGCCTTCATGGCCTCGATCACGGCGCGGGCCTCGTCCAGGAGGTCGGGCTCGGCCAGGCTCTTGCCGATCGGCAGGCCGGCGGCCAGCATGAAGGTGTTGGCGATGCCGCCGCCCACGATGAGCCGGTCCACGTTGTTCGCGAGGCTCTTGAGGATCGTGAGCTTGGTGGAAACCTTGGAGCCCGCCACGATGGCCGCGAGCGGCCGGCGCGGGTTGGCCAGGGCCTTCGTGATGGCGTCGATCTCGGCGGCCAGCAGCGGGCCGGCGCAGGCGGTCTTCGCGTACTCGGCGATGCCGTAGGTCGTGCCCTCGGCGCGGTGCGCGGTGCCGAAGGCGTCGTTGACGTAGATGTCGCAGAGCTTCGCGAGCTTCTGCGCCAGCTCGGGCCGGTTCTTCTTCTCGCCCACGTTCACGCGGCAGTTCTCGAGCAGCACCACCTGGCCCGGCTGCACGTCGACGCCGTCCACCCAGTCGGCCACCAGGGGCACGTCGCGGCCCAGCAGTTCCGCGAGGCGCTCGGCCACGGGCGCGAGCGAATCGGCGGGCGTGAGCGTGCCTTCCGTGGGGCGGCCCAGGTGGCTCGTCACCATCACGGCCGCGCCGGCGTCCAGCGCCATGCGGATGCAGGGCACGGACGCGCGGATGCGCGTGTCCTCGGTGATGCGGCCGGTGTCGTCCTGCGGCACGTTCAGATCGGCGCGGATGAACACGCGCTGGCCGCGGGCCTGGCCCTGGGCGCAGAGGTCGGAGAAGCGAAGGATTTGCATGGGGAGAGCTGGAGGGGGTGGGAAGCCCGGGCCGGCCATCGGGTGGCGGGCGCTGGGGCGGCGGCGAAAAAAAACTGCGCCGGATTGTAGGCGCCGCACCGGGCGGCCTTCCGTAGGCCGGGGCCGGCACCGCCGCAGCGGCGGCGCTACCAGCCCAGGCCGATGTGCAGCGGCAGGTAGACCGCCATGCCCACGCAGATCGTGCCCAGGATGCCGCGGCGCCAGAAGTAATAGGCCACGGCGCAGGCCATGGCCGGCAGGCGCGCATCCTGCAGCGTGCCGATGAGTTCGCCGCGCGACATGAACAGCTCGGGCGCGATCACCGCCGCCAGCGCGGCGAGCGGCGCGTACTTGAGGCCGCGCTTGAGCCAGTCGGGCATCGGCACTTCGTTCTCGGGGATCATGAAGAACGCGCGCGTCACCAGCGTGATCACCGCCAGCCCGAGGATCGCGATGGCGGTTTCGGTCACCGAAGCGTCCATGCCGCCTCCCCGTCGCGTTGCGTGCGGCGGCCCGTCATGGGTGTTCCTCCTCGCGCAGCGGTACCACGTCGCCGTCTTCCACGTCCTTCTTCTCCTGGGGCCGCAGCGCGCCGTGCGCGGGCACCAGCCGCACTTCGGGCCGGCGGCGCAGGTGGCGGTCCACCGTCTCGATGATGAGGCCCGCCGCCACGGCGGCCGCGATCGCGACGAGGATGTTGAGCTTGAGCGGCAGCGAGAACGCGGCGATCGCCGCCGTCATCGCCACGCCCGTGGCCAGCCACGTGGCCCGGTCGAACAGCATGGACAGCAGCACGCCCAGCAGCGCCAGCACGCCCGCGAAGCCCAGGCCCCAGGACAGCGGCACGGCATTCGCGAACAGGATGCCGGCGATCGAGGGGATCTGCCACGAGCACCAGTTGAGCACCGCCGCGCCCCAGAAGTAAGGCACCTGCTCGGCCTGCGGCTCGGGCTTGGGGAAGCGCTTCATGAAGGCCACGAAGATCACGTCGCCGCTGAAATAGCCCACCGCCAGGCGCTGGCGGCGCGGCAGCCAGGCGAAATAGCTGCGCCACATGCTGCTGAAGATCACGAAGCGCAGGTTCACGCACGAGGCCGCGAGCCACATCACCCAGAGCGGCGCGCCCGCGGAGAGCAGCGGCAGCACCGAGAGCTGCGCGCTGCCGGCATACACCGTGAGCGACATGAAGATCGCCATGGGGGCCGACAGCCCGCTCTTGACCATGGCCACGCCGGTCACGAGGCCCCACGCGCCGATGCCCACGCTGGTGCCGATCATGTCGGTCATGCCCA